>CALCUH010000206.1 GCA_937907165.1 uncultured Bacteroidales bacterium | reverse complement strand
AGCTGGCGCAGCTGGCCAAGGAGATTGGCGAGCTGAGCGAGGTGAAGAACCAGATGAAGGCCCGCTGGCAGAGCGAGAAAAGCATCGTGGAAAACATCCAGACAGAAGTCAAAAACATTGAGAACTACAAATTTGAGGCAGAACAAGCAGAGCGACAAGGCGACTACGGCAAGGTGGCCGAGCTGCGCTATGGGCGCATCAAGGAGGCCGAAAAACATGTAGATCAGCTCAAACAGCAGCTCCACGACCTGCAGACCGACACCGCCATGATCAATGAAGAGGTTGATGCCGAACAAATCGCCGAGGTGGTCTCCAAATGGACAGGCATTCCGGTCAACAAGATGATGCAGAGCGAAAAAGAGAAGCTCATCAATCTGGAAGAGGAACTCCACAAGAGAATCGTCGGACAAGACGAAGCCATCAGAGCGGTGGCCGATGCGGTCAGACGAAGCAGAGCGGGACTACAAGACCCGAAAAAGCCGATCGGTTCCTTCATATTCCTTGGTACAACGGGCGTCGGAAAGACAGAGTTGGCGAAAGCGTTGGCAGAGTTCCTATTCGACGACGAGAATATGATGACTCGTATAGACATGTCAGAATACCAAGAGAAATTCGCAGCCACACGTTTGGTCGGAGCCCCTCCGGGATACGTGGGATACGATGAGGGAGGTCAATTGACCGAAGCTATCAGAAGAAAACCCTACTCCGTCATATTGTTCGACGAAATCGAGAAGGCGCATCCGGACGTGTTCAACGTCTTGCTGCAAGTCTTGGACGACGGACGTCTGACCGACAACAAGGGAAGACTGGTCAACTTCAAGAACACCATCATCATCATGACCTCCAACTTAGGCTCATCCGTCATAGCCGAGAAATTCGAAGGCATGACAGCGGAGAACAAGGAAGAGAAGAGCACAGAAGCGAAGAAAGAGGTGATGGATTTATTGAAAGAGACTATCCGTCCTGAATTCTTGAACCGTATCGACGAGATACTCATGTTCACACCGCTCGACAAGGAAGACACGAAGAAAATAGTAGACATCCAAATCGCAAGCATCCACAAGATGCTCAAAGAAAGCGGAATCGAACTCAACGTGACGGAAGATGCGAGAGCGCTCATCGCCCAAGAAGGCTACGATCCTCAGTTCGGAGCGAGACCGATTAAGAGAACGATCCAAAGATTACTCTTGAACGAGCTCTCCAAAGCGCTGATTTCACAGAGCGTGGACCGCAATAAACCAATCGTCGTAAACCGCGACGGCGAGAATCTGAAATTCACGAATTAAACGGTCACACGAAACAAATAGAGAAAGCCCGGGCATCAAATGTCCGGGCTTTCTTATTAAGTTCCACAAAAAAAGACGCACAACCACGAAGGTCATGCATCTATTCAATCTGTCAGCATTAGACAAGAAAGTGAGAGACTTCCCTATTTCACCAATTTATTCGTCTCAGTGTCAGGGAAAACCACAGTAGGCTTAAATGTCTTAGCCTCCTCAAAATCCATTTGTGCGAAAGTCATGATAATCACCACGTCGCCTTTCTGCGCCATACGAGCGGCGGCACCGTTCAAACAAATCATACCGCTACCGCGTTCACCCTTAATGATATAAGTTTCGAAGCGTGCACCGTTATTATTATTAACGATGAAAACCTTTTCATTCGCGATCATATTAGCCGCATCCATCAAATCCTCATCGATGGTAATGCTTCCGATGTAATCCAAATTAGCCTCCGTGACCTTCACACGATGGATCTTGGACTTTAAAACTTCAACCAGCATAATTTATTTTTTATATTGGATATTATCGATTAGTCTGACCTCACCGCAATAGACCGTGATGCAACCGGTAATCAGCTTAGCGTCGTCCCATGAATTGACGCTCTGCATGGTCTCGGAATTGACGATATCGTAATATTCGACACTCAAGACAGGTTCCTTGTTGATTTCGTCAATCACCCATTGTTTCACCTCCGGAAGGCTCTTCTCCTTAGCCATTTCGACGCTCTTCATCAAAGTTTGGGAGATACGTACAGCCTTCTTCCTCTCATCCTTAGAGAGACGAACGTTACGACTACTCAAAGCCATGCCATCCTTCTCACGGACAATAGGGCAACCTACTATATTCACAGGAATCTTATAATCCTTCACCATTCTACGGATGATAGCCAATTGCTGGAAATCCTTTTCACCGAAGTAAGCCCTAACCGGTTTAACGATTTCAAAAAGACGGCTCACCACCTGACCCACACCGTTGAAGTGACCCGGTCTGTAAACACCCTCCATCACCTTGTCCAACGGACCGAAATCGAAGACTCTCGTATCAGGCTTCGGATAAATCTGCTTTACGGAAGGAGCGAACAAAATCGTGCATTTAGCTCCAGCCAGCAATGCGGCGTCGGCTTCCAACGTACGAGGATATTTCTCCAAGTCGGTCTGGTTATTGAACTGAGTCGGGTTCACGAACACGCTCACCACACACACATCATTCTCCTCGACACATCTCTTCACCAAAGAGAGATGTCCCGCATGCAACGCACCCATCGTTGGGACGAGTCCGATGCTCTTAGATTCAGAGCGCAATTTTTGTAATGCGTTCTCAAGTCCTTTTGTAGTTTTATAAATCTTCATTACCCAATAAAAATTTTCAATTCCAAATTGAAATGCAAAGGAAAGCATTATATCGAAGAAATAAAAAGAAAGAATTGAAAATTTGGCTTTTCAACATAAAATTCATACCTTTGCGATAGAGAATTGTTATTAAAAGATGGACAGTATAAAAGTTTTATACATCTCTCAAGAGATTACGCCTTATCTTCCGGAGACAGAAATCTCCGTGATAAGCAGGAAATTACCACAGGCGATTCAAGAAAAAGGGAAAGAAATCCGTGCGTTCATGCCACGTTTCGGTAATGTGAACGAACGGAGAAACCAGCTTCACGAAGTCATCCGTCTATCAGGTATGAACATCATCATCGACGACACGGACCACCCGTTAATCATCAAAGTAGCGTCAATTCAGGCTGCGAGGATGCAGGTCTATTTCATAGACAACGATGATTTCTTCCAAAGGAAATATACCATCGCAGACGAGAACGGGGAATTCGAAGATAACGAAGACCGTTCCATCTTCTTTGTGAGAGGTGTTTTGGAGACCGTGAAAAAACTCCGTTGGACACCGGACATCATCCACTGCCACGGCTGGATGTCGGCACTTACCCCTATCTATATCAAAAAGGCATTCAACACTGATCCATTCTTCAAAAATTCGAAAGTCATCTATTCCGTTTACGGCGACGATTTCAAGCGTTCCTTCTCAGACAAATTTGCGCAGAAGCTGAAAATCGACGGCATTGAAGACGCTGACGTCAAGGCAATCGACGGAAAAGAGGTTTCATATGCCGATTTGACTAATTTCGCCATCGACTATGCCGATGCGTCGATTATCGGCAGCGAAAAAATCAATGGCGACGTACTAGCCCACATGGAGAATTCAGGCAAACCATTTTTGGCGTACCAGAATCCTGAGAACTACGTCGACGCATACAACGATTTCTATGACCAAATTTTGGCCGAGTAATCACAAACACTTCCTTATTGTCACTTTTTAATGAGACTACGTAAGTTAACACTATATGCTCTTGGCATATCAGCATTCTTTTTCAGCGGCTGTGAAGACGATAATAGCGTAGGCACCGCCATCCAACCAGACGAGGATTTATTACAGACGTATCATAACCATATAAACGTCCAAACAAGCACTATCGTTTCCGACTCACTCTTGAGCAAGGCTGATTATTTGCTTTTCGGACGATTCTCCGATGAACTGTTCGGCGAAATCAGTGCCGAATACATGACGCAAGTAGACGCCAGAATCGGAGGTATCATACTCCCGGACACTACCATCATCACCTCAACTTCCGCAACGACAGGAATTTTGAACACATTGCTGAAGGACATAGATGGGCGCTATGGCGAAATAAAGTCCCTAAAAAACACCAAAAAACTCACTATCGATTCAACAATCTACCTCATGCAATATAACGATGGTTTTTGGGGTGATTCAACCGCTCTACAAGCGTTGCAGGTATTCGAATTAAACAAAGGGTTGGAAAATAAAAAATATTTCACGAATGTGAATGTTTCAGATTACTGCGACGAATCCATACTTTTAGGAGAGACGAACTACCAAACGAAGAACTCCAGAGCCATCAGAATTCCGCTATCAAAAGAATTCGGAGAAAGAATATCTTCTTTCTTTATCGACAACAAAGGGGATTCACAAAACGATTTCAACCAATTCTTTCCGGGCGTTTACGTGAAACATGCGTTCAACGAAGGCACAATCCTACAAGTGGAAGTCTCTGGAATCATGGTCTACTACCATTTCGACGCAGACATCCACACCTCTTTCGAGGGCAGAGACACCATGGTGACTTCAACAGAAATAGAAAAGAAATATGGAGTTAATCCGTTAGTTACCTCTTTCTTCCTTTCGGGCAACAAGACCGTCAAAAGAGCGAACGCTATCAAACACGAAGATTGGTCAAACACCATAGAGAAGATGCAGTCAAACGACGCCAACCAAACCTTCGCCTACACACCAGCTGGTGTATACACCCAAGTGACTATCCCATACGGAGAAATCATCGATTCCGTCAAGAAGAAAGCGAATGACACATCCATGGTAAAATTCAACTCCGTAAGACTTGTATTCCATAGGAAAGAGGTCAGCGACAAGTACCTGTATAGCGGTCAATTGTTGCTCATCCAAAAGGATAGCATCGAGAACTTCTTCTACAACAACAAGACTCCTGATGGTGTCACCTCCTTCACTTGTTCGCTTGACGAAACGAAAGACCTCTACGCTTTCAACATCACCAGGCCTACCCAGAATAGGATAAACAATAGCGGAGAGTCTTATATGGACAATATGATTCTTGTCCCGGTTGTCCGTACTTTGGACAATTACGATTACTATTACAAGCAACAATTATGGATGACCGCCACAGGTTTTTACGGCAAAGCGGCAGCCGACACACTGAAGCCTTGTATAGACGTCATCTACACGAAAAGGCAATAAACTATAATAAAAATTATTAGCAGGGGGGTGGAGAATTCAGATTCTCTACCCTATTTTTTTGCAAATTAAGTAAAGATAGTTCAACAACCTATTTGAGAAAACTCATCTCTTAGAGACATACTCAAAGCGAACAAAAGAGGAGCGACTCTCCGCATTGATGTCATAAACCACACTTCGCAAAACACATTTCCGCTTACTATTGTGAGATTCCATGGTCACCTTGTTCCCTGAAAAATCTGTCACTCCATCGGGATGCTTTTCCCAGAAAAGCGGCGGCACTGAGTTAATGTTAAGCAAGACAACCAACCATTGAGGATAGACAGAGAGTTCCTGAGCCGGAAAGAAATCAGCTATCACATTATCGAACACACGGTAGGTGAACCTACCATCCGTCACGGAACCAGTATCCTCTCCAAGGAAAGAACGCCCCGTTTTCCTATCATACCAACCTTCCGACTCCAAGAAATCGGCTAATGCGACAGGTGATATCTTGCAAGTATCATATTCCCTAAGTCTCTCGTCCAATCCCTCATATATTCCGTTACGAGCCAAAGAATCGTCAGAAACAATAGTATTGTCGAATACGTCAAAATACTCGACGGACAACGATCCATTCTTGTTGAATATCTTAATGTTTTGGCAGAAATCCTTGGCTGGCAAGAAACCGGCTTCAGACAATGAGAAACGAAAACGTACACAACCATTGCTATCCAACGTCCCGCTGTCGACAGGCAATTCAAGAAGCGACGGATCAACCTTATATGCCGCCGCCACCAAACTATCATATTCACGCTGACCGACGGAAAGCCCCTCTTGCGGAACTATCCTCTCTTGATTTCCGCCACAAGAAAGCAGCATGACCATCAGCGGAAACAAGCCTATGAAACAATATTTTGGCATAACATTCATTGACCGACAATATATAACAAAATGTTCCTCCGAATAAAGAGTTCATCACCTTAAACACAAAATTATAAAGATTTAGGTAATAATATCGAAAGGCAGAAAGTTTTTAAATGTCGGGATAAAAAAAATAGGGAATCCGTTAAGATTCCCTATCGTAGCGGGGACGAGAATTGAACTCGTGACCTCCGGGTTATGAATCCGACGCTCTAACCAACTGAGCTACCCCGCCATCATTCTCAAATGCGGTGCAAAGGTACAGTTTTTTTCGTACCCCGCAAATATTTTCGGCAAAAAATTCCCCACATCGACAAAGTTTTTTCCATCATTATACATATACCATCAACGGAAAAATCTTATCGATAATATTTTCAACATATTAGACAACGGAAGAAAAAAAATCCATATATTCGCGTATTACGTGTTTGGATGAATTTTTTTTATAGTTTAATGTTTTTCTAAAAGTTTTATACACCATGAAGCACTTTTTCTTATTGGCGTCACTATTGGTATGCGCCAATATATCCGCCCAAAATTGGAACGGATGGCAAACCTCCAATGTATTAGGTTCATACACATCGAAAAAAGATGTTAGTTACGTAAATGACAACAATGTCTACCACAAGTTAGACATCTACTACCCTAACAATGTCGAAGGGAAATGTCCGGTTATCATCCACATATATGGTAGCGCATGGATGATGAACGACTACAAAGGCTCCGCCGATCTTGGTACAGTTGGAGAGACCGCATTGAAGAATGGTTACATCTTCGTGACGCCTAATCACCGTTCTTGCAATGACGCCACCTTCCCAGCTCAACTGAACGACATCAAAGCGGTGGTCCGCTACCTTCGCGGCAACGCCGAAGAGTTGAAAATAGACACCTCCTTCATCGGAATCTCGGGATTCTCTTCTGGCGGACATCTCGCCTCTCTGATGGGAACCACACGCAATGAGAAAGTCGGACAGAAAGGAAACGCATCTTTCGATTTGGAAGGCACATTAGGCGATTACACCGATTTCAGCAGTAGCGTGGACGCTGTCTGCAACTGGTCGGGTCCTATCTGTCTTACCGTGGAAGAGGGTTGCGGTCTTATCATGAACTCGAATGGCTCTTACGAAAAGAGCGAGATGGGGTGCGACGCACAAGGCAATGAAGACAAATATGCATTGGCGACCGCCATCACCTACATCGATCCTACGGACCCTCCGTTCCTTACCGTACACGGATCAAAAGACAACATCGTTCCTCAATGCCAAGGGAAACGTTTCAACGAAGCTTTGAAGGCTGGTGGCGTTGAAAGCGAATTCATAGGGACAGACGGAGATCACGGAGTCTACTCCGGCGCTCTCGACCAAATGCTCCAATTTTTCAACAACGCTAAAGAGAAGAAAGCGGCGAGCTCTGACCCAGCCACTATCCATAAAACACCGGACGAAAGCATGCGCATATTTCAGAATGGCGGAGAGATTAAACTCATAGGCGTCCCTGAAGGAACAGAATTCAAACTAATAGACATTTTAGGGAAAACCCTATTTAACGGCGTGGTGGGAAGCGACGCAATAGACGTAAATTCTCTCAAAGAGGGAATCTATTTTATCGCTCTTTTCCGCAACAATGAATGGAACACAAGCAAAATACAAATACATAAAAAATAATTCTAAAATCACTCAAGAAAAAAAATCTACTTATATAAAAACACATTTATTCTAAACCATCATTACACGGACGAAGGATTTGGGCAACCGAATCCTTCGTTTTTTCATAAGGGGAAACAGCTCGAGAATATTTTTTTTGAGTATATTTCTGGCGCATTATAGATTAGCATCTAAATTTGAAGTATCTTTGAATAAAAGAATTATCTTATAAGCATAAAAAAACAGATTCTCACATTGGGGATCGGCTATATCTTATTATAAATTTCACTGATTTGAGATGTCAAGATTAGCAGCAACGACTTATCATGATGATAAAGAATTTTCTATTAATCCTACTCATAACTTTTATCTCATGCACCGATGAAAGGAAATGTCCCAAATACGGGAACGATGTTCGATCAACTATTTGTACAAATTATGGGACTATCATGGAAATAAAATGCACAAAATGCGGAAGCGCCGTAACCGGAAATGTTTGT
The DNA here is from genome assembly GCA_937907165.1 of uncultured Bacteroidales bacterium. GTDB lineage: Bacteria > Bacteroidota > Bacteroidia > Bacteroidales > Paludibacteraceae > UBA1181. The sequence continues at coordinate 19,656 of CALCUH010000206.1, read as the reverse complement.
GGACAATGCGGCACCGTTATTCCATCAGGAAAAATAGACACGCGTAACCATGGGCATTCGCAGGAGACAAATCGTTCATCATCCGACACAACATCGGCCCAATCGTTATATGAACAAGGAATGGAACATTATGACAAAAAAGAATATACACTGGCTTTCCCCCTATTAAAAAAATCCGCAGAAATGAACTGCGATTCCGCACAATTCGTATTAGGTATATGTTACAGGTTAGGGGAAGGTGTCGAAAAGAACTATTCCGAAGCTGTAAAGTGGGACAGGAAAGCCGCAAACCAAGGTCATGCAAGCGCCCAATACAATTTAGGGAATGCGTACTACAATGGTGAGGGCGTCACAAAAGACTATTCCGAAGCCGTAAAGTGGTACAGGAAAGCCGCGAATCAGGGTCATGCAAGCGCTCAATGTAATTTAGGAAATTCTTACTATAATGGTGAAGGCGTCACACAAAACTATGACGAAGCAATGAAATGGTACAGGGAAGCCGCCAATCAAGGTCTTGTAAATGCTCAATTCTATTTAGGAGAAGCTTATCTTTTTGGAGAAGGGGTTAAACAAAACTATGACGAAACGGTCAAGTGGCTCAGGGAAGCCGCAAACCAAGGTCATGCAAAGGCTCAACACTATTTAGGTGTTTGTTACTGGAAAGGAGAAGGCGTGATGCAAGACGATACCGAAGCAATAAAGTGGTTCAGAAAGGCCGCAGATCAAGGTCATTCAGATGCAACAAAGGCGTTGAAAGATATAGAGGAGTATTTAAGGTCAAAATAGAAGCCTTATCCGACCGGGAAAGTTACCCCCAATATATAATTATTGACGCACAAAAATCGTGGCAGATAAACTATTCATCCGCTTGATAGATTTTCTCTCAAATAGAAATATCAAATTTTCTTATGATAATATGCGAAAAATGATTACGAACCGCATCTTAAAAAAATTCATCATAGCAGGGGCACTGCTCCTCTTAGCCATAAGCAACTGCTATAGCCAGCCTGATTCCTTATCAGATCTTCCCTCGAAATTCAAAACAGACGCACAAATAGCCGGTTTAAAAGGAGCTGTGAAGTACCATATCTCAAAAATCGATAACAAAACCAGCGACACTACCCTATTCGACCCAAACGGGTTCCTTCTATACGAAAACAACCTGACGAACGAGCAGAAGATCTATAAAAACTATTCAAGCCATCACAACGAGATAGAATGCGAGGTATACAATCAAAACGACAGCCTGCTCTATCATTATGTCAGAGTTTATAACGAGCATGGCGACCTCTTAAACAAATATTACAAAAATGGAGAGTCCACATCCAATCGATATGAAAATGAATCGTTCAGGTATGATTATGACAAAAATGGCGCTATCATTGAAAAAAGCACTTTAAAGAATGGAGAAGTCATCCAAAGGATTTTATATGATAAAAAAGGAAAAATAGAAAAAGAAATCACCACGAACATAGGAATATATATTTATCATCATAAAAAAGGAGGAAAAGTCGTGATTAAACAATATGATGAAAACCATCATGAAGTTAACAAAGACTATTATGAGAAACTTAAATATGACGAAAAAGATAGATTAATACGCAGATGTTATTGCTATAAGGGAACAGCCATCACATGCTCCTACTACCATTATGACGACCATGATAATCTAATCCGTGTTGAAAAAGTTTCACCTGCGGACATTTACCAAATCAGTTATTACGAATAATAGTTTTATACTTATTAAACCATTCACACTATATCATCATATACTAGAGAGAAAAAAATTTCCCACCTCTTTACTTATATTTGAAACAATTAACAAATATCGAAACAAGTATGCATTAATACATAGAGAGAAGCACAATCCGACTTGGAAAAATTACCCAAAATATATAATTTTGCATTGTTTCCTGAAAAAAAAAACAAAATTGAGCATAGCATGCGAAAGCATAACATTATATACACCATAATATTCTTATGTCTAACCGTCGTCACTAAACCATTATACGGAGAGACAATGCGCTTCTCAGCACTAAAAGCGCAATCGAACACGCCATGCAGTAACATCAACGACATATTTTCGGACAGTCACGGCATCATGTGGCTCGCCACTGAGAATGGTCTGATTAAATACAACGGTTACGAATATACCAAATGCGAGCAGGATTCCACTTCTAAAATACACTACAATAACTTTAGGAAACTGTTCGAGGACTCCCAACAAAGGTTATGGGTCTGCACCGACAAAGGATTAGCGATATACGACAAAAGAGTCAACAAATACAAACACATAGACATGAATGTTTGCGACTCTTACATCAACGGTATCGCAGAAGACAAAAACCACCATCTATGGATTCTTAGCCAATACGGCATCTTTGAACTAGGTCCCGACGCCCAAGTGCTCGCCAGACATGAACTGCCCTACATATTCAGCAGCATGGCCATGGAGAAGAACAAACTCTGGATTGGCTCGCAACAAGAGGGTTTATACACGTTCGACATCGAAAGCAAGCAACTTTCGCACATCTCACTCCCCTTCCCCAAAGGGAAAGAACATGATCCTCACATCCAAAACATCACCATCGCATCTGACGGTTCGTTCCACATAGGCACAAGAAACGAGGGTTTGTTGCTATACAATCCGAAAAAGAATACAATTCGCTCCTTCTGCAGAGAGACACATCCAGACCTGATACCAAGCAACTTTGTGGCAAAGACTTACGAGGATTCTCAGAAAAGGGTCTGGATCGGGTTTGTCAACGGTAAGCTGCTCTTCTACGACCCGCTTCTTCACGACGTATCGGACAAGGGAATCACATTTCCCGCCACGGTGGACAAACTGACCATCAACAGTTTCACGGAGGACAGCAGACATAACCTTTGGGTAGGGACACACCACTATTGGCTATTCTTCTCGGGTTCGACCGCCAATAGTTTCGATTATTTCAAACATAGCAGCGACAACCCTAACAGCATCTCCAACAATGCTGTAACCTGCTTCACGGAGCATGACGGGACAATGTTCATCGGCACCGACGGCGGAGGTCTGAACCACCAAAAAAAGAACACGAACCTATTCACCAACGAAAAGTTTTTCGGCAATATCATACTTGACGTCAAACAAGGGAAGGAAAACATATATTGGATCGCCTCTTGGGGTAACAGCACTATCGGTGTGACCAAATACAACACGCTTACCGGAGAGAAAAAGGTCTATACCAAAGGCGAATCGGAGAACTCCTTGCCGACCAACAACATACACAACCTATGGGTAGAGGGTGACTCTGTTTGGGCCGCCACCGACGGTGCGGGTATCTTCCTCATCAATGACGCCACAGGAAGCGTCACCAGCAAGATGAACTGCCAATCTGGAATCTTCTCCTCCGAAAATCCGCAATGGGCAAGCCATATCACAAGAGACGGCAAAGGAAGACTTTGGATCTGCACAAGTGACGGTGTTGTATGCCATTACAACGGAAAGAAGGATATATTCACCAAAAACAGCAAAAACGTGACGCTGGCGCAAAACGAATCGAAAATGTGTTTCTGCGACAGCAAGGGAAGAATATGGCTCATCACTACAACAGGCGGTCTGAACATCTTCGACGAAAAGGAGAAGACTTTCACCTACCTTCAAGAGGAGTATCATCTGCCACACAACCTGAACGCTATAACCGAAGACAACGACGGCAATCTTTGGATTACCGCCACCAACGAGGTGATTCTTTTCAACCCTGACGAAAACCTTGTCCGCCACTTCGACATGGCTGATGACCTTGGCGGCTACTCCTTCGCCACCAACGCCATCTACAAGACACAATCGGGCAACATCTACCTCGGCAGCAACAATGGGTTCTTCTCTTTTTCCCCCGAACAAATCATTCAAAAGGGGCAATACGAACCAGCCGTCTACATCAAAGACCTCTTCATCGACGGAGAGAAAATCAAAATCGGAGAGGAGAACCTTCTCAAACAAACACTCGCCTTCACCGATACCCTACGGCTCAACCACGACCAAAACCATATCGGCATCGAATATTTCGGCATCGACTACGGTCAAACCGAAAACCTCAACTATTTCTATTCGATGAAAGGTCTCAACGCTCAATGGATCTTCGTCGGCAAAGAACGCAGAGCCTCCTTCACCAACTTAAATGCGGGAACTTACACCTTCCTCGTGAAAGTGTGCGAGCAAAACGGAGAGAGATGCTCCACCTCCCAACCACTTACCATCATCATCGCCCCAGCCTGGTGGCAGACTTGGTGGTTCAGAATCATCGCCATCGCTTTCATCTTCCTAATCATCCACTGCATATTCAAACTTAGGGAGAGACAGATGAGACAACGTCAGGAAGAGCTGGAGAAGCTGGTGGCGGAGAGAACGGACGAATTGAGCGTCAAGAACAAAAAAATAGAGCAGCAGAACAAGCAGTTGGACGAGACGTTGAACTTGAAGGACCGCATCATGTCCATCATCGCACACGATCTCCGTAACCCTGTCACCGCCATCGTCGGAAACCTCTCGCTCCTCACCTCGCCCAACAGGCAGTACAACCAAGAGGAACAGAACATCAAAGTGCAACAGACCTTCAAATCGGCTAAGAAACTGCAAGACCAGATGGAGAACTTGCTCGAATGGGCTAGAATACAAAACAACACAAGCCTCTTCTCCCCTTCCGATTACTACATGGACGCACTCACTAGAGAGAGTATCACACTCCTACAGAACCTTTTGAGCGAGAAAGAGATAGAGGTGACACTGAAGAACCAAGCGACACACTCGGCGCATATCGACCAAAGAATGGTCTCATCCATCATACGCAACCTGCTCAACAACGCTATCAAATTCACTCCTAAGGGAGGAAAAATAGTCATACAAAATAGTGAGGAGGGCGATGAAATCCGCTGGTCCATCACCGACAACGGCGTCGGAATGGACGAGGAGCAGATAAAAAAATTGACGGAAGAAAACCATCTCGAATCAACCTTCGGAACTAACAACGAAAAGGGTTCCGGCTTAGGTCTGATGATCTGCCACGAATTCATACAAAAGAACAATGGTCGTTGGGAAATCACCAGCGTCAAAGGAGAAGGGACTACCTTCACGCTACACTTCCCGAAAGGCACACTCAACCAAGCGAACGTCATGACGGAATCGACGGCTACGCTCACGACGGAAACAAGCGGAACCGACACGAAGCAATACAAGTTGTTGATTGTGGACGATAACGACGAGATAAGGGCTTACCTCGCCGACCTATTCTCCGATTGGTACGACGTGCTCACAGCCAATAACGGTAGAGCCGCCTTCGAAATCGCCCAAAGAGAGATTCCGGACATCATCATCTCCGACGTCGTGATGCCTGAAATGGACGGCAAAACATTCTGCCATAAAATCAAGGAAGAACAACTGACGCAACATATCCCTGTCATTCTCCTAACCACGGAAGCGACAGTGGACAACCAAATCGAAGGCATCAACCTAGGTGCGGACGATTACGTCACCAAGCCATTCAACGGTAACATCCTGAAGGCGAAAGTGGCGGCTATGCTGAAGAACAAGGAGCTGCAAAGGGAACACGTCAGACGAAGCGTGCTCAGCATGCCTAAGATGGAGATTCCGGAGAGCCAAGACGACCAATTCCTTAGGAAGATTAACGAGACGATCAGCGAATATATTTCCGAGACCAACCTCACGGTGGAATTCCTAGCAGAGAAGACAGCCCTCAGTCGCGTGCAACTCTTCCGCAAATTCAAAGCCATCACCGGTTGTTCACCTTCGGAATACATAAAAGCGGTCAAACTGCAACATGCGGCCGACATTCTGCTGAGCGGCAAGCATAACATTTCCGACGTCGCCTACAGCTGCGGATTCACCGATCCAAAATACTTCAGCAACTGCTTCTCGGAAAAATTCGGCATGACACCGACACAATATGTAAAGAAGAACAGACCGGAAAATTAAGAAGTAAGAGTGAAGAATTAAGAGGTAAAGGGAACGTTCCTGCGATATCAGTTCAAATATTGTATTTTTTATCTATCTATTATAGGAGGAATCATTATTTATCCAGTGGAACAATCGGCATTTCCTTCATTTCTACAAGCATCAGATAGAACGGGACATCGTCAATCTCCGGAGATTCAGAAGGTATACAATATATTGGGAGCAAATGCTCGAAAAAAATCTCCCCTTTCGACAAAATGGCTAAATAGGGACGTTCATTCAACCAATTAGAAGCTTCTCCTCTAATAATCGAATCGATAACCGCAGCATCATTATATTTTGAAGGGAAATTGAACACCTTTTCAGTAAAGTTGAATGAATAGTCCGTCTCATCCACCTCTTTAATGAAGATAGTTTTCTCACCATAGGAACCCACAAACAATTCATAGCCGTCGAATTTCCCATCTTCATAGATGGGACGATTTGTAATGATATTATAGGATTTGCCATCTAATGTTTGGATCAAGAGGGTATCATATTTAGAAGACAATTCATCCGCAATATTTGTAACCACTTCACGAATTCTGGAATAGAAATTGGCTAAATAAAATAAAAAATCCTCATCTCAATTCAAAACTATTATAAAAACGCCCAAAAAATCTCCACACATAACAAGCCTCAACAGCACAAAAAAAGGTTGACGAACCAACGCCAACCTTTTCTATATCCGCAAAACCACCGATTATTCACGGTAATAAACCCTCTTCACACGTTTGGAGATACCCGCCAGCACTTCGTAGGAGATTGTGCCCAAGGTATCCGCCACGCCTTGGATTGGATGTCCTTTACCAAAGAGAATCACGGTATCGCCCTCCTTCACGTTAGGCACATCGGTCAAATCGATCATGCAGACATCCATGCAGACATTTCCCACGATCGGAGCGAAGACACCATTCACCAGAACCTTACCGTTGCGGTTACCCAACTTACGGTTGAAACCGTCCGCATAACCGATCGGAATAGCACCGATGATGGAATCCCTCGTCAAAACGCCCTTACGGCTGTAGCCGACCGTCTCCGTGGCAGCCACCTTACGGATCTGCAATATATTCGTCTTCAACGTGCAGACCTCCTCCAAGCGGCTCGAATCCACAGCACTCATACCATAATGACCGATACCCAAGCGGACCATGTCGAACTGGTAATCACTGAAACGTTCGATACCAGCCGAATTAAGGATATGCGCCATAATCTTATAAGGGAACGCGGCGAAGAGCTTCTCCTTCATCTCTGTAAAGAGCTTAATCTGCGCCATCGTGCAATCGTCGAAAATCGTATCGTCGGAACCGAACAAGTGAGAAAATACGGAACGAGGTTTCACACACTTCTGAGACTTCAGCAAAGCGATCAGTTCGTCCAAATCCTTCAGTTCGAAACCAAGGCGGTGCATACCCGTATCCATCTTCAAATGGATAGGATAATCAGTAATACCCAACTTCTCCGCCTCCGAAATCATACGCTTCAGCAGAGCGAAACTGTAGACCTCAGGTTCAAGGTTATTCTCAAAAATCTTATAAAAACTATTCGGCTCAGGATTCATCACCACGATAGGAATATGGATGCCCTCACGACGGAGAACAACACCCTCGTCAGCCACAGCCACAGCGAGATAGTCACAACCATTCTGTTGCAAAGTACGCGCCACCTCGATGTCGCCGCTTCCGTAAGCGTTCGCCTTCACCATGCTCATGATCTTCGTTCCCGGTTTCAGGAAAGAACGGAAGTAGTTGAAGTTATTCACCAAAGCGGTGAGGTTCACCTCAAGCACCGTCTCGTGGACCGCTTTCGCCAGTTTATCAGTGATGGTCTCGAAATGGAACTTACGGGAACCCTTCAAGAGAATCGCCTCATTCTCGAAAGAGAAAGAATCGATATGCTGCATGAAAGCGTCCGTGTCAGAGAAGAAAAACTTCTGAGGAACGTTGAAGCAATTCTCATGCGAAGAGATATCCGTACCGATACCGATAATCCTTTCGATATTCTTTCGCTCCACCAATTCAGCCACGCCGCAATAAAGTTCGTCAGGATCCTTACCCGACTGAAGAATATCGGAAAGAATCAACGTCTTGCCCATACACTTAGCCGTAGCCTGCTGCGCCAAGAAATCCAAGGCGATACTCAGCGAATTGATATCAGAGTTATAACTATCATTAATCAGCAAGCAACCCTTCTCGCCATCCTTCACCTCCATTCTCATGGCGACAGACTCCAGTTCAGCCAAACGTTGGGAAATTTTCTTTTGGTCGATACCCATCGCCACCATCACGCAGACGCAATGCATAGCGTTGTCCACCGAAGCGAAGTCCGTGAAAGGAATACTGATAGAGAAACTCTTTCCGTTGTAGAGGTAAGAGATAGCGGTATCGCCGCCCTCAATCTCTTCCGAGACGATTTGAATCGTATTCCCCTTTTGTCTACCGAAAGTAATGAAGCGAGCGTTCGGGTGCATCTGTTGCGCGCAAATATCCACCAACTTATCATCCTTGCAATAGACAATCGTACCACAATCCTTGAAGAGTTTCATCTTCTCGGAGCATTTCTGTTTCAAGGAAGAGAAGTTCTCTTGATGCGCCTCGCCCAAATTGGTGAAGACACCGATGGAAGGAGCCACGATAGGCGCAAGGTTAGCCATCTCGTCCACCTTAGAGATACCCACCTCGAAGACGCCCAATTGCGTATCATCGTCCATCTCCCAAACAGAGAGAGGCACACCGATCTGCGAGTTATAGCTACGAGGGGAACGAGTGATATGATAATCCTCGTGAAGAAGTTGATAGAGCCACTCCTTCACAATCGTCTTCCCGTTACTTCCGGTGATACCGATGACAGGCACGTTGAAACGAGCCCTATGCGCCGCAGTCATACGTTGGAGTGCAGCCACGACATCTTTGACCACAATAAAGTTCGCATCCTTGTACTTCGAAAATTCCGAAGCATCACGCGAAACCATAAAATTACGCACGTTCTTGCGATAAAGGTCATCGATATATTTATGTCCGTCGTCGCGGCTGGAGGTGATAGCCAAGAACAAAGTATCTTCAGGGAACGATAACAAACGGCTATCGGTCAACAACCTGTTCACACACACATCCTGAGCGCCCACAAGCAGACCGCCGGACATTTCGGCAATTTCTGAAATCTTATACATACGCAATCCTTTCATTACACTCCCGACAAGAATCAGGAGTTATTTTATAAAAAAAGGACGATTCGATAGACCGTCCTCCGTAATTCACTTCATATTTTCTTCCTTTTCCTCAACCTCTTCGTTCTTCTCCTCGGAAGAGCTTTTCTCCTTCTTTTCAGCCTCCGCCATCTTATCCCTCAATTCGGGAGCGAGCATCTCCTCCATAGTCAAGCCAGTGATGGATTTCAGATGCTTGATCAGATACCAAAGGGCGAACATCATCACAGCAGTGGCAGGCAAAGCGTTGACAGGATAACTGAGAGCGGTCATCTTCGCCAACTCCTGAGTGAACTCCTCCGTACCCGAAGGACTATGGATGACCACCTTCGCCAAGATGAAATTCGTGGCGGTGGAAACCAAGAACGATAGAGCAAGCAAATAAGTGGAGTTCTCCAAAACCTTATCGAACTCGCTCTGCATATTCTTTTCCGCAAGGATATTATTCACACGTTCCACATCCATCAAATCGTCGTTATACAACAATTTGCGGACCAATGGGAAAGGTGTTTTCAAGGAGATGAGGATAGCGAAACCGATGAGGAAAGGCACAGACGCCTCCTTGTAGGCGATCCATTCGCTAGGGAATTCGAACACACCGATGATACCTGTCAGCAATATGCTGACGAACCCGATGATGGAGATGAAATTAGCATTACGTCTCTTGATAAAATCGTAAATAAAATAGAGTGTCGGGAAAGCCAATGCGGCAATCAGTCCATACACAGGACCCAAACGATCCGCAGAAGTGAACTTTGAAAGAATAATGACCGGGATGACGATATTAAAAATGATACTAACAATCGGGTTCTCCTTCTCTTTCTTCTTTTTAGGCACGTTGTTTTCGCTATTATCCATAAACTATAAATTAATAACGCAAATTTCGACAGAAAATTTCTATTTTCCAATCATAAAAGGAAATTTACAAGGAGGGATAATGTGAATTAATCAAATAAAAACGATATATATATAACACACCCTAATAATAATTTGTAATTTCGCGGCACAATCAACTAAAAGGCAGAAAAGAGATGGTTAACATATTAGCGATAGAATCATCATGCGACGACACGTCGTCAGCCGTCATCAGCGACGGATTTCTATTGTCAAACGTAACAGCGAGTCAGAAAGTGCACGAGGCATACGGTGGTGTCGTGCCGGAATTGGCGTCACGCGCCCACCAGCAGAACATCATCCCCGTCGTATCGGAAGCCATCCGTCAATCAGGCATCAGGAAGGAAGATCTCAACGCCATCGCCTTCACGAGAGGTCCGGGTTTGATGGGTTCGCTGCTAGTCGGAACCTCCTTCGCAAAAGGATTCTCAGTCGCTTTAGGCATTCCTTTAATCGACGTGAACCATCTTCAGGCGCACATTCTCGCCCACTTCATCCGCACCAAAGGCGAAGAGCGTGAACTGCCGAACTTCCCGTTCATCTGCCTGCTCGTTTCCGGAGGCAACTCACAGATTGTCTTGGTGAAAAGTTACAAGGAGATGGAGATCATCGGGCAGACCATCGACGACGCCGCAGGCGAAGCGTTCGACAAATGTGCGAAAGTAATGGGACTTCCCTACCCTGGCGGACCCGTCATCGACCGTCTCGCCAAAGAGGGCGACCCGAAGGCTTTCACATTGCACAAACCACAAATTCCGGACTACAACTATAGTTTCAGCGGATTGAAGACCTCCTTCCTCTATTTGCTGAGAGACGAAATCCAGAAGAATCCGAACTTCGTGGAGGAGAGGAAACAAGACCTCTGCGCCGTTTTGCAGAGTACCGTCATAGACATTCTGATGGCGAAACTGCGTAAAGCTGTAAAAGATTACGGAATCAAAGAGGTGGCCGTGGCAGGCGGTGTTTCCGCAAATTCAGGACTACGCGCCGCATTCGAAGACCATGCGAAACGTTACAAATGGAAGATCCACATCCCGAAATTTTCCTACACGACCGACAACGGCGCCATGGTAGCCATTGCAGGTTACTACAAATATCTTGACGGTGATTTCTGCGACATCAGTTTGCCGCCATACTCGAAAGTGAATATGTAACAGACTCAATAAGACTAAAAAAAAGCGCAGCCACAAGGTTGCGCTTTTATATTTGAGACAAACTTATCAATTAGCCTGAATTCTGCCGAAACCGACCATTCGGTCATAATTGGAGCCTAACGGCCTATAATAGACATAAATCTGATACTCGTTTTCCGTCGTCCAACTACTACCCTCCGCCCGGGAGCTCAAGCCAGCCTTGGTACCCGCGGGAACGAACAAATATTCGAAATTGTAACCACCGTTCTTCAGCACAAGGTTCAGCTCATACTGTTTACGATCGAAACTATAGACCATCTTATTCGTCTCATTCAACCGATAATCATTGAAAGCGCCCGAAACATACAAAGCGCCGTCCAACCATGGATCCTCCCTCGGGAAAGTGAAATGGACGATGGAGTAATCAATTTCGGCAGAACTCCAAATATCCTGTTGGTTGACAAGGTATCCACCGTTCACATCATGATCAAACGAATTACTCTTTCCCTGACCCTCTTTTCCCGGAACCATTTCCACATGATAATAAGGCGCATGGAAAGATATCCTGTCGATACGTCCGTTATAGCGGTAACGATGTGAGAAATCCGCCACATTGAACTCACGACCTCCCTCAAAGGAGAGTTTGTGCTCGTCCTCATAGACCAAAGCATCTGGCTTCACATAAGTAGGCTGCAGACCGAAGACTTCGTTGTCATGTCTGCCATTTTGACGGATGACAACCGTCAGTTCGTCTGGTAGTGCGTTAAAATTCTTTCCGAAAGACAATTCAAAAGAGAGATGTTGATACTCTCTATTAACCCCATATACCGAACGACCATCCACGGATCCGGAGAGAGCCACTTTGGTATCGAGCACAGAGAAGCAACCGACCATAAGCGTGGAAGAGGGTTCATCTGTATCGAACACCTGAACGATATAATTACCCGGCAAGAGAAGTGAGACATCATCGTTTGGCAAAGAAAATTCGTAATGTGAATAATCGAAAGTAGTATTCATAGAGATGAACGGATCATCAATCACCACCTCGTTCAAACCCGACATATACTCCATCTCCGTCAACTCTGAAAGCGACCAATCAGCATTACAATATTTGATACGGTAAGCCAAATGACGGAAATCGTGAGACATCCAATCAAAAGAGACCGTCACATGATCTTCGCTCCCCATCTTCAAGATAGGAAAATCCAATTGGTTATCGTTCAAATAGACCTGAAGAGTCTTAATATCAGGAGAATAAGTCTTGTTAGAAAACTTTTGGGCTGAGAGCGACAAAGAGAAGAAAAGCAATAGCGGAAGAAGGATACTTCGCAAAGAGAATCTTTCAAGAAACATTTTTATATCTAATAATATATTCATTTTCAACCTTTTACTTTTTTAGGAAGATAATCTATTTGTATATTCTCCATCGCATTCCACATGCTACTCTTCACGTTGGGATTCATCTTCAAAAGCATATCCATCACATCCTTCATGGAAGAGCGGTAGGAATCCGTCTCATAGGGACAATGCCTATCCTGTTTCACATACTCATGAACCTCTGCCAGTTCAGCCAAATCTTGCTCCTCAATCAGCGACAAAGGACGGATGATCTTCATATCGAACTTATCCATCTGCAGCAAAGGAGGCATCGTGCCGAAAGAGCCCTGAAACGAGAGATTCATCAGCAAAGTACGCAAGATATCATCCTTATGATGACCCAAAGCTATCTTATTGCATTTCAAACGTTTCGCCTCATCGAAGAAACGTTTCCGTCTGCTCCACGAGCATAGGAAGCAAGGCGTCTTACGCTTATCAGTGGACATATCGAACGAAGTGACCGAATGGATGAATTCGGCGCCACAACGCTCCGAGAAAGAGCGTAGATAATCAAGGTCCGATCGGTAAGGAATGTTCTCCATCGAGACATGCAAGGCGAAGAGAGAGAAATCCATGCGTGAAGCCCTCTTATATTGCCCCAGCAATTCCAGCAAAGCCAAAGAATCCTTTCCGCCCGACACGCCCACCAAAATACGGTCGCCACGCTCTATCAAACCATACGATTCGATAGCACGCTTGAAATCCTTGAATATCTTATGGAACAAAAGCCCCTCTTTCGTATTCGACATAATAGACTAAATAATCGACCGCAAAAATAATAAGAAATCTTTTCCTTAAAATTCAAACAGCTTCTAAATAAGACATAATAAAAAAAACGGGGCATAAACATTTTCATTAAGACAATATTTCATCGAAAAAGCACTACATTTGCATGGGGATTTCCACAAAGCGGAATCCGACGAGTCAAAGACCTCAAAATATGATAACAAGGGACGACATCATGCAAATCGGGCAAATCAGCAAGCCCCACGGACTACAAGGAGAAGTAGCATTTTCCTTCACGTCTGATATCTTCGACGAAATCAATCCGCCCTGCTTCATCTGCGAGTTGGACGGCATCTTCGTTCCATTCTTCGTCGAAGACTACCGTTTCAAAAACGAAGAGACCGCCCTTGTGAAATTCGAGGGAATCAACTCGGCCGACGAAGCCATGGAACTCAACAAAGCGAACCTTTACATCGAGAAGAAATACATTCCCGAAGAGGTAACGCAGAGCGAAGTGGAAGGCATAGACTACTATCTCGGCTTTAAGCTTTATGACGTGACGGGAGAATTGATCGGCACGATCGACGGAGTAGACGACTCCTCGGAGAACTACCTTTTCCTCGTCATAGGAGAAAAATCGGAAGAGCTCTACATTCCGGCATCCGACGAATACATCGTTGAAATCGACGACGAGAAGAAAACGATGGTCATGGATTTACCAGAAGGATTATTAGAATTATATAAAAATAACGAAGAATAGTATGAAAGAGAACGAGATGATATTTGGCATACGCGCCATCATCGAAGCCATCAATTCCGACAAACAGATCGATAAGATCATCGTCAAAAACGATCTTCAGAGCGAGCTGGCGAAAGAGTTGCTCAATGCGGTGAAGGGTCACAACGCAATCCAGATTCAACGCGTGCCGCTCGAAAGGCTCAACCGATACACCCGTAAGAACCACCAAGGCGCCATCGCCTTCGTGAGCCAGACAGACTACCAATCGGTGGCAGATCTCGTCCCTTACCTCTATGAGCAAGGGAAAGTACCTTTCTTCGTGGTATTAGACGGCGTGACGGACGTGCGCAACTTCGGCGCCATCGCCCGTACCTGCGAATGCGCAGGCGTGGACGCCATCATCATTCCCGTCAAGGGAGGCGCCTCGGTCAATGCGGACGCCATCAAAACCTCAGCCGGAGCGCTACACACGCTGCCCGTCTGCAAAGAGAGCAGTCTGACATCCGCCCTGAAATTCATGAAGAAATGCGGCATCCATGTTGTCGCAGCCAGCGAAAAAGGAGAGAAGAGATACACACAATCCAACATGCATGACCCCGTGGCGATTGTCATGGGAGCGGAAGACAAGGGCGTATCGCCTGAAGTGCTCCGCCTATGCGACGAGATGGTGAGCATTCCGATCAACGGAAAGATTTCATCCCTCAATGTATCCGTAGCCGCTGGCGTGATGATCTACGAAGCAGTCAGACAAAGGGAACAGAACCTATAACAATTAGAAGGATGGAAATCATATACGAAGACAACCATATCATCGTCGTGAACAAGACCTGCACAGAAATCGTGCAAGGAGACAAGACGGGCGACAAACCACTCTCCGAGATGGTGCAAGAATACATCAAGGAGAAATACGCGAAACCCGGCAACGTATTCATCGGCGTGACCCACCGTCTCGACAGACCCGTCAGCGGATTGGTCGTCTTCGCCAAGACATCCAAAGCCCTTAGCCGGTTGAATGAGATGTTCCGCACCCACAACCTCACGAAAAGGTATTGGGCGATAGTGAAGAACAAACCCGAAAAGGAAGAAGAGACGCTCACCAACTACCTTGTGAGAAACGAACGGATGAACAAAACCTTCGTCTACGACAAACAGACGAAAGACGCGAAGCTCTCCAAACTCAGTTATAAGGTCATCGCCAAATCAGAAAATTATTATCTGTTGGAAATAGACTTGCAGACAGGCAGGCACCATCAGATTCGGGCGCAGCTTGCCCACATAGGCTGTCCGATCAAAGGAGACCTCAAATACGGATTCGACAGATCCAACAAAGACGGAGGAATCAGCCTACATGCACGAAACATACAATTCATCCACCCGGTGTCGCAGAAGGAAATAAACATCGTCGCCCCAGTTCCGAACGACACCCTATGGAAAGCCTTCGAGGCACAAATCACGGAAACGGAAGCCAATAAAAACGATTCTGAGACGGAGCATGACGCATAAGATAATATCCATATTACTTTTCCTCACATCCACCGCAATCTGCCAAGCTGAGATTTCGGAAGAGAGGCTCGTCACCCTGTTCGACCCGCTCAAAACTTGCGAGAACGACAGCGGGAAGATGGTTCTAAGCGAAAGGATCCGCACCACACTAACCGACATTCTCTCCCAACCAGAATCATTCCACTACCCATTCGAAAAGACCCCATATCTCGGGAAAGTATATTCCGACGACCAAAACGTCAGAATCTACACTTGGTCATTCCCCCTAACCGACCGTTCCAACGGTTACGGCGGATTCATCCAAACCAAGAAAAAAGATAAAATAACAACCACACCGCTTATCATACAAAAAGAGGCATATCTTCCTTCTCAACAAGGGAAAGTCACCGCCAACAATTGGTACGGGGCGCTCTATTACAAAGTTTTCCTCGTAAAAAGGAGGAAAGGCAACTATTACGTCGCCTTAGGATGGTCCGGATACAACGCGGCGTCCGACTTCAAAATCATCGAAACGATAAAAATCGACGGGAAAGGGAACGCATCTTTCGGGGAGATGGCTTTCGAGAAGAAAGGGAAAGACGATTCCAGAGTCATATTAGAATATAGCGCGGAAGCAAAAATCACGCTCAACTACGACGAATCATCCAAACGAATCATCTTCGACCATTTGTCACCCATAGAGCCAGGCTACAAAGACCTGCACGCCTACTATGGTCCCGACTTCACCTACGACGCATACCGTTTGAAGAAAGGCATCTGGACCTTGGAAGAGAACATAGACGCACGAAATTCAAGATAATTTACAGATATGAAAATTAAAACAGCAATATTACTTATGGCAACAACTTTTGTAAGTTCTTGCTCCACCCAAGAAGGGAAAGAGGGAGCCGTGACAGAAACGGGAACATTCGATTACCACGTTGACAAGTTCGCTGATTTAGAGATTCTCCGCTACCAAGTGCCAGGATTCGAATCGCTAACGCTCAAACAAAAGGAACTGATATACTATCTATCCCAAGCCGCTTTGGAAGGAAGGGATATCCTCTACGACCAGAACAACAAGTACAACTTGGCAATCAGACGCACGTTGGAAACCATCTACCTCTACTATGCGGAGAGCAGGAACACGGATGACTTCCAAAATATGATGGTTTACCTCAAGAGAGTTTGGTTCTCTAACGGCATCCACCACCACTATGCGACAGACAAATTCGAGGCTAATTTCAGCCAAGCCTTCTTCGAAAAGGCAGTACGCTCCGTGCCAGCCGACAAACTCCCCATCGAATCATTTGACAACAGCGTGGAGAAGCTCCTCAAGGCGATCTCACCTGTCATCTTCGACGAAAAACTATATGCTAAACGTGTGAACCAAGCGGAAGGGGAAGACCTTATCAAGAGTTCAGCCAACAACTATTACGAGGGTGTGACAGAGAAGGAGGTAGACGCATTCTACGACAAAATGAGAGACCCTAACGACTCCACACCACTCTCCTACGGGTTGAACAGCAAGTTGATGAAAGAGAATGGTAAAATCGTAGAAAAGACTTGGAAAATCGACGGCATGTACACTGCAGCCATCGAGAAAATCGTCGGATGGTTGGAGAAAGCCTCACAAGTAGCGGAGAACGACGAGCAACGCAACGTCATCAACTCCCTCATCGACTATTACGAAACGGGAGATTTGCTCACATTCGACGAGTATAGCATACTTTGGGTAGAAGACACCGAGTCCCGCATCGACTTCGTAAACGGATTCATCGAGACTTACGGAGACCCGTTAGGCATAAAAGCTAGCTGGGAATCCGTCGTGAACTTCAAGAACCTCGAAGCGACCCAAAGGACCATCACCATTAGCGAGAACGCACAATGGTTTGAAGACCACTCACCCGTTGACCCAAGATTT
This sequence comes from uncultured Bacteroidales bacterium, assembly GCA_937907165.1. Lineage (GTDB taxonomy): Bacteria > Bacteroidota > Bacteroidia > Bacteroidales > Paludibacteraceae > UBA1181. The sequence goes on along the minus strand of CALCUH010000206.1, from coordinate 2,187 downwards.
AAAAAAGATAGCGTGAACGGTGTAACCGCCAAAGTGATCACCGCCGCCATGTTGGGAGGCGACTGCCACCCTGCCACCCCAATAGGCATCAACTTACCAAACGCCAATTGGATCAGACAAATGCACGGCTCCAAATCAGTGACACTCGAAAACATCACAGAAGCATACGATAAAGCCGCTCAAGGAAACGGTTTCAACGAAGAGTTCGTATGGAACGACGAGGAGAGGGAACGCATCAAGAAGTACGGTTATCAATCAGACAACCTACACACCGACCTCCACGAATGTTTAGGACATGGTTCGGGACAATTGCTTCCAGGTGTCAGCCAAGACGCGCTCAGAGCCTACGGAGCAACCATCGAGGAGGCGCGTGCGGACCTCTTCGGACTCTATTACGCAGCAGACCCTAAGATGGTAGAGTTAGGATTATTGCCTAATATGGAAGCCTATAAGGCGGAATATTATAAATATATGATGAACGGATTGCTCACGCAGCTCACTCGCATCGAGATAGGCAACGACATCGAGGAAGCCCACATGAGAAACCGCCAACTCATCGCACGATGGGTCTACGAGCAAGGCCAAAAGGAGAACGTCGTCGAACTAAAGAAAAGAGACGGCAAGACATTCGTGGTCATCAACGACTACGAGGGAATGAGAGCGCTCATCGGCAAACTTTTGGCGGAAGTGCAACGCATCAAGTCGGAAGGAGACTTCGAAGGAGCAAAGAAGCTGGTAGAGAACTACGGTGTGAAGGTGGACAAGGCTATCCATGAAGAAATAAAGGAAAGATACGCGAAACTCAACATCGCCCCTTACAAAGGCTTCGTTAACCCAGTTTACAAACCAGTTTACGATAAAGATGGAAAAATCACGGATATAGAAGTGAAATATGACGAGAGCTTCGTCGAGCAGATGATTCGCTATTCGAGACAATATTCTTCTTTACCAACATTGAACTAAAAAAAACGATAACAAGTTTAGATAATTCCATAAAATATGCTACTTTTGCAAGTACATATAAGATTTCAAAAAGAATAATATTAAAATTTATATAACATGAGAGTTAAAAAAACACCAAAAGCGGACTTGAACAACAAACGTTCAATGTTCACGCTCATCGGTTTAGTTCTCGCTCTTGGATTCACTTACATCTGTTTCGAATGGTCAGACAGCAAAGTGGAAAAGATTGACGAGAGTTTGTTAGTGAACAAAAACGACGGTGAGACAGAAGTTATTGACGCTACGACTCAAGACGAGGAGCCACCAGAGCCAGAGGTAGAGGAAATAGAGAATGAGGTAACCGAGCAATTGGAGCAGACCTTGAATGTCGTTGAGAATGACGTGAAGACAGAGGGAACCATCGAATCTAGCGAAGGAAACATGAACGATACGATTATTCCGGTAGCTCCACAGATAAACAACAACGATGATGAGGAAGAAGGTGACAAAATCATCTATACCAAGGTGGATAAGAAAGCCCAATACCCTGGAGGAAAAGCAGCGTTGAACGCATACTTGAAGAAGAACTTGAGCTATCCACAGATTGCGATAGACAACGGAATTCAAGGAAATGTCATGGTGAAATTCGTCGTGTCGAATAAAGGAAAGGTAAAAGACGTTATTGTTTCCCGTTCTGTAGACCCAGTGTTGGATCAAGAAGCAATCCGCGTAGTAAGCGAAATGCCTGATTGGATTCCTGCTGAGCAACGTAACAAGCCATGTAACTCTTATTATACGTTGCCTGTCAACTTCAGATTGAAAGATTAATAAGGTTTTCCTAATAGATTTATAAAGGAGGAAGAATTTTTACATTCTTCCTCCTTTTTTGTTAATTACTTAGCCATATAAATGTATAATTATCCAAAAAAAAGATTACTTTTGCACTCGCAAGAAATGAAAGAGAAACTTTAAAAACTAATTAACATTTAAAAGCATGGAAATCTTAATGATTGCTGTGTTCATCATCGGATATGCGAGTATTGCGATGGAACACCCGTTAAAGGTCAACAAAGCGGCATCAGCATTGCTACTATGCGCCGTCCTTTGGACCATTTACGTTTTAAACGCCGAACCAATTCTTTTAGCGAGTTCGGAATTCATCGAACATTTCAATTTAAATAACATAGGCGAAGCGGTCGCTTCATTGCCTGACATTCACGAGAAAGTCGTGAAATATGTCACGGA
>CALCUH010000205.1 GCA_937907165.1 uncultured Bacteroidales bacterium | reverse complement strand
CTGTCCATAGCAGTTCTCTGCCAATTGGAGTGCGGGCAGTTTGGGTGATCGGGTGATTCCCTCGCATCCGTAGAACATGCTTTCGTAACAGCTCTTCTCCATCTTCGTGGCAGGTAGTTCTGGTGCTTCTTGTAGCTTTACGCAACCTCTGAACATGCCTGCGTAACACTCTTCCGCTAAATTCATGGCTGGCAACGTGGGCGCCGTTGTTATTTTCTCACATCCTCTGAACATCTCAAGGTAACAGCCTTTCGTTAGTTCCGTGGCGGGTAGTTCGGGTGTGTTTGCCAGATTCTTGCAATCCATGAAGAGACGGGCGAAACAATAGTCGTTTGGAATGGTCCGCTCGTTTGCCTCATAGTTGATGAGGCTCATAACGTTGCCGCTGGCACTGAAGGAACCGGTCATGACGAATTTGGATATGCTTCTGTCGCTTTTCGAAAATCCTTCGGGGTTCATTCCCCTTAGATATATTTTGTCTCTTTTATTTTTTAATACATATTGCTTCCCCGCTTCCATCTTCTTCCACTTCTTCTCATCGAGCGAGTATTCTAAGTTGGGATTATTTCCTCCTTTGTTCTCGATGGCTATGGTGGAGTTGGCTTCGTTAGCTGTGAAATATAGATGGTTCTCTGCGGTCGCCCAACTGAAGGTCATCAGTGTGAGCAGTATGGAAAGTAGTATGCTTCTCATATATCTGAAATATAAACTTTTTTGCAAAAATATAAAAAGTTTACAATTATTGGGTTGTTTGGATGAAGGTGTGTTGGCCTATTGGTGTTTATCACAAAATATCACAAAAAAAGCATAGGGATTGCGCCCTATGCTCCGTATGATTCTTTAGAATGATGTATGGGCGTCAGCCCTTTGTCACTCTGATGCCTATTTATCTTTTGTCCAATTGTCCGAACACGCTCTGTAATACGTCGCTTACACGAGCGCTGGCGTTGTGGCGAATGTCATACTCCTTGTCTGACACTTTCGTGAAGAGTCCTGTGAGGGCTTTCCCTGTGATGTAGTCGGAGAGGTCTGTGGTGACTGGTTTGATGGCGCCTAGTTTCTCGAAGTATTCGTCTTTGATGACGCCCGTCATTCTCGCGATTTCCAGTCCGGCTTTCACCGCCTTGCTGTCCATCATCTCCACCAGTTTGTTGTTGTAGGTGGCGAAAGTCTCCCACGCTGCGTTAGGTGTCGTGTTGGCGATCTTTACGGCGCCCAACGAGTTGGTGATGGTTGGCATGAATGCGTTTTGCAATTGGGTGAAGGTGTTGTCCTTCAAGTAGGTGGTGGCTGCGTTGTCAGCGCCGAAGAGAATGTTCTTGGCGTCGGCTATGCTCATGCTGGTGATGGCGTTGGCGAAGATGTCCACTGATTGTGGCGCCGCGTCTTCGGCAGCCCTATTGAGTAGGGTGACGACTGTGTCTGATGACGGAATGCTTGCGCCCGTGGCGTTGAGAAGCGAGTTGAACGTCGCGTTTTGTGAGAGGGACTGCACTGCGTTGAAAACGGTGAGCGCCTCTTCCGGAAGACCGATGCGAACGGCCGCATCTGCGAGGAATCCGTCTTTTTTACCTAGATTGGTCGCCGCAGTTTCGATGCCGACTTTCAATGCCGCCTTCAGACCTGCTGCGATGTCGATGCCTCCGCCTCCGTTGATTGACTCGATGATGTCCTTAGCGGAACCTCCTTTACTGATTGTGTTGATGATGTCTTTCGCCGCTTTGCTTTTTGCTACGGAAGAGATGGTTGAAAACACGTCGTTTAATAAACTACCCATATACTGAACGATTTTGGCGGATAGAATAATCGGTTTGTAATGTGTTATAAATCAATTATATATCCGCAAGTTAATAATTTGCGTTAATAGTGTTGGTAAAGATAGTCCTTTTTTGCGAATTCGCAATGTTAATCTGTAAAATCAAACGGATTTCTTTTTTTTACAAATCTTGGTCTTTCTTCAAACCGCGGCGGTGCTTGCTCAGCTGGTAGGAGTTGACGAGGTTCTGCCAAAGCACGTAGGTGGCTGGGGCGATTGCCACGATGGGGTTGAAGAAGGTTTGCGCCATCCAAATGGCGAGGATGGTGTTCTTCTGTCCGTAGGCTTGTCCGCTTGCCACTTTGTTATGGTAAATCTTTCCGAGTTTTCTTCCTACGGTGAATTGGGTCAGACAGCAGAGGAGCGCGATGAGCGCCATGTTGAAGGCTGCCGGACGTTCGTTCGGATCCATCGCTATGAGGTCGGTCGTCGTGCGCGACATCAGCAGCACGAGGGCTATGGTCCATAACCAGAAGGAGATTCCTTGCTTCTCTCTTAGAAATTTGTAGACGGGTTTGACGAATTTCTTGAGCACCAGTGCGCATACGAACGGTCCGAATATCAACGGAAAGGCTTTCATGCAGATGGTGCCGAAGGCTTCGATGAAGGTGAGGTCTCCGGCTCCCGCTCCGTGGGCTCCGATGAGGGAGAAGTAGAGGGGTGCGAAAAACGCTACCAAGAGGTTGCTGGAGATGCTATAGGTGATGAGTCCGGCAACGGAACCGCCCAATAATCCCGTGATGACTGGCGCTGATGTGGCTGTCGGGGCGAGAAGACAGATGAGACCGCCTTCTGCGATTCTGTTGTTGAATTTGAAAACCAATAGGTAAAAGAGTATGCTGCCGATGAATTGAATCGCTAATAGGTTGATGTGCCATCGCTTCCATCTGAATTGGCGAAAATCCACTTTGCAATAGACAATCAGCAACATCACGAACAATAGGTATTTGGTGATGAAGGTAATGTCTTTTAATGGCTCGTCCATGAAATATTTCGTGATGAACGAGACGTCAACGAAGACGAAGTGGAAAACGATTCCTATCATCATGGAGATGAATAGCGCATATGTCTTTAGCAGGTTCAGCATATTTATGCTTGGTTTAAAATGAACGTGTGTATCCTAAACGGTTAGGATACACACGCTTGTTTATGGTGTTGTCTTGGAAGAGATTATTTTCCTCCCAATGTTTTGATCGCGTCCTCCACGCTGACGAGCTGCTGCTCTCCCGTGGTCATGTTCTTCAACATGATTTTTTGCTCCTGCATCTCGGTCTCTCCGATGATGGCTACGAACGGGATGCCTTTGCTGTCGGCGTAACCCATTTGTTTCTTCATCTTGGCTGGCTCAGGGAATACTTCGGCTGCGATGCCTGCGGCGCGTACCTCTTTCAGGCTGCGCATAGCGTATTTGAGTTCCTCGTTTCCGAAGGTGACGAAGATTAACTTCGTGGATTGTAACATTTCAGCAGGATAGAGGTCCAATTGGTTCAAGACGTCATAGATACGGTCCGCACCGAAGGAGATGCCCACGCCTGAGACGCCGTCCATGCCGAATACGCCCGTCAGGTTGTCGTAACGTCCTCCACCTGTGATGCTGCCGATTTGCACATCTTTCGCCTTCACCTCGAAGATGGCGCCGGTGTAGTAGTTCAATCCTCTGGCGAGGGTCAGATCCAACTCCACTTCGGTCTCCACACCAAGGTCGCGTACGTGTTCGAGGATGGTTGTGACCTCTTCCACGCCTTTAAGGCCAATCTCGGAAGTGGCGAGCACCTTGCGGATGGTCTCCAACTTCTCTTCGTTGCTGCCTTGCAGAAGGATGATAGGCTGAAGCTTTTCGATGGATTCTGCCGGAATACCCTTGGAAGCCAGTTCGGCGTTCACATTCTCCAAACCGATTTTGTCCAATTTGTCGATGGCTACCGTGATGTCCACGATTTTGTCAGCCTGACCGATGACCTCTGCGATGCCGGTCAATATCTTACGGTTGTTCAGCTTTATGCAGACGTTCACGCCCAAACGGCGGTAGACCTCGTCCACAATCTGCATCAACTCCACCTCGTTCATCAGCGAATCGCTGCCCACAACGTCCACGTCACACTGGTAGAATTCGCGGTAACGACCCTTCTGAGGTTTGTCGGCGCGCCATACCGGTTGGATTTGGTAACGCTTGAAAGGGAAGCTGAGCTTGTCCCTGTTCATCACCACGAAGCGGGCGAACGGAACGGTGAGGTCGTAGCGTAGACCTTTTTCTGAGATTTTCTTAATCAGTTTCACGGAGTTGCGGCTCTCCAACTCGCCTTGCTCCACGTCGGCGAGAAAATCGCCTGAGTTGAGCACTTTGAAGAGAAGCTTGTCGCCCTCGTCTCCGTATTTGCCCATCAATGTGGAGAGGTTCTCCATGGCAGGCGTCTCGATTTGCTGGAAGCCGTAAAGCCTGAAAACTTCCTTGATGGTGTTGAAAATATAGTTACGACGCGCCATTTCTATGGGTGCGAAGTCTCTTGTACCTTTGGGTATGGATGGTTTTTGTGCCATGACGTTTATGTTTCTAATTTTTGAACCGCGAAGTTAACAAATTAATTCCTTACAATGGATTTTTTATTTCATTAAAGCCTTGATTTCTTCTTCGGTTAGTCCGGAGAATAGGATAATCTCTTCCATGGGCTTGCTGTGCGCCAGCATCAGACGGGCTACTTGGATGGAGTGCTCCTTGAGACCTTTCTCTATACCTTTCTCCATACCTTTCTCCATGCCTTTCTCCATGCCTTCTTCCAAACCCTTCTCCAAACCCTTTTCCATGCCTTCTTTCATGCCTTTTTCTAGTCCTTCGTCCATGCCTCTCCTGAATCCGTTGTCATACCCGTATGCTTCCGCGGTTCCGTAGTCGGATAGGTTTTTCATACCCGCTTCATATTCGGCGAGTTCTTTTCCGCTGAGTCTGGACACTCTGGCTTTGTCGATGAGGCGTCGAAGCCCCTCGTCGGCCATGTCGTACATCTTCTGATTGAATTTGCTCATAGTCCCTAGATTTTTAATCACTTCCATCCAAATTGATTTCGATGATGGCGTCTCCTCTTCTTCCCATTTGAATTTGGGTAATGAGATGTAATATTTCCTCATTCCGTCCCATACCTCTTCCTTACTCGACATGTCGCACTCGGAGGTCACTGTCACCGGAGCGGACAGCCCCATCATGGGGACTCCAAGGATAAAGATACCCACCATTTTGGGAATGTCTTTCTCCATCGTGCTCCAGACAATGTCCGATGGAACAAGGTCCACCATCAGTCTGCAAAGATAATAACTTGCTCTAGTTTTAAAGAATCGGTGCCCGTAATTCTGCATCTCTATCACCACTTCCGTGCCGTCGTCTATCGTGCACCTCAGATCGAACCTCACACCATGATGCTCCATACGTTCTTTCGCGACCTCCACATTTTTGAATTCCACTTTCTCAATCCGCCCGTAATCTTCGCTTAAAATTGCGTTCAAAAATGATTTCATGACGATTTCGTCACTCATACATCGTTTAAATCCGAAATCGCTTTTGATGTCGATAAACACAGGCTTTCTTCCTTCAAAATAAGTTTCTTTTTTCATTGTTAAAAATTGAATATAACGTAAATATTACGCAAATATAATTCTTTTTTGATTGAATGGCACAACAGAATTTGACTAAACTCCTTCATCCCTGTTTTTTTCTCGTCGCTTAGCTATTCTCTAAGCGAAATGGCTATTCCCCGATATGTTGAAATCTTTTATCCCCGCCTCTCATATCTTCTCTCTTACCTCTTAAATTTTTTATTATCTTCGCGTCGTTAAAATCGTTAGGCTTATTACTGATAATGACAGAAAAAATTTTTCTCATAGAAAATGCTGATCCCGTAATTTTTTACGGCATGAATAATTGTAATATCCATGCGATTAAAAACCTTCTCCCTAAACTGAAAATCGTGGCGAGGGGAGATGCTATGAAATGTATAGGCGACGAGGAGGAAATCGCCCGTTTCGAGGAGATTTTCCAACGTATGGAGAGCCATTGCGCCCGCTACAACGCGTTGAGCGAGGAGGATGTGATTGATTTCATCAAGGGAAATTCCAAACCTGAAAACGAGGCGGATAAGAACCTGATCATTTACGGTGTGAGCGGAAAGCCTATCGTGGCGCGCACGCCTAATCAGAAACGCCTCGTGGCGGATTACGAAAAGAATGATCTGCTTTTCGCTACGGGTCCGGCGGGCTCGGGTAAGACCTATACGGCCATCGCCTTGGCTGTGCGCGCCTTGAAGAACAAGGAGGTGCGTAGAATCGTTTTGAGCCGTCCGGCTGTGGAGGCTGGCGAGAAGCTCGGATTCCTTCCGGGCGATATGAAGGATAAAATCGATCCTTATCTTCAACCGCTTTATGACGCTTTGCAGGATATGATACCGGGCACGAAATTGCATGAGTTCATGGAGAACGGTACCATCCAAATCGCTCCGCTAGCTTTTATGCGCGGACGTACCTTGAGCGATTCCTTCATTATCCTCGACGAGGCGCAGAATACCACCGTACAACAGATTAAGATGCTTCTCACCCGTATGGGCATGAACAGTAAGATTGTCGTGACGGGCGACGTTTCCCAAATCGATTTGCCTTCCAACCAGAAGTCGGGTCTTATCGACGCGCTGCAGATTCTTCAGGATGTGAAGGGTGTCTCGATGGTGCGCTTCGATGTGAAGGATATCGTACGCCACCAGTTGGTACAACGTATCGTTGAGGCTTATGATAAGGCGGCGGAGGAACGCAAGAAGTGGTTGGAGGAGAAGAAAGCCGCAGAGGCGAAGGCGGCGGATGTGTCGGAACAGAAAAATTCAAACAAATAACATTGCTTATGGAAAGCGCATTGACAAAAACAAGTTTTAACTTCCCCGGACAAAAATCCGTTTATAACGGTAAGGTGAGGGATGTGTACAGTGTAGGTGACGACAAGTTGGTGATGGTCGCTACGGACAGAATCTCCGCATTCGACGTTATCCTTCCTAAGGGTATTCCTTTCAAGGGACAGGTGCTGAACCAAATCGCCGCTAAGTTCTTGGATGATACGAAGGATATCTGCCCTAACTGGAAATTGGCTACGCCTGATCCGATGGTGACTGTCGGCATCCGTTGCGAGGGTTTTCCTGTCGAGATGATCGTGCGCGGTTACCTCTGCGGTAGCGCTTGGAGAGCGTACAAGAGTGGCGTCCGCGAGATCTGCGGCGTGAAGATTCCTGATGGCATGAAGGAGAACCAAAAGTTCCCGACTCCGATCATCACTCCTACCACAAAGGCTGAAATCGGTATGCACGACGAGGATATCTCCAAAGAGGAGATCTTGAAGAAGGGCTTGGTTTCCGCTGCGGATTATGAGTTGCTGGAGAAGTATACTTTGGCTCTCTTCCAAAGGGGTACGGAAATCGCCGCTAAGCGTGGTTTGATTCTTGTCGACACGAAATATGAGTTCGGTAAGGCGAACGGTAAGATTTATTTGATGGATGAGATCCATACGCCTGACTCTTCCCGCTACTTCTACGCTGAGGGTTACCAAGAGCGCTTCGAAAAGGGTGAGGCTCAAAAGCAACTCTCTAAGGAGTTCGTCCGCGAGTGGCTCATGGATAACGGTTTCCAAGGCAAGGATGGCCAGAAGGTGCCTGAGATGACGGAGGCTATCGTGAAATCCATCTCTGAGCGTTACATCGAATTGTACGAGAACATCGTCGGCGAGAAGTTCCAAAAGGAGACTGACATGTCTGCTTTGAGTTCCCGCATCGAGAAGAATGTTTTGGCTTACTTGAATAAGTAATTTATCATAGACCGCAGGATTCCTTGAAGTCTCCTGCGGTCTCTTTTTTTATTGTCGTACCCGTATGTTCCTCAATCGTTTACGCATACTGAATTATAAGAATATCCGCGAGGCGGACTTGACCTTCTCTCCGAAGATCAATTGCTTTGTGGGTAATAATGGTATGGGAAAGACGAACTTGCTGGACGCTGTCTATTATCTCTCTTTCTGTAAAAGCCACTCTAACGCGGTGGATAGCCAGAATATCACTCGCGACGAGGAGTTCCTTATGTTGGAGGGTGAATACATGAGGGATAATCGTCCCGTGGAGATCTATTGCGGTCTGAAACGTAGGCAGAAGAAGCATTTCAAATGTGATAAGAAGGAGTACGATAAGTTGTCGGACCATATCGGTCTGCTCCCTTTGGTGCTGATCTCTCCTGAGGACGGCGCCTTGATCCAAGAGGGTAGCGAGGAGCGCCGTAAATTTATGGATGGCTTCATCTCGCAGTACGACAAGAAGTATCTCTCTTGCTTGTTGGCTTATAACAACGCTTTGTCGCAGCGCAATGCGATGATCAAGGCGGAGCGGCGGGATGACTTGCTACTGGATGTCTTGGAGGCGCAGATGGAGGAGTTCGGCGCTTATATTTTCGGCAAGAGGTGCGATTTCATCGACCATTTCCTGCCTTATTTTTCCGAGTTCCATGCTATCCTTTCCGAGGGCAAGGAGAAGGTGGGGCTCTCTTACCGTTCCCATCTGCAGGACGCTACGCCTTTCGCCGAGCAGATGCGTGCTACCCGCGACCGTGATTTTATCATCGGCTA
>CALCUH010000204.1 GCA_937907165.1 uncultured Bacteroidales bacterium | reverse complement strand
TTGAAAACCTTTATATGATAATTTCATTGTATATCTTTTTCTAGAAAGTCTGGCACTTGATACGTGATTTCTCGCGCTGAAAAACCAGCCGGCGCTGCTACAGTTTTTACGGACAACATCGTCAACCTACCAACACCAAACAAGTCCGATCCGTTTAATTCTTTATCAATGTATCTTACGAGGTTGTCTCTGCGATTTCCTATTGTAGACGGGAATGTTTTTGGATTTATCGCCATATAATTCTTATGGCAGACAACTGTAACATACAGAGATATTGACTGCATTGTTGTTGAAATGCTTTTCGACATTTCGACCTCGACGCATATGTACGCGCTAGCATCAACCGTTGTATCATCAACGTATCCATAGTCGAAAATATACCTATCAAAGACACCGTCAGCCTCTTCGCTATCTACTTCAATCTCTGGATTGTTAGTTAATAAAGCTAATATCTTTTGACTTGTTCCGATTTTTTGTACAGCTTTTGCTGGAAATTCAACGACTTCGTCAATATATGTTTTAGCCAACTGTAATCACCATCACTTTCTTGTTTACGGTACTATAGTGTCCGCTGTCATCATCAACAGTAATGGTAATTTCGCTACCTATCAATTCCTCGTCAATCGGCACAGTAATGCTAATGCTATTACCTGACACTTCGGTGCTTGCCGCACTGATTGGGTCAATAGACCATACTGGAATAAATTCGTATAATGTGTCAGATGGTGTTGCAACGAACGTTCTCGTAGTTCCTATTCGCATTTTCGCAGGACCATCTATGCTTATTTTCCCTGAACCACCGCTTGGTCTCACGTCTTCTCCAGTATAGACGTCGCAAAGATTTAATGATATATCATCAGTTGATGAGTTATACACATCTCTTTGCATCGTAAGGACCATCAAATGACTTCCTTCTCCAAAATTCTTTGACTTTAAATCTATGCCAACAATTTTATATACTTCGAGTATTTTTTCTAAGTCAGACGAATATATCTCGCCGAATCCAATTCTTTTATCGACGAATAATTTTTTTGTTTCGTCGTCGATTGGGATGAACACTTTGTAAGTATTTGACATCGCATATACGATTTGTCCGTTGTTACGTTTGCCGTACGAGCCGTCATCAACTACACATCGTTTTCTAATAATCGTTGGGGACTTATTCTGAAACACAAACGTATTATTACACAGCCACATCGTTGCGTTAGCAATACCGAGTTTATCATAAAACAACTCGGTAACAACCCAGTCTTCATCAAAGCAATTCACTATATCGCCAATATGGATGGATGTGCCAGGAAGCGCTTTTACATCGCATTCAAGTGTAGATGATTTTGATGCAAGAATTGGCGCTATTACACCATTTATCATTGCGCCGGACTGATAAGCCGGGTCATCTACCATTGCTGTTGAAAAGTTCCCAAGTGTTGTGTCTATTGTTTTTTGTCTTTTATCAGTTGCAGTAGTGCCGCCATTTAAAAGATCTTCCCACAATATCCATTCGTCAACAGACATCTTGTACACCACCTATCTTTTCAATAACGCAATGTACAAGTCTAGTAGATCTCAGAATAATGGAACGCCACTTTTTATAATTAATATCGCAATTTTCGGACAGATAAACAATGTTTAAATATGCCTCAAATAGTTCAGGATATTCCTTTGCGTCTGGGTCGTTATCAATTAGGCTTTTAAAATTTATATATAGATTCTCCAAAAACTCTGGCATGTGGTTGTCATCCCCGGCGTCATATGCTTCTCTCATTGGCAATAACTTAAAAATCTTATTCTGAATATTATTGATATATTTAATAGTCATTGCCAACCTCAATTTTTCAAATCAGCAATTGTATTATTGATGTAGGAATAACTTCGCATTTTGCTATGAAACTCATCGCGCAATGTTCTTCGTAAAGTCTGCACTTCCTTTAACAAAGCGGCCGGGCTATAGAAGTAATAATCCTTACTGTTTAGAACATTCTTTAGTGCTTCGCTGTTCATTGTTTTGTAAGAAATCCAATAATACGCAATACCGAGTGATAGAATCTCTATCTCTTCATCCGTTAAATCGTGATTGAATTGTTTTAAATTCGGGTCATAATCATCCAAGTCAACAAAACAAATTCTTGCGAAATCTGTTTTTGCAGATATTAGATAATGTTCCAGCACACCTTCGCGAACTTCGATTTCCTGCTGCAAAAACTCGTAGTCAGCAAACCGGAAAATCGCCCTCGCGTAAATATCTGAAAAAGGTGTTGCCATTTTCCCACCTTATCATTCCGGTCTCGCAAGTTCGCATCCAAGAGCCTCTTCATAGGCCTTGATCTTTTTGAGAGAATCGAGAATGCCTTTCTCAATGTATGTGTTCAATGCAACAACTAATTTTGACTTTACAGAAGAAGACATAAGCGATATCTTCTCTTTTATCTGTTCGTCTGTCCACGAACATACATCATCATAATTGGACGGGTCAAGATAATCCTGATAATACTGGGTAATAAATAACGCCTTGTAAATATCGGCGGGTTCATACTTGTCTGCGTTTTCATCCGCAAACCCAGTGATTACGACAAGCTGGTTAGTAAAGAACTTGACAGCGCCGTTTTTCATATGTCTTAATGCAGACATAGTAAGCTGCACTAGAGAGCCGCACTGCGGCCACGATACGCTTTCTTTAGTGACCGGGTCGACATAAAAGAGCTCTCCAAAAACGTTGCTCTTTACGTTGATAAGCGCCGAGTCGTCAATCTTGACTGTTCCAGGCGTTGTCTTGTTTAAGTCTATCTTCTTCTCATTGCTAACGATAATTACATCAGCAAGGGTTTCTTCGGTTGCATTGTTCTTCTTTTTACTAGTATTTGCCACGATAAAAAACTCCTTTTATTCCACATAGATGAGAGGCGGCCTTGTACAGACCGCCTCTTCTTTATTGGTTAATATAATTAATTTGCCAATAATTAGGCAACGGTAATGCTGGACCAGTAGCCCATCTTGGAGGCTGCAAGGACTGCAGTTCCAAGTTCCTGACCATAAATATCTGTTTGTTTTGTTTTGTTTAGATTCTCCCGACAGATAAAGCTCTGTCGATGCTCCATCCGGAATAAATCCTTGAAAATAATGTTTTTGGATTAATATGCAGAATTTCCGCCCACTGTGTTAGAGTGTGTGATTCTCCATTGTATTCTATTACTCTATTTGTTCTACGACTGTTCGCTTGTTCTTTTGAACTAGTCCAACGACAGTTTTGAGGGTTATATCCTCCGTCGTTGTCAATTCTGTCAATAGACATTCCATTTTGATATCCGTTTTCCATTGACCAATTCATAAAAGATTCGTAACTGTTTTCCCAGTCTTCACACAGCTTTATTCCCCTGCCGCCGTAATTTGAATACGCAACATTCTCCGCGTTCAAACAGCGCGTTTTCATTCCTCTCCAAACATCATATAGCGCACTGCTTGAATCTCCGTGTGTTATATGATTATTTCTAGCAATTTCAGACGCTAAACAGCCACAAGAGCGTGTGTTTCCGTGTTTTTCATTTAAGCTATCCGCTTGCACGGTTACAACATTGCCGCACGAACATCTGCAAACCCACATAGTACGGTGTCTGCCATTGCTTGCCACTTTATCTTCTCCTCTGTGGAGCACTGTTAGACGACCAATTGTTTTACCTGTTAAATCATTAAAATTCAATTTAATCACCTCCTATTTTAGGAGGAATCTAAACAAAACGAAAGCTCGCTGGGCTTTCTGCTTAATAGCCTCTATGTTTCCATAGAGCACAGACTATATCTTCATCCATAATGGATGCCTACCACTTCGGGTCGCTTGACCCTACTCCCGTTGGGATAGTCGTTGAACCTTCTCCTGTTTAGAGCTTGGCTGCTGATTTTCCATTGTTCCAGTGTTTAGGCTTTAACCATGCACTATTTGTTCTGTTTTTTCTGCTTTCGCCACTTTCGCGCTTGTTTATATTTCAAAACTACGCTGTAGTCAAAACAACTTTAGGAATTTCCAGCAATTCAGTAGGATTATTATTCGCACATATTACTATGTGCGCGAACTATATTACGCGGCCAGGGCGTATTCTAATTCCTGAGTCAGGTCTGCATTCTCGGTTGCAGGCTTCTCGATAAGGAGGCCTTCGCCGACATTCACAACTTTAACCAGCTTATCATCGGACGCAACAATCCACAGAGCGTCGTTCGCGATTGCGAACGTGTCGGTTCCAGGAACGTGAGCCTGATCAATTGCGATGGTGGGAACGCCGTTGACTTTGCCGAGATAGCCATTGTTATACAGGTCAGAGTTCTGCTCTGCGCTATAGGTCACAGCGCTGCCGAGAAGGCGAATCGCACTCTTGGTACCAACGATGCTAGCTTTCTTACCGGTAGCAGCCTCAACGTGCTCAACGAGCGCGAGAAGGTTATCAATGGTAAGAGAACCAGACTTAACATAAGTGGAGCTCAGACCAGCGGTGCTAGCAGTAATGCCGGCAAGGGCGGTATAAGCGGCTTCTGCGATATAGTTTTCAAACGCCTTCGCAACGCCATCAACAAACTTGGTAAAGTCAATTCTACGAGAAAGCAGACGACCAAGATTCTCGTAAACACGAACAATCTTCATCTCGGTAGGAACCTTAACGGTCATACCACCAGAAATTCTCTGACGTCTGACGTCACGAATGCCCTTGGCGGCAGTCGCAACGACGAACTGTGCCTCGCCTTCGGTGTAGAATTCCTGAGAGTCACCATCCGCAATGTTTCTGTATTCAACGAGGTTGAACAGAGGGTTGTTGGTGTTCTTGATTCCCTCGTCAATAATAACGGGAATCAGTTCCTGCATGAGCTCAAACAGAGGATGACCAGGACGGAACGTCTTGGGAGAAATCTTTGTAGAGCCACCATTCATATCAATAAACGCAGCGATAAGCTCGTCAGAAGTCTGCTTTGCAGAGAACTTATCATTTAGACCCTTGACAGAGTCGATGCAGACAGAAAGAACTTCATTCTTTTCCATAATAATCTATATCTCCTTCCAAATAATTAGTCAACCACGCGGAAAACAAGCCAGTCGCCTTCGATAGCAACAAGATCTGCAATCTTGGTCGATCCGGAAGTAGCAGCGTTGACAAGGAGGCCCTTGACGTCGGCCTGGCACTCAAGAATGGATGTACCAACGGTAGGAGTCACAGAAGAGTCAATGGAAAGAGCTTCCTTGGTCAGAGAGAACATGTCACCGGGATGAAGCTTGTAGCCTCTTGCAACGGAGCCAGCCTTGTTATAAAACTCAGCAAGAGTATTATACTTCTTATCGGAATCAACCTCTTCAGAAGCAATAAGGGCGAGAGCGGAAACCGCAGTGTTGGCGGCGGGAGCAATCGCAAGGCGGACTTCTCTTTCGCCTGTCTTGTAGGCACCAGGGACGCAGAAGCAACCATTGTCAACATCAGCATTAGCGCTGGAAGCCTGATAAAGCACGGAAACAAGGTCGCCGCCAAAAGCGGTGCCGTGCATGTTGTCTGTACGAACAACACCATGAATAGCCATAATTATTTACCTTAACCTTTCTTAATGTTTACCATATAATTCGTGTAGTCTTTCGCGAGGAGTCTTTTCCGTTTTGCGGAACCCGGCAACTGGGACGGACGGCTCGGAAATTGTCTTTTTCTGAGGGTTGACAATTGAATATTTACCCTTTACGATATAGCACGCATTCTTAATGTCTTCGACATTCTCGTAAGAATATCTTTTCTCAAAAATGGTGTTATATTCCTCGTTGCCTTCCATAAACGAGAACTCGGCGATTGCGCTGTCGATCTCGTGTTGATGGTCTTCCTTTTCTCGCATTGCTTTGTATTCTTGAAGCGCCGCGAACTGAGAATCCTTTTCCTCAATAGCAGAGATTTCATCTTTTGTTAGCCATTTAAGGAATACCTCTTCAAACTCGCCGACGATTGCGGCAGAAAGACTGTCTTTATCAAATGAGTATTTGAATCGATAATGGTTGCAAGAGCAAGCATCAGCATCATATTCACACTTCTCGACAAATGCATAACTGTCATCAAAGTCCATTAGATACCAACACACTTCCTTAACTACTTCGCCTTCATTATTGCGAATAATCTGATCCTGAAGAAGCGACTTGATAGCTGTTCTCTTTTCTTGATAAGTAGCGGAGAACAGAACTTCTTCTTTTTCTTCTTCGGGCTCATCTGCAACGACGTCTTCTTCTGCTGAGCAAGCGGAAAATTCATTTTCCGTCGCAGGTTCTTCTAAAGCCACTGGCTCTTCGACTACCCGCTCCGGTGTCTTTTCTTCTTCCATTTTTTCTCCCTTCTCAGAGTTTGCAAAGCAAGATGCAAGTTCTGATTTGAATTGTTCAAACATTGCTGTAAAGCCATCTGCATCCAGTGAAAAGCTTGCATCAACGAGTTTTGCCTCAGGGAAACACGGTTCTACGTCTTTGCCAAGAAGCGTTAATGCAGAAAAGGAGAAATCAGTGATATTTGTATAATTAGGATCATCTGACAAAGGAGAATACTCAGACACATTAATTTCCATACTTTGAGAATACATCTTGTCGCTATCGAGATATGCTTCTGTAATTTCAGGATATCGCGACGTCCACAGGACGACCGGAACTTTTAAATATGTTTTTGTTCCGCGGCCGTTTGGTTCTTCAACTTCCTCGAAAGAATATTCTTCCGGTTTTTCAGGAACAACCCCGAACGGAACGCAGAGGCTCTTATAGCGATAAACGCCATCGTCGCCTTTCTCAATTGTATAGTCATGTCCGCCAACTTGCTTTTCGCCATTTTCATCTGTATACACGTGAGCAACAACCGGTATATTCCAAAGAGACGGTAGCGCCTTCTCTATTGTGCTCTTATCAATATTGGACCCGTTTCTATTTTTTCCGGTAGCACAGACATAGCAATATGCAAGTGTAAATTCATCATTTAACTTTTTGATTGTAGAAAATTTCGAGTTAAAAACTAAGCTTGTATAGTTCATTTCTTCCTCCTTTCTCTCATTCTGGAGTCACGACGATTATAGCTGGAGAACTATCATCGCGTAAATGGCTCATAATATATGAAAAGCCGGTAGTATGTACCGGCACTTCACCATAATTAACGATTTGCATTTGAATCATTATCTCTTGTTTGTTCGCCGGATTCGGTAATTTCGCCATCGCTCTCCGCCGGTCGACCAGCTTCCTGCGATTCTTCTGCTGTTTGTGTTGATGCTGTCTTGAGAGGATGTAGTATTGTATCCAGGTCAATAACATCATCTTCAATATATCCTTTATTAGCTATATCGTATTGAGGAATTCCAAGACAAGCCATATACTCAATCTTTCCGATTCCGTAATTCATAGCTTCTTTATACTTGGAAATCATTTCTTCTCTATTGAAGATATTTACCGGCAAAAACCGAATCTTAAATTTTTGCGAACCGCTTTGGTTTTTTAATATCCTATTGATTATCTTTTCACACTGCTCAACGAATGTAAAAGCATATGCTGCATCTGCCGCAACAGCAAGTTTGGTTACCGCGCTTGAGTTAGATACCTCTCCGTGAAGTGTGGCCGTTGTGCCAGCAGATGCATAAAAATTTTTAACGCTCTGACTCACGGAGTCAATTTGGGCGCTGCTAGCACTCTTTTGGAAATCAAAGTCCTTTATATCAAAAGGAGTAATACATAAGCCTATTTCATCAGCAACATTTTTAGAAATATGCTGATAATAGGTCATAGCGGTGTTATAGTCAATAGTCGGAACTCCATTCTCATCGACTGGCATTTTAGCTGCCAGCAGTTTATAGTTCTGTAGTTCCTCTGACACTTCTGTTAAATTTTCAATCGTTCTAATTGCAAATAAAGTTGGCAAAACAGACGCAAACGGCGGAACGCTGTATTCTGGCACCGTGGGATCCGCTTTGAGACAGAAGCTTATCTCCTGCGGAACTAGCTGATTTTTTTCGCCAGAAGTTTGATATTCACTCCAAATAGCTCTAAAGTCTTCAGGATAGTAGGTGCCAATCTCCTCTTCCTTTACTTGAGACATATCGTATGTAAAATTAAATACGCCGCCATCGCCAACGCTTACTATGTTGCAGTAGTCTGGATCTAGTTTCTGCAAAATAAAATTATTGCCATCGCCTCCCCAGATAACACCAAAGAACACTCCCTCTCGAAGCGCCGTAAGCATAGCATTGCTCATAATCTTTGATATCCCCATCGATTCTAGAACATTGCACGCTCTTAAATACTGTCGCTTAAATGAATCCGATTTTTGCTTTTCTGGGTTGTATTTTAATGCCGATACAACATAATACCAGCATGGCAGAGACGCATAATATGAAAGGAGGTTACGATATCTGCTGCTCGTTTGATACATATAATTTGACGCAGACCGTAATGCCGATTCGTTTGTCGTCGGAGCCTTTAAAAACTCCTCGATTTCAGATCTCGTGTATCCAGTATAAGTTCTGTTTTTTCTTCTTGTCTTTTTCCCATTAGGATCGTGAATCGCTTGTGTTTCTATACTTTTCGCATATTCCAATGCAATAGCGGAGAAGCTTTTCTCTGTCTCGCCATCCGAACTTATTTTAGTCTGCTCGTCGGATACTATTGTTTCTTCTTTCATTTTTTCCTCCTTCCTTTACCTGTTTCTGGTAATATTTGGCTGTCTAAAATTAAGTAATATGTCTGTGAAATCTTGTTTTTTATTTTTTTCCGCATATTCTTTTTCGAGCAAATTTGAAACGTAAATATTGTAACTAAGCGACGAGAATCGGTCTTTTCTACAGCCTGATTTTTCACGCACTTTAACATAGTTGCCTTTTATTTCCGTTTCTAGATTAGCAATTTCGTTAATTGCCAAAGTTGTATTAACAAAAGGAAGCTTAAACTTTATCCGATCTTCAACGCTTAATTTTGACGCGCCAGTAAATCCCATAAAGTCTTCTTCAAAATCGTCTTCTGGCTCAAGAAGCCGGATATTGTTTTGTCTCAGTTCCTCGCGCAGCGTAAGAGCACATTGTGAGTTGATGTCATTGTTAGCTAAAATAGCCCATATTTTTTTGGGAGCATTTTTTGCTTTGCACCTTGCGTTTATGTCCTCGTTGTTATAGCACCCAATGGCGCCATACGTAACTCCACGCTCTGGGTCGTACATATCAGACATGATTAAATCAACGACGGGTAATCCTACAATTTTGTTGTCATAAGAGCTTTTTATCTCTTATTTCACACGGTTCATATTCCCGTATGTTCAGCATATCTTTTCATTTTAACAAATAAGAAAGAATAACAAAAGACCGCCTCCTGTGTACCAAACTTTAGGCGGTCTTTTGTGACCAAACGAAGTGAGGAGAAATCGTTAAAATGTAGCGAACTCTTGGGCACATTATATTCCGGGGTTTACCGGGTTCAGCGCCTATGCGTTGCACGTGAAATAACTTTTACGTTACCTCTTCCGTTCTGATTGGCATCTCAGCCTTCCAGTCTTTTTTCGCTATTTATAGAGGGCAAAGATTCACCCTCTTGCGTCAATAACAAGCCAGTCGCAATCAAACTCAGCAAATAGTCTTCTAATTGCCAAGGCTTGTTCTTCTGCTCTTAACCCTTCAAAGTTCTGGGTATAAACAATATTTTTTATGCTGCGTCCGCCGTTATCACTCATTAGTTGCTGATTTAAAAAGCACGACGTCGCGTCGTTATTTCCTGATTTTCCGCTTGATTGCATTAGCGCGATATCAGCGGACAGTATTCTGACTTCGTTGTGAAGCTTTTGCGGTATTTTGACGCGTTTGTCGCTTATTAGAGACGATATGTTTTGTGGATAAAAGGCATATTTTAATTTACGTGCCGGTTGTAGGTCATCATATGTGTACAACGCGCCATCTGCGCCAGACCAGAACTCTGCGCACATCTCCATAATAAAGCTGATTTCGTTGAAATCTGTGCTTTCCATGTCGCTTTCGACTTGTCTTCTATCGAGAAGCTTTTCCTTAATTGACAATTGATACGGCAATGCGGCCACGAAATAATCTTTTCCAGTGAGCATTCCTGCGGCGAAATCTCTAAACATATTGTAACACCAATGTGTCTGATACCATCCTGATGTCAGATACATCTCTTGATTTCGCTCCATTGGAAGGTCCTTGTATTTTTCGAGGTCCATATATCCGGCATGCCGCGATGCCGTTAAGAATTTCTTGAGAACAGAATCAATAATATTTTTATCAACAAGTCGACTCTCGTCGATGATTAAAAGATTTGCTCTTCCACATCTTGCATTTTCGTTTGCAGTAACGATTTCTATAGTCGAGCCGTTTCGAAACTTAACCAGCGTGTTAAACTGATTATTAATTATGTCTTCTATTTCCAGGGCAAACATTGGATGATTTGGGGCGAGATCTTTTTCTATTTTGGCGACCAATTCCCTCGCTTGTTTACGTGTCGCAGAAGCAACAACACAAGCAGTCCCGGGATATAATGTACATTTTGTTCCTGCAAACAGCGCGGTTGTCCAGGTTTTAGAAATGCCGCGGCATCCTAAAAAGAACACAGAACCAGCGCTGAACATTTCGCAAATTAATATTTCCTGGAATGGTTTAAGACTAATTCCGAAATATTCCTTAATAAACCTATTTGGATTGTCCCTATAAAAAGATCCCCAGACGCCGATTTGATGCATTATTCGCTCGTATTTTGCGTCTTGATATTTTTCAGGCATTGCTATCCTCAGCTTTCGCGTTAGCCTCTTCATCGAAAATGGACGAGTCTGGCTTTTGTTCGGCACTATTTATCTTTGCCGGGGCAACTGTATATTTATCGAATTCTTCTTCTGCCTCTTCGTAAAGCCGAGCATTTTCATTTTTAATTTTCAAAGCCTTTGCGAGACCGCCTCTGAACCATGTATTCATATATTTGCGGATTCCGTCAACGTCTCGCCACCGCTCGTCTGGTTCAGGAATTGGGTCTGTTTCCTCAAACTTTTTAAGCAGCGTTCCAAATGTCTGTGTATCTGCTAAAATGTTCTCTGCGTTTTGACGCGGGAGAATATTTGCGGAGTTCATTAAATCTTGTAGCGCCTTCTGCGCTTCGGATACTTTTCCGCCTCTTTGACGCGCAATTCTGATATCTAATTGTGCAAGAACAATGTTTCTATATATTTCTTCTTGGCTTTTTGTGTTACACACGTTTTTGGTTATCCAGTCATTGTATTCGGTTTCTAAGTACCTATATTCTTCTTTAGAAAACCCAGACCCCCACGCACGCACCATTTCCTTTGTAATTTCAAAATCGTCGTTTTCCTCTTCAACGTCTTGCACATCTTCGACGATTGTCAACAAATTGGCGTCTCTCAGCTCTTGTTCATCTTTTAACGTGTCAACGTATGTACTGCGCTTCTTTTGACCTTGTACCGTATTTGCCTTCGCTGGATATATTGGTATTCTTCCCGGAACGGTAGAAGCTTGAGTTCTTGTCATAGCGGATATTGTTTCGCTATAATACCAATCGAAGATATAGCACAGATGCCGAATAGCATGCTCCTCGTTTCCGCTGTAAAGCCTGGTAAAAGAAATCATAAGATTTTCTGCGCACGTTTTACAAAAAGTCGTATAACCGTTATTACCTTTCCACAGAGGAGAATTCGTACTGGAAATAAAATTACCACGCTGTGTTCGATATGTTTTTCCACACATACTGCACCGAAATTCTTTGCAGTCGGCGTCCATTAATTTGGCATCGAAATCTGGCATTTCAAAATCCATATTAATCTTTATTGGTTTGCGGTTCATAAGCTTGACATTACCTATGTTGGAAAAACCCTCTGGCTTCATGCCTGGCTCTCTGCCGTTTTTTAACGCCTCGCGCTCTTCTTCTTTCTTTTTTGCACGCTCTATGGCTTTCTTTGTGGTTGCACCAGCTTGTGTTATTTTTACTTTAGTTGCCATTTTAATCACCACTGTCATCTGATGCTATTGACAAAAAGTATTCGCCGATTTGCTCGTCTTCGCTTCTGTCGTCATACACTCGTAACATTTCTGAACTTTTCCACCCGAGTATTGTCTGTACTACCGTTTCAGGAAGCCCGGATTTTAGCAGATAAGTCACAAATGCGTGTCTAAAACTGTGCATATACAGTGGTTTCCCAGACAATTTAGATAAGTACGGAATCCATCCATCAACAGTAGAGACAGACAGCTGTTCGTCGGAGCTGTTCCGCGACGGGAAGAGCCATTCACTTTTTATCCCATTTTCTTCTCTGAACTGCATCCACATATCAAAATATGGTTTAAACATCTTTGCCAATGTGTAGCAGTTCAACATTTTTCCATTTCCGCGTCCTTTTGTTTTTATAGGGTCACTTTTATAAAGAAACCCATTAAATACAAGTTTATCGTTTGCAAAATCGCTAACTTTAAACCTACACAGTTCGGATTTTCTTCTGCCTCCGTACGCCGCTAATGCTATAAAGCAAGCCTTCTCATAATCTTTCTTTTCAATAAGGGCTGCAAGTAGATTTTCTATCTCGCCGTTTTCCCATACTGTTTTTTCGCGAACGACTTCGTTTGGAGGACTTTCGATTTTTCTAACAATAGAACGAAACCCGGCGTAATCGTCATCCAATATGTTTTCAATATAATTCCCCAAAGACGACACCGCTGCTTTAACGGTTCTGAGTCTATTAGATGACCAGCCCCAGTCTTTAATTGCTTTGTTTTGAAAGCGCGCGATTTCCCTTTTGGTTATATCAACGAACCTCTTATTGTTCAAATCCTCTAATACCCAACAGAAAAAGATTAACAAATCAGCACGATAGTTTTTAATCGTAGTCTGAGCTCTTCCTACAGACTCTAAGTAATTAAGGAAGTCATCAATCAGCGTTCTGTTTTCGCTGTTTATGCTATTTATCTTTTCCGGGGTAGTAATATTATTGTATACCGTTGTTCTTCCCAACTATACCACCCTTTCAAACGCAAAAGCCCTTCGTGTTTTCGAAGGGCTTTACCAATAATTTATTCATTATATTCAGGTTCGTTTGCATCAAAAGACGGAGTAAACGATACCCTGACCTTTGACGGAATCTCTACAATACCGCCCGGTTCCCACAGACTGCCCATTCTTCTGGGCAATCCAATCTTTCTCTTAAATGTTCCGAGCCCCTTGATATAGACTCTGTCTTCTTCTAAAATAGATTTTGCCAAAAGATCAAAAACCGCTTCACAAAACCAGTTTGACTGTGTAATTGTAATGTTATTAATCTCAGCGAACTTTCTACAAAATTCAGTTCTATTCATCCTTGTTATCCCTTTATTTCAAATAATAAATTTAATATTGTGCTGTTCTACAATGCCTAATCCATCCTGAGCAACAAGAAATAGTGCTCCGGGGCTAGAAGTTCTCTTTAACGAAATAGCAAACGGATCTGTTCCCATAACGCTCGGAACGTTTATAACTTCCTTGAATAGCCCAACGCCCTCTCCTGCGTGATGGTGCTTATGACCACCTATCAAAACATCGATATTTACGTCAAACATTGTGCTAAAATCTTTGATAGCACTTTCCATATCCTTTTCTTCTCCGTGAATTCCAAGAAATTTCTGACCGTAAATAGTATCATAGATAAATCCGGTTTCGTTTTCAATTAATGAAAATCGTGGATTTGCAGCAAGGCGCACTTTTATAAATTCCTTGATAATCTTTGACATGTTTTCATTTTTAAACGTGCCCTTTGGCTGTGAGAATAATCGAAGCTCTGTGTGATTGCCCTCCGTCATTTGAAATTCAACTTCAAAATACTCAGTTAATCTATTGAGCCATGAGCTCATATATTCTGCGTATTTCATAGCTGATTCAATGACGCCAAACTCAAGATTCATCAGTTGAGATATCCTAATAATACCATCTAACTCGTCGCCAAAAGAGAATACTTTTATTTTCCTGAGGCCCATTCTTTTTGCTTTTTGAATAACGACAGACAACACCGTTTCCATTCTATCGTAGAAAATCGCTGAGTTGTATTTATTAATTATCGACCCGTCAAGGCCGCGAATTTCAAACTCCGCACCAAAGTGCTCGTCACCGTAGCAAAGGATGCCTGTCTGATCCGAATCGTCGTAATAAGCGACTGTATCATCGCCCGTTAACGGCGCTATGATTGGGCTGCTTCCGTTTAATGCGTTTACTGCTTCATCGATTTTCTCCAGCATCAGCTCGTCTCTTGCGTTATCTCTTAGCCAACGGTTATACTCGAGCTTCTCTGTCTGAAGCTTTATTCGCTCTTTTTTTAATTCGCGCATCTGCTCATCAAATGCGGCGCACGACGCGGCTCCATCGTGTGAACTATCATTTTCCACAATAAACTGCTTACGATTTTCTTCGAACATTTTTTGAAAGCTCTGGTATTGTTTTCTATATTTTGCTTCTGTATACTCATATCCAAGTTCGTGATTGAGTATATCAGCGACATCGTACCATGTTCCGATTGTATCTTTTAACGAGCAAATACGATATATGTACTCATATTCTGTTTCTTGTTCATTTCTTTTGATGTTAGCAGTGTCCAATAATTTCACCCTTTCGCTTGTAGTCCGGGCACCCGCAGTTTTCCGACAAATCTTAAAACCTTTGGCTCTTCTGGAGCATAATACTTTTTATGGTTTGACTGGCGGTTTGTGATAATGACAGTAATATCTGGGAACCTTTCCCTGATTGCCATTGCTTCTTCCTTATTAACTAAAATCAAATTCTTTCTCCTTGCATTCCGTTTTTTATATTAAAATGGGAAGTTTTTCATTTCTATCCCTTAACGGCAATTAGAGCAAAATCTATTTTTCAGCCTCGAAGGCTGAAAAATAGATTTTTTTATTTTAAAAGACGTTAAAAATTTTCCAAAAATGCCGTTAAAAAGCAAATTTTTCGTCCATTTTGTTGTCAATTAACGTATGATTGAATTTAAATCCATATAAATCAATCATGCCCCCTGGCGTTTCGTGCAATGTATATATCCTATCCTTGCTCTCTTGTATCATCTTAAAGAATTCTTGATCCGGTCTGCCAAACAAGACTTCGAAGACGAACCTCGAAATGTCCTGGTATTCCGGCTTGTCGATATACTTTAATATTGCATACATAACGGCAGGGCTGCTTGACATTTTTTCAATTTCTTCAATACAGTCTTGCTTTATTTCACCAGAAGTCTTTAAAACGTCTGTTTTCTCATCCGGGCTCATTAAATCATATCCGGCGAATAATTTCTTTTGCTCTTCTCTTGCTGCTCTAATTCTATCAATTATCTTATCGCGCTGTGCGTAGTAGTAACCTTGATTAATTGATCCCGACGGGCGAGACACAATGTCCATAAAAGGAATAAACGTTTTTCTCCGCTCGCGCCCTTCGCGGAAGTTAAACCGCGATATAATTTTTTGCAGATAGTCCATTGGAGTATCAAAGTATCTGTATTTAATATTATTACTGAGCGAGAACCCGTTTTCTGTTGTTATCATTTTGAAAAAGAATGGCTTGACGGTCTTTTCATCGTCGCTAATTTTATATTTCTTTTTTAGCACATTTATTTCATAGCCGCTCTGAACTACGTATTCGCGCTTTGCTTTATCGATTTCGATGTTTGAAAGCACGGCCAATTTACAAATATCACAATATAAAGGCATACAAGATTCAATAGAAGCGCCTTTGCATATTTTTTCCCACATCAGACTGTTTAGCTGCTGACTCAAATTAATTATTTCTCCGATTTTATTGACGCTTGTTTTTACGTCTAGGTCTGCCTTGTTCTCTTGTGTATAATACCTTTTGGTTTTCACGGCAGACGTCATATTTGTTGGGACCATAAAATTACTATAATTCTTTTCAGCAGCATCAACGAGTATTTGATTGTCCGTAATCAAAATCGTGTCGCTGTCGTAATCGCATCCATTTAATCTTTGCTGTATGTTTTCACCGATCGCATTAATACACACAATTTCTTTTGTTAAATTAAAATATTTGTCTATTGTCTCATTGGCGACGTTGTTCACCAGCAGCACATTGCCAACGGTAACGTGAGGACTTCTTGAGCACAATAGCCTCTTTTCAAACGGGAACCGTTTACTGTGAATATTCCCAACCCCGAGTTCTGACTCGCCGCTGAACAATCCAATTGATGCCTTAAGCATCTCGAGACCATTGCCCATTATTGTGGAATAATTGCCATTAACAAGAACGTGCCCACGCTTTAGATTCCTGAGCTCCCCCTTTATCAAGTCGTCTCTGAAACCTTGATACATTTTGGTTTCTGTAAATTTATCGTTGATTCCCATAAGCTTGAACACTATTTCATTTCTGGAATCGAGTGCAGTCCATTCGTCGTTTGTTTCGTCAGGATATCTAATGTGGTATCGAAGAACGGCGGGATCTGTCCTCAACTTCTTTATAAAGCTAAGCGATGGAGCTAGAACATTTTCCATTTCATCGTAAGAAAGCTGTAGAGTATTGAACAATTGATAATGCGCCTGTACCATTCGCCCGTCGAACTTATGCGGCGGTTTCTCGTATTTAACTATACCAAATGTAGGTTCAACCGTATGAAGCCATTTTTCGACTGTACCGAATTTAGCGTATTTGATACTCGACGGAGTTGTAATAAGCTTTATGTCTGTCACACGCTCAGCAAGCGTGAACCCACTTAACTGCGATATTTCTGTTATATCGTTATCTGCAAACCATTGTTGCAAATTTGTATTGAAACAGCAGGATTTGAAGAAGCGGTTTCGAAGAAGGAGCATTCCCTTATCAGAATATTTTCCAAACAAAGACGCATCCATAAGGGATTGACCATCAAAGATGCTGTTTTCGATTGTGACATTTTTGATTGACGATACAAGGTGGTCATCCTCAATCTCTACTGCAACTACCTCGTCATCAAATGTACTATTGTAATCATCAATGACAAGAATGCTGTTAAGTGGAACCTCTATAGTATCAATGATAGAACTCATTGGCAGAGATATGTATGCTTCCCACGCCGCCAAATCAATTTGATCACCGATGTTGACGTTTATTCCGCATTTATCCCACTCTTCCATTGCTTTTGACAAAATCTTATTTACAAACAAGCACTTTCCAACTCGGCTCGAACCGCTGCTTCGCTTATAGCGTACAAATTCAATTCCGTCACACATGAAACCGTTTTCGTAAAGATACTCCCGCAGTTCTGACTTGTCCATTAAGGTTTTGATTGACCCAACCTGCTCATAATATCCGTTGGCGTATGTGAAATATTTGCCAAGAACCGAATCATCTATTGGATTCTTTACTTCAACATTTGTTTGTATAGCGATTAGTTCTCCGTTTTTAATACACACTCCGTCGCGGAAAACACAGTCCCTATATGTATAACCGTCTTTG
Organism: uncultured Bacteroidales bacterium; assembly: GCA_937907165.1. Lineage (GTDB taxonomy): Bacteria > Bacteroidota > Bacteroidia > Bacteroidales > Paludibacteraceae > UBA1181. The sequence continues at coordinate 1,694 of CALCUH010000204.1, read as the reverse complement.
ACAAACGTATTCTTACCCGCCATATTATACTCTTTGTAGCTATACTTAAAGGTTACGCAAATAACATTTTGCGTGTATCTATGTCTTCCGGAAACAAAAGAAAAGTCATCTTTTTTTGTGCAGGATTTGTAAACTTCCTCAAGTTTGATGCTGTCCAGGGAGTAGTCAAACGCATTTGTAAATTTCCGCAAGCTAATCTTTCCGTCAGAAGAGCGTATGCTATAGTTTCGTTTTTCTGTTTCACGCTGTCGCATCGCAGAAACTATATCTTTTGCCTCGATGGATAATATCTTGTATGCCTTATTCAAATAAACACCTCAAATCATTTGCTTTGTTCTTTTATAAGTTTTTTATACTCTTTTGAACGAGCCCGAAGCTCATCGTTATATTTCTTTTCATCTTCTTTTTTGGAAACAAGCGGATCATAATATTCACAAACACAGTCGCTCCCGCATTGTTTGTTCCATAAGCACGACTTACAGGTTTTCATCAATTTCTCCTTTCTTGTATTTTACAGGGTCGAGGTCTTTCCCCTCTGCCAACAAATCCAGCCATCGGATAAAAAGCGTTCTCATTCTTGCACTTGGTATATAAATCCATATTTCTTCGTCCTTTCTAATCGCGGATCGAAATACCCATTGAATCATTATTGAAAGAGCATAACCGTCTTCGTTTATTTTCACCCCGTGTTCTCGATAATATCTTGCCTCTATAGGTCTGGCAAAATTGTTTACACAATATGCAAGATATTTTTTGTGCGTATATGCATTGGTCGCTTTGGCGTTAAAAACAAGAAACGATTTCGCATACCGCTTAGAAGATATTGCACGCCTGCAACCGTCGAACGAAGTCCAAAGAGCGTTATAGGCAGAAGCGCCGTAAATATTGTGGAAGACGTTATAAATGTTTTTTGACAGCAAATCAAACTCACCGCATTCATCAGACAATGCTCTTCTGCGATACCACGAGTATGAAAGCGCTGAGCGCTTTTCTCCGATTGAATTTAATTTGTGCTTTGCAAGAATGTGTATCTTGTCTCGCAGCTCGCGCCGCCTATCCATTTGTCCTATGTCGCAAAACTCGTAAATTCCGTTATTCATTCGAACGCCAATCAGCTCATACGGAATGCAATTTGCATCAAAGAAGCAACGCAAGTTCTGAGCATAAAACATATATGTAAGAACGTAAGCCTCAGAAAAACAAGTGAACAATTCCGGCGTCGCCGCCCAAAATAGGTTACCGTCCTGCGACCGTACTAAGTTGCGCGACCTTGACATCTTTTCTTCTTCCTCAAAACGAAACTCGTGATTGACATCAGGGTCGTCATAGTCAGCGACCCAGGAAATAGAACCGTCGCTTCCCTCTTCCAACACATTCCCACTAAGAAGAATTTTTATATCTGCGCGCGATAGATTTGATAGACTGAGAACATCAACCACTTCATCCAGAACCAGAACATAGCCCCAGCGTTTAATTGATTCGCGTATGTCTTCTGTGTAACTTGTAAACAACGCGTGAGTAGTAGCGATGTTCTTGCCGGCTGCAAGCAGACCGCGCAGGTCAGATAGTTTTGTCTTTCCTGCGTCGACGTGAGCAAGTATTGAAACGGTCACTTTTTTCATATCCGCACCTCCTTAAATAGTGATTCCGACTTCGGTGAGCATACCTTTGATGACGGTGTGGTTGACGGTTTG
>CALCUH010000203.1 GCA_937907165.1 uncultured Bacteroidales bacterium | reverse complement strand
ACCCACAACGGTGAGACCCATTACGGCGCCTGAGCGGAAAGCCACTTTCAAACCGCTGTTAAGCGATTCACGCGCCGCATTCGCCGTGCGGGCGGAAGCGTAAGTGGCGGTCTTCATGCCGAAGAAACCGGCTAGACCGGAGAAGAAACCTCCTGTAAGGAACGCGAATGGAACCCATGGATTCTGAAGACCGAAATATGCCATGATGGCAAAGATGACAACTAAGACTCCGAAAACGATTCCGACTACCTTGTACTGCTGTTTGAGGTAAGCCATCGCTCCCTCCCGGACATACTGAGCGATTTTTTTCATCAAATCTGTACCCTCATCCTCTTTCTTCATCCATTTGTAGAAGAAGAATGCGAATCCCAGCGCCAAGACTGACGCGATGGGAACTGCGTAAAATAAATTTCCCATAAGCTATATAATTATTAATTCATGTAAATCGAATATTACACATCCACTGTCACTACGCATCAACACACTCTTTGTCGTCGTCCGGTAGTATATCTTTTCCGACGTCATCTTTTTCGATAACTCCATTTACAAAGTTAAAATATTTTTTGAGGAAAAATAATCATTTGAAACTTTTTTTCCCATAAATGGGCTCGTGAGTTGCTTTTTTTTATGAAAAAAAATAAATAAATAAGATGGAAAAATAAAATGAATTGTTATCTTTACATTTGCGTATTCTATATGCCGCTCATGGCCAGTAAAAACGTATGGTTTGGAACATTTGGTGTGGAGGGGCGAACGCTGATTTTTGATGAATGCGTAGTAAACGAAACAAAGTATGTGCAAAAAATTAAGGCTTATGGTGAAACATTTACGTCAGATGAGCAGCATCTGTCTAATGGTTGTTTTGTCTTTCATATCGTCTAATATTCAATCCGTTAAGGCAGAAGATGCGACTCCTCATTTTTTGGATTTGGGAATCACCTCCTTCTCTTGTGATAAGGGAAGCGTTCGAGTGGGGGAGAACTTGACATTCACGTTGCAGGTGACGAATAAGGCGGGCGGCGTGACCCTTTACGAAGGGGAGCAAGTCATGGTAGACGCCGATGCGGAGAATGTTTTCGTAGGTGTTACCTTCCCTGATGGAGGATTCGTCTCCACAGGTGTCGAGCTGATTACTTCCGACGATCCTGCTTGTGCCGTGTCTGGCAGCATGCTTTCCTTGAAGAACGGTAAAAACGCCACGGTTAAGGTGACCGGTTATGTGGAATCCTCCTTGGCGCACGATAATGCGCAACCTGTCGGTTATGTTATGCGTCCGGCGGATGTTTACGAGGTGGACGCTAATAATTCCTATGCGGGCGGGACACCTAATCCTATGACGGAATATTCAGGAATGACAAATGATAATTTATCGTCTTTGCCGTCTCCGATTTTTATTGTCAATTCGGCTCCTGATCTTGAGCCCGATGTCATTACGGTCGTAGCTGGACATGTGGTGACAGGAAATTTGTTGGAGAATGATGTCGACAAAGATGGAGATCTTCTGTCCGTTTTAGGTTACATGGGTTATGGCTTTTATGGTGATTTAGACACTCCATATACAATTTACAATGATAAGAGTGAGGCCTGTGGCTCGTTCACGTTGAAGGCGGATGGTTCCTACTCTTTCACGGCGAATAAGAATTATGTGGGCAAAGTCTCCGAAATCTATTATGCGGTGAGTGACCAATATGCGGGTTCTCCCGAGATTTCCGTTTCCGAACTCATTCCGGGAATGGACACTTCCCGTCTGACGATTGAGGTGTTGCCGAATCATGCGCCAATCATCACTCCTACGCAGGTTTCCATTGATGGATCGGGTAATAGGGTTTTGGTGCCAATTTCTGTTATTGATGCGGATGGTGACCGATTATCCATTTCATTGCCAGAAAAGTATTCTAAGGATTTTGAGGTGGTGAATGATAGCATATATTATGTGGGTAAGAGTGTGAATAAGGATACTGATTGGGAAGTGGTTATTACCGTAAGCGATGGAATCGCTGCTCCTGTCTCCATACCGGTGTTCGTGACGTTGAAAAAGAATCAGTCTCCTATATTGCTATCCGATAGTGTTTACATCTCTGTCCTATGGAAAGACCCTAATGATCCCGAAAAATATTATTATCAGTTGCCTCTTGACTATATGGATCCGGAAGAAGATGAGGTCCGTGTAAGTTCAATTTCCGCGAATGTGTCTGATTTTAAGGTGATAAATGGACAAGCATATCTTGAGGTCTTTGGAAGATATAGCATTGCGAGGTCTATTGGTAATTTCAAATATGATATTTCCGTTTCTTTGGTAGATGAGTGGAATAATGATTCGAAGAAGAAGATAGTGGTGTTTGTCGGTGTGGTTGAAGAGAATATTTCCCCTAATGCTTACGCTACCGCTCATCCGATTTACTATGGAGATACGTTGATGAGCGCCTTTGAGGGCGGCGCGGATGTCTATGGCACATGGAGCGCCATGAACGAAAGTGGAGAGACTCTCCGAGCTGGGGATGTCTTACCTGCCGGTTCCTATTCGGTTGATCTGATATTCAATCCGTTGATTCCCGGATATTATGTCGACACAATTAAAGGCGTCTCTGTCCGTGTGTTGCCTCGTCCTATTACGATAGCGTCCGATTCCTCTTATAAGGAATATGACGGGTTGGCATTGTCCGCCCCTTCCGCTTCGTTGGTGGAGGGATCTTTGGTGGCAAGCGATTCCATCTATTTTTCCAATTTCGCATCGTTGACTAATGTGGATACGGTGGAGAATACGTTTTCTGTGAATGCGGTTATGGGGACTTCGTTGAGCAACTACGAAATAACAATGGTGACTGGCGCGTTGATGGTAACTCCGCGTCCGATCACGTTCACCTCTTCGTCAGACTCTAAAGTATATGATGGCGCTCCTTTGTCTAGTGAGCATGTCTCTCTATCTTCGGGTTCTTTGGTGGGTGTCGATGAGTTCTTTTTCTCCGATTTCGCCACGTTGACGGAAGCCGGAAGCATTGAAAATACTTTTACATATACGCCTGCGCCAGGTGTCTCATTGTCTAATTATGATATTCACGTCGAATATGGTACATTGACGGTTACGCAGACTACACTCGATGATTATGAGATTGAAGTGGATCCCACTTCTCATACATATGACGGATTACCATATGAACCGCTTGTGGTTGTGAAAAAGGATTCCGATGTGATTCCTGATAGTTTGTATGAATTAACCTATGTGAATAATGTTAATGCGGGTGACAGCGCGATGGTGATTGTCTCTGGAAAGAACAACGGCGGTTATTTGCTTGCTACGGATACCGCTTATTTCTCCATTTCAAAAAGGTTAGTGCTTTTTGTCACATCTTCTTGCTCGAAACCTTTTGACGGTAAACCTCTAACATGCCAGGTGATAGACACAATCATCGGAAATGGCTTCTTGGAAGGAGATACGTTTTCCGCGACTTTCACAGGAAGCCAAACGCAAGTGGGTTCTTCCCCTAATACGATAGAAATCACTTTGCCGAATAATAATTACGTGTCATCCGTCAATTTGGGAATGCTGACGGTGACTGTTAATGCGATTGAACTATCTGAAGAGAATGTGACTTTGAGTGATACGTTGTTCACTTATGACGCTACTTCGCATTGTCCGTCTGTCGTAGTCTCTGTTGATGGATTGGCTATGAGACCGGATTCTGATTATGTCGTATATTGTTCCGATAATGTGAAGGCTGGCGTTAAGACTGCGAGCGTTACCATCCATCAAGTAGAGGGCGGTAATTATATGTTTGATGATTTCGTCTCTCATTTTTCGATATCTCCGGCTGCAGTTACCGTGACGGAGAAGTCTATCGATTCCAAAACCTATGACGGAAAAACAGATGCGGTTGGCTCTGTTTTGAATGTTGCGGGTGTCATTAACGGAGACAATGTTAATGTTTCCGCCGCATGTCAATTCAGAGACGCAAATGTGGGAACCGATAAGAAAGTTGATATCCAATATGAACTGACTGGAACTGATAAAGTTAACTACTATTTGGTGAGTGCTGCCGATAGTTCTTCTGATGGGGTGATTACTCCATTAGAGGCTGAGTTGTCTTGGTCTTTGCCGGACTCTTTCTCTTATGATGGAATGGAGAAATCTGTTTCCGCAATGGTTTCTAATGTGGTGGCGGGTGATCGCGTGAATGTTGTTGCTTATGAGAACGCTACGGCGGTTGAAGTGGGTGAATATCTGGCCGAAGCGAAAACTTTGGATAATGAAAATTATGTGTTGCCAGCGTCTGCTACTCATAAGTGGATGATTACACCTGTTGAAATCGATGCGGACATTACGCTTGTGAACGATTCTTTCTTGTATGACGGAACTCCGCATAGACCTGATGTGTTTGTGATGGTAGGTTCTGACACATTGGAAGGGTCTGCTTATGATGTGACATATGTTGATAATGTGAATGCGGGAGATTCCGCTTGGGTGATTGTTTCGGGCAAGAAGAATGGTAATTATATCATTGCGACGGATTCTTTGAATTTTAAAATCGGCAAGAGACATCTTCTTTTCACCTCTTCTTCTTGTGACAAAATTTATGATGGCCAACCGTTGACGTGTGAGATGATAGAGAGCGTTTCAGGCGATGGTTTGGTGGATGGAGACACTTACGATGTGACGTTCGGCGCTTCGCAGACGAATGTGGGTAGCGCAAATAATGAATTCAATGTTATATTCCCTATTGATAATTATGAGGTTGAAAAGAAGGAGGGCCTTCTGACGGTTACTCCTCTCGTCATAACTTTGGATGATTCCATGGTTGTGTTGTCTGACACCTCTTTTATCTATGACGCTACCGCTCATTGTCCTACCGTGACAATTACTTATGACTCATTCCTTTTGGAATTTGCCCGCGATTTCACGGTCGAGTGTTTGAATAATGTTCCCGTAGGTGAGGCTGAACTCGTGATTAAGTCTGTCGCAAACAGCAATTATAGTTTCTCTGATTTTATTAGCCGCTTCAGGATTACTCCTGCTTTGGTAGGCATAGAAACGCTCACACTTTCCCCTAAAATATATGACGGAACTACTTCTGCGGATGTGATTGTTCAATCCGTTTCGGGTGTTGTGGTGGGAGATGACGTGAGTGTGACCGCAACGGGTTTGTTCGACGACAAGAATGTTGGTGATAAAAAACGTGTGGACCTTTCCTTCTCTTTGGATGGGACTTCCGCTTCCAATTACTTGTTAGAGATTAGAGACTCTACCCTGAATGATGGAGTGATTTCTCCGAAAGAGGTCACTATCGTATGGAGCACGCCTAATACGTTTGTTTACGATAAGACGGAAAAAAGCATGAGCGCTACCGTTCAAGACCTTGTGGAGGGTGATGTCGTGACGCTAACTTATGCGGGTGTCACTACGGCTACTGAGGTGGGCGATTATGTGGCGTATGTCCTCTCTTTGGGTAATGATAATTATTCTTTGCCTGCGAATGATTCCACCTCATGGAGCATTTTGAAGGTGACTTCCAAACCTGTCATTACGGTGAACGATAAAGGCTTGCGTTATGATGGTAAGCCTCAGATTCCGACTCTCATGCTGACGGTTGACGGCGACACCTTGAGCGAGTCCGATTTCACGTTTTCATGTCTAAATAATATTGATGCGGGTGATTCCGCTATGGTAATTGTCTCTGCAATTGTCGGAGAAAGCCATCCATATGCATTCGCTACGGATACCGCTTATTTTTCCATCGCTAAAAGGGACATTGTCTATATATCCGTTGAGGATTCAAAGGAGTTTGATGGAACTCCTTTGATTTCTGAAGTCGCATATCTTTTGATGGCGAAACAATTGGTGGCCGGAGATGTCCCGACAATCACATTTACCGGTTCTCAACTGAATGTCGGTAATTCTGATAATCTCTTCACCGTTACTTTCTCTAAGGATAATTACAATGTGGAATATCATTATGGTAGTCTGACGGTTACTCCTAAAACTGTTGATTTGAAAAAGGAAAATATAGTATGGAATGACACGGCTTTCAATTATAGCGGTTATGAACAATGTCCGACGGCCATCATCACTACGGATGATTCACTTGTGATGCGAGAGAATCTCGATTATGAGATTAGATGTTCTGATAATGTGAATGCCGGAAATGATGTGGCTACTGCAACTATAGTGGCAAAATCCGATGGCAATTTCATCTTCTCTGATTATACCACCCACTTCTCTATCTTGCCTAGTGTCATCCGAGTGGTCGACTCTACTGTGATGGAAAAGGTGTTTGATGGAACAGATTCCGCTTCTGTCATTGTAAATGCGGTATCTGGCGTTTCGAACGCTGATTCTATTGTCGTGGTCCCATTCGCTGTGTATGATAATGCTTCAGCTGGTGTGAATAAAACCGTCACGATACATTACGAGATGCGTGGTGACAATCTCTCTAATTATGTTTTGGCTTATGATTCTGTAGTTTATGAGAATGGTGTCGTTCAACCGAGAACGGTTCTTTTGAATTGGAGCGAACCGGACACTTTCTTATATGACGGTCTTAAACATGGTGTTTCCGCTACGGTGGAGACCGATTTGGAGGGCTACTCGTTGTCCATTACTGACATCGGGAACGATTCCGCTATCTCCGCTGGTACATATGTGGCTAAAGTGCTTGGTTTGGATAATGCTGATTTCGTTTTGCCAGAGAATGATTCTTTGACGTGGGTTATCGTTCGTAATGTTATCGATTCCTCTATGTTTATTCTTAGCCAATCGGAATTCATATATGACGGGCAGACTCATCCTGCCGAGTTTGTGTCTGATTATCTTCCTCTTATTACGGAGGGCGGTGATTATTCCGTCTCTTATAAGCTCGCCGCTGAAGGTCAGAGTTGGCTTGATTTCCCGCCTGCTAATGCCGGTGTTTATGACGTGAGAGTAAAAATAATCAATGATGATTTTGGCGACGGCGAGTTCGTCGTTGGGTCTATTGAAATTCATGCGGCTCCGATTACCGCTATGCCTGTATTTGCCGATACGAAGGTATATGACCAGAGCGATTCTGTACATTTCGTTTCAGGTATTGAAGGCCTCTATACGGGAGAGGATGTCTCCATCATTTCCTCGGCTTCTTACGACACTTCCTCGGTTGACGCTTCCGTTATCATTTTCTCTCATGTGTTGACAGGGACTGATGTCGCTAACTATTATTTGACGAATCCTTCAGATACTGTTCCGGCAAGTATCCTTCCTAAGTTAGTCCGAATTGAAGGGACAACGGTCGAAGGTAAGAATTATGATGGTAATGATAGAGCTGATGCGGTGATGGGTACTGTCATATCAGGTGTATTGGGTGACGATGAGGTCTTCGCGGAAATTGCCGAGGCGAAATTCGCTACGCCAATGTATGGCAATGATATCCCGGTTTATGTTAACTATCGTTTGACGGGTTCGGATGCGGCTAATTACCTCGCAATGACGGATACGTTCACCGCTCATATTAGTCGTCCTGCAGTCACAGCTTCTTGGTTCTTGGAAGATACTTGTTATGGCGATGCTGTCGTCGGATATAATCCTGTCGCTATCTTGGATGAAGAGGGTATCGATGGTTCTCTCTCTTATTTCGTGGATGATGTCCTTGTTGATAGCGGTTATGTCATACCTGTCGGAACTCATAAGTTGAATGTGGTCTTTACTATGAGTGATGGCATGGAGATTCCTTGTGGTGTGACCGATATGCGTGTTTCTAGACGATATTTGTCTCTTGAAAGTGTAGTGGCAAATCCTAAAAAGGTTTATGATGGGACGGATACGTTGTTGAGTTTGAATACGGATAGTGTTCTCATCGGTGTAGTCGGCGACGATGATATTCATTTGAACACACTCGAAGCAAGATATGATAAAATATATGCGGGAAATCGCACCATCACCTTCTCTTGTACTTTGCGTGGTGGTGATACCGCCAGCTATTTGGTGGAGGATTTTGAAATGCCAGGTGTCATTTCAAAGAGATACATCAAATTGATGGCATATGATAGTACTAAGATTTATGATGGCATGCCGCTTCTCTTTGATAGTGTCACCATCGGCGGATTAGGCCTTGTCGACGGTGATACGTTGATTGCCCATGCTACTGGTACTATTACGGAGCCGGGGTATACTTTGAATGAGATTGCCTTCTATTTCATTGACGATTCTTTGGACGCTTGTTATGATCCTGAGACATCAAGAGGTATTTTGACGATCAAAAAGATTCCACAGGATGCTCCCGTCATCACTCCTATCGCTGAAAGCGTGCCTGGCGCGTTGGATGGACGTATGATCGGATTGGAACTGGACATGGAGATGCGTTCGGATGACGATTCGGTTTATGCTCTTGTGACTGACGTGGACTCTTTGTTCGTTCCTGGCACTTATTATGTGAGATATCCTGAACTTCAATATTACGCAGCTTCCGCTGACGCCATCGTTGTGATAGAGGCTGCACCGACTGAATATTATGTGGGTCTCTCATCTTCAGATACTTTGATGGGTTCCGTTCTTGGTGCGGGTATTTATCCATATTCTGATACTGTGATTATCTCAGCTGATCCTAAACTTGGTTACCATTTCGTCGCTTGGAATGATACGATTGTTGAGTCCCAGTTCTCTTTCGTACTTACGACCGACACCTCTTTCGTTGCCTCTTTCGCTCCGAACGACTATCTTCTCTCCTTGATGGATGGAGTGGATACGCTGAAACAGATAGTCCTCCCTTATGGTACAATCATTACGGATTCCATCATCGGAATTGTTCCTGAGAAACTAGGCTTCGATTTCAACGGTTGGTCTTCTTCCTTGCCGATTGCTTTGGAACCGAATGATATGACGCTTATGGCTCAATGGAATAGGAAATATTATCATGTTACTGTTGATACGATATACGAACACGGTAAAGCCTCTGCTAACTTTGTTAATCCTGTCGCTTTCGAAGATTCCGTTTTGGTTATCGCAACGCCTTCCGTCGGCTACCATTTTGCGGGTTGGAACGATGGCGTGTTGACTAACCCTCGTACGGTTTTGATTCAGAGTGATACGACTTTGTCTTCTTTATTTGCACCGAACGACTATTCCGTATTCTTCATGAATGGAAGGGATACGTTGAAATCTCTTACGGTTGTATATGGTGATACGATCACCTCAGATTCCATCACGATCACGCCGGAGAAATATGGACATGATTTCGCAGGTTGGGATCCGGCACTTCCTGTCGCAGTGGCTGCTTCCGATATGGAAATACAGGCTAAGTGGACCAAGAAACACTATATGGTTTCTGTCGACACTTCAGATGTTTCTGGTAAGGTGACGCTCTTGTTCTCTAATCCTGTCGCATTTGGAGACGAAGTCCAATTAAGTGTTGAACCGATTGCCGGTTATCACTTCGTCTCTTGGCGTGACGGCAGCAGAGAAAACCCTCGTTCGTTGGTGGTTGTCAGAGATACGATGTTGGCTCCTATATATGCTATCAATGAAATCGATTTGTTGCTACTCGACGGAGAGGAGATTGTCAAAACTATCTCTTTGAAATATGGTGATACGATTAACGAATCCGTTATCGATACTTTCTTGGTGAAGACTGGTTATGATTTCGCTGGTTGGATTCCTTCTCTTCCTATTGTTGCTGGTGATGATGATGTTATTCTTAAGACTTCATGGAACAAGAAAAAATTCAATTTGAATATAGATAGTGTGGCGGATTACGGTAAGGTGATTTCCGATTTCGAAAATCCTGTTACTTATGGAGATACCATTTCTGTTGAGGCTGTTTCTGTCGAGGGTTACCACTTCGCTTCTTGGAGCGATGGCGTTACTGAGAATCCTCGCTCCATTGCAGTTACCGATAGCTTCTCGTTGTCGGCTCAATTTGAGCCTAACCAGTATATGTTGATTGTCATGAGTGAGGATGATACCATTAAGACTACTCCTATTTTCTATGGCGATACGATCTATGAGGATTCGTTGGATGTGACTCCTCTTAAAACAGGGTATGAGTTGGTTGGTTGGACTCCTCAACTTCCAATTGTGGTCGGATTGGAGAATGTGGTGCTTGATGCCCAATGGAACATCCGCACGTTCATCGTTTCGACCGACTCGTCTCTCCTTTCCGGATCTCTCTCAATGGAGAAGGAGAATCCGGTAAGGTATGGTGATTCTGTCATGTTGACGGCTACGCCATTTGAGGGATACCACTTTGTCGCATGGAACGATGGAGACTCTATTAATCCTCGTGTAATTAGTGTCGTTTCTGACACCTTCTTTTCTGCTCTTTTTGAACAGAATAGATATAATGTCTTCGTGTTAAGCGAGGGAGACACTTTGCTTGATTTTGTTCGTGCCTATGGCGATACGATTACTGATGATTCGCTTATAGACGTCGTTCCTACTAAGAAGGGTTATGATTTCACGGGCTGGAACGTTTCTCTTCCGTTCTTACTTGGCGCTTCTGATACGACGATTGAGGCACAATGGACTATCCGTCAGTTTAGTCTAACTCTTGATGTGGATACGATGAGAGGTTCTGTGTTGGCCGATTATGTCAACCCTGTGGATTATGGCGAAATGGTAGAAATCAATGCTATTCCTGCCTCTGGTTACCATTTTGTCGGATGGAGTGATGGCTATCTCTCAAACTCTCGTTCTGTGCGCGTCGTTAGTGATACGGTGCTGTCACCACTTTTCTCCCCTAATCAATATGAACTGACCATAGTGGATGAGGACGAGATATTATCTCAAATCACAGTCTCTTATGGAGACACGATTAAAGAAGATATGTTCCAATTTGATTTGGAAAATGAAGGGTATGATTTCATCGGTTGGTCTAAAGATATTCCTTTCGTTATCGATACGGCTGATGTGTGGGTAGAGACCGTTTGGAATATACGTTCTTTTGAATTGACTATCGACTCTTTGTTCGAGAACGGAGCAGTAACGGTTGACCATACAAACCCTATCGCTTATGGTGATACTGTCATATTGATGGTTGAGTCTTCCGAAGGTTACCATTTCGTTTATTGGAACGATGGTGATACTATTAACCCACGCTCCGTAGTGGTCGTGAGCGACACGTCGTTCTATCCGATTTTCTATCCTAATAATTACAGAATGATTCTCGTGAGCGACGGAGATACTATTTCCTCTTCTTCTGTCACATGTGGTGACACCATTAAAGAGGAGTTCATAACTGTTCATCCGGGAAAAATCGGTTACGATTTTATGGGTTGGTCTCCGAATTTGCCTCTGAAAGTCGGAACTGATGATGTTATACTCAATGCACAATGGCAGATTAAAACTTTTAACTTGACAATGGACACTTTACTTGAGAACGGTTTGATTCATGTCGAATCGGATAGTGTGATCTCGTATGGTGATACCATTACGTTGACAGCTGTGCCGGTCGAAGGCTATCGCTTCAGGACATGGAACGATGGTGATCGTACCAATCCTCGCAAGGTGGTTGTGACTTCGGATACGGCTGTCGTCCCTGTTTTCTCTTGTAATATTTATTCGTTGATCGCTATGAACGGTGAAGATACATTAAATGTATATCCTGTGCTATATGGCGATACGATCAGACACGAATCTTTGGACCGCTTGTCTCCGGTTAAGTGGGGCCATCAATTTGTAGGCTGGGACGCTGAATTCCCTATCTTCATGACTTCGCATGATACTGTGCTCCATGCTTTGTTCGAGCCTTTGATTTATACTGTTGTCGCTAAGATTAACGGTAATGTCGGAAGTGTCGAAGGTGAGGGCAATTACACCTTTGAGGAGATGGCTGATTTGACAGCTACTCCTAATCCTGGTTATCATTTCGTTAGTTGGGGCAATGGGGACACAACGATTAACATTCGCTTTAAGGTGACTTCGGATACGATTGTCTCTGCTTTGTTCGCTAAGGATATCGACGAATTGATGGTTGATACACTTCTTGTTCCTGCTTTCGGATATTGTCCTAATACAGAGGATGTGATTCGTTATACGCTTCATAACTCCGCTTCTCCGACCGAATACCGTATTCTCTTTAGCGATGAGGCGAAGGCGGTGGGCTTTGAGGATGTGGACTTCACTCCGACGCTTGAGGAAAACGAGGTTAAGATTGTCGTCCCTGATTGTGCGGCAAATACTTATCACGCTTCTGTTCAATTCGCAAATGCGGATAAATCTGTAACTCCGTTCTTCGACGTTGAAATTAAAGTCAATCTGCCTAGTGACTACATCGTCGATATTTGGTCTGATGTTGTATCTGTTATCAATACGGAGAATCTCTTCTACCAATACCAATGGTTCCACAATGATGTGAGAATCGGTGGCGCCACAATGCCATATTATTGCGAGAAGAAGGGCTTGTCTGGTAATTATTACTTGGAGGTGAAGACGGTTGACGGACGTCAGCTTCACACATGTAAGAAATGGTTTAATAACGGAAATAATACTTCGTTGTCTGTATATCCTAATCCTACAGATGGTGAAACTACGGTCGAATTGAGTGTCGATAATGGTAGTACCCATAATTTGGTTGTGACGAACGCTTCGGGTATTGTCGTCTTGTCTACTTCTTTCACGGGAAAGAAAGCGCATGTTGACTTTGGCAAATTTGCGTCTGGCACTTATGTGGTGGAAGTGGATGGCCTTTCCGTCAAGGAGATCAGAAAATAACGGACGTGTTTCCGCTTGTTTTATTCGAAAAAGAATTTTTTATGAATATGAGAAGGATTTCGATATTATTTGCCTTGCTGTCTTGGATATCCATGACTATGCAAGCTCAAGATTATGGACATTATGTCGATGTTACCATGGGCGCAGGCATGCATTCTGTCCAATTCTCTCCCCAATCGGGTAAACACAATCCTGGACTGGGTACTGAGGTGCGGGCTGAGTATCGACATGTGTTCGATGAACATTGGCTCGCTGGTGCCGGTTTTGGTTTCAGTTGGTATAATGGCAAGTCTCTCTATGATGATTTGCGCCTTTCTCATATGGCTGTCGATGAACAAAATGGCAAGCCTTATGAATATCGTGTCTTTTTCACGGATTGGAGCGAAAAACAACATATCGTCAATCTTGAAATACCTTTGGAGGCTTATTATCGCCATAAGATTAACTCTATTTGGAGCGCTATTGCCGGTGCTGGCGTGAAATTTTATGTGCCGATTGTGAAGAATTACTCCGTTTTGGATGGTGTTTTGCAGACGAAAGGCTATTTTGAAAAGTTTACCAATGTGGAGTATGAGAATCTTCCTCAACATGGCTTTTTTACTAAGGAGAATTGTGAGGGTGAAGCCTCTTTGAAAAAAATCGGTGCTGCCGCTATGGTCGATCTTGGCGCTCTTCGCTCGTTTAAACATAGTGATATGAGCTTTTATGTCGGCGCTTATTTCGGTTTTGGATTCACGGACTTGTCTGATAATCATGCTCCGCTTTTTGATGGCAAGGACTATGTTGGTGTGATTTCTTCCGATCGTGTGGATAAAGTTCATCTCCTCTCCGCAGGTCTCAAGGTGGGGGTTACTTTTGGTTTCCCGAGAATATTCCCTCTTCCTGAAATGCAGCATGAGATGGAGTGTGATAATGAAGATCTTGAAGCGATTGAGGCGGAAATTAAGAAGTTCGAAAATGACGAAATTGAGGAGGTGCTCCGCATCGCCCGTCAATTGGCTCAACAAGAGGAGGAGCGTAAGGCTAAGGAATATGCTAACGTTAAGGAGGTTGTCAAGTGGTTGAACAAGAATGTTAAAGTTGAGTTCAAATTGGGTGAGGCTGTCGTCGAAATGAACGATGAAATCCAAAATTATATTAATGATTTGACTCATTACATTAAAACTACGCCGGGTCGTAAGGTCACCATTTGGGGACACACCTGTAACTTGGGTTCCGAGGCTAAGAACATCGAACTCGGTATGCAACGAGCCGAGGCGATGCGAAAATTGCTGATAAAGGCTGGCTGCCCTATTAATCGTGTCATGGCTAGAAGTAAGGGTTCTTCTGAACCGCTTGTGCCTAATACGAGTGAGGCGAATCGACAGATGAATAGACGTATCGAGATAATCGTAAAATAATTGTCTTTGAGCTTTAATATAGGGGGATTTGAGATGACACTTCAAATCCCCTTTTTCTTTGCCGTGTGATTAAAACTGGAAATCCTTTTGTCGGATGTCTGACAATGTGTCCCATTCCTTATTAGAGGAAATAGCAGAGATAGATGAGCGCCGGATTTGAATGGAATTGAACATTAAACACATCTCTCGCTTGTTCCCATAAAAAAAGCGCGCCATTCCTGACGCGCTTTTCTTTATAGAGAAAACTGATTATTTCACGTTGCCTACCTTGATGAGGTATTCTGCGATTTGAACAGCGTTCAATGCTGCGCCTTTCTTGATTTGGTCGCCCACAATCCAGAATGTCAAACCGTTCTCGTTTGCCAAGTCTTTGCGGACACGACCTACGTAAACGTCGTCCTTGCCTGCCAAGAAGAGAGGCATAGGGTATTTCTTATTTGCCGGATCGTCCATCAATTGGAGACCTTCTCCCTCAGCGAACGCTTTTTGTGCTTGCTCCACGCTGATTGGCTTCTCTGTCTCAACCCAAATAGCTTCTGAGTGGGAACGCAAAGAAGGCACGCGTACGCACATAGCGGAACATGCTACGTCGCTGTGCATGATTTTCTTTGTTTCGTTGAACATCTTCATCTCCTCCTTGGTGTAGCCGTTGTCTGTGAAGACGTCGATTTGAGGAATGACGTTGTATGCCAACTGATAGGCGAATTTGTTGACAGTCACAGGCTTGCCATCCAATACTTCTCTGTATTGTTGCTCTAACTCCGCCATAGCGGATGCTCCTGCGCCGCTGGCTGCTTGGTAGCTGGAGATGTGGATGCGTTTGATGTGGCTGATCTTTTCCAATGGTTGTAATGCGACTACCATCATGATGGTGGTGCAGTTAGGGTTGGCGATGATGTTGCGCGGACGGTTTAATGCGTCTGCTGCGTTGCACTCAGGCACAACCAATGGAACTTGTTCGTCCATACGGAATGCGCTGGAGTTGTCGATCATCACTGCACCGTATTTGGTGATGTCTTCCGCAAATTCTTTGGAAATGCTTGCGCCTGCTGAGGTGAAGGCGATGTCGATACCTTTGAAGTCGTCATTGTGCTTCAACTCTTTGACGGTGTATTGCTTGCCTTTGAACTCGTATGTGCGTCCTGCACTTCTGGATGATCCGAATAATACTAAATCATCTAGCGGAAAATTACGCTCTGCCAATACGCGAAGGAATTCTTGTCCTACTGCGCCGCTTGTTCCAACGATTGCTACTCTCATTTTCTTTTTTATGTTATTTGTATTTGTATTTATTACGCATTTTATTATTTTTGCGTCGGGAATAATGTTTGCTCTTCCCTAAAATTAGTGCAAAGATAATTTGTTTGCGGTTTACTTGTAATATTTAATTATAAAAGTTAATGTGAAATGAAAAAAATCTTGTTTGTTGCGGCGCTTTTGTGCCCATGTTGGGTCTCATCCCAAGTGAATGTCAGTTTTGATGGTGATTCGATTCCTTCCTCCTGTTTGGGTACGAATGACTTGTTTAAGGTGTCTGATGGTCTTCTCTCGTCTTACAATGATTCGTCGGGTGAAAGTTTTTTATTTGCTCCTTCGTCTGCCATGGACGGTGCGGAGTGGAGTCTCTCTTTGTCTATGCCAGAACCGACCAGTTCATGCTATGCGCGTTATTATTTGGCATCTGAACTGCCAGTCGTAGGCGCTTCTTCCGCCGCCTATTTCCTTCGTGTCGGTGATTCGAAACGTCAGTTGTCTCTCTGTTTCCAAAAGAAAAACGGTTCTGTCGTCACATTGGCGAAAAGTGATACGATGCGTCTCATGGCTGCGAAGGACGAGAAACTTTTGCATTTGGAGGTGAAGGTGAGTAGAAAGGCTTCGGGTGAATGGACGGTTTCCTCTAAATTGAACGGTGAGAAAAAGTACCGCAAGGAGTTTGTTGTCACGGATTCTTCACGATTCTCTTCGTATTATTCGGGTCTCTATTGTAAATATACCAAGGCGAAGGCCTCTTCGTTCTCTTTTGATGATTGGACGGTCTCTGGGAATCCTGCTGAGGATAATTCCGCCCCTCGGGTAATTGGTTTGGAATGCTCGGATTCGGTTTTCTATTGTGTGGTGGACGAACCTGTCGACGTGAGTTCTTTATCGTGTGTCTTGCCTGATTGCTTTGAATCGACGCCTCTTTTCGATCCCTTCTCTTCTCGTTTGGCTTTCCGTCTGAAAACTCCTTTGAGTGAGGGCGAACGTTATGAGCTCTCTTTGCGGAATCTGACGGATCGTGCTGGAAATGCTTTGGACACTTCTCTCGTTTATGGTCTGCCTTCCGTTGTGGAACAGGGTGATTTGCTCTTTACGGAGATTATGTTCGCTCCAACGTCGGGCGGCGCTGAGTTTGTTGAGTTGTATAACCGCTCGGAGAAGGTGCTGGACTTGTCCGACATCGTTTTCGCTACCCGTAAGACGGATGCGGCTTCCAAGTTCGGTAAACGGATATCTTCTTCCTCTTCTTTGGTATTCCCTGGCGAATATAAGGTCCTCACGAAGAGCGTTGAAGGTGTGTGTGCTCTCTCTTCTTGTTCTCATCCGGAAGCTTTCGTCACTGTGGCTAATATGGCTTCCATGAATAATTCGGGCGGTTATGTCTCTCTTTTCCGTCTCTCTGATTCTCTCCTTTTGGAGGATGTCTTTTATTCTCCAGACTTCCATGATGAGGGGATGCCTGACAAAGGGGTGGGGGTCTCTTTGGAGAGAATATCGGTGGATGATGTGCTTTGGGCATCTGCCTTGTCGGAAAATGGTTATGCCTCTCCTGGCTATGATGGTAGGGGGATGCAGGCGGTGGAGGATTTCTTCTTCGAGGCTGATCGTGTTTGTTACCCTTATCAGGAGAATGGCTCCTTCCGCTTGCGCTATGTGTTGGATAATTCGGGCTATATGGCAAACGTGCGTGTTTATGCGCTGGACGGCTCGCTCGTCTCGGTTCTTGCCGATGCCCTTAGACTTGAACGCTCTGGTGAATTGTCTTGGGACGGACGTTCCGAAGGATTGTTGGTCTCTCCGGCTCCTTATGTTGTCCTCTTTGAGGCGATTCACCCTTCCGGTAACCGTGTGAACCGTCGTTTTGTTGTGTTGGTTTCCCGATGATTTTATGGAAATCGCTTTTTTTTCTCCGTTCCGCTTTCGTTATTTATGCTTTAGATTTAAATTTGTATGAATAATTGAAAACGGAATGGATTGTAATATAGTAAGACCCGATTTTTTAAAGAGGGGCGATAAGGTCGCTATCGTATCGCCGGCTGGTCCTGTGGACCCGATGTTGATTGATGGCGCTTGCGCTCGCTTGCGTGAATGGGGATATGTGCCTCAAGTGGGCTTCACGGCTAAGGGAAAGTTCGGCCGTTTCTCCGCTTCCGACGAGGACCGATTGGCTGATTTGCAGCAGGCGATGGACGACCCGTCTGTCTCCGCAATTTTGTGCGGACGTGGTGGCTATGGTTGTTTGCGCATCGTTGACAAACTGGATTTCGGCGAATTTGCCAAACATCCTAAATGGTTGATTGGTTTTAGCGACATCACCGCTCTCCATGCCTCGTTCCAACAGCATGGCTTCGCTTCGGTGCATGGGGCGATGGCGCGTGCTTTGGAGACGAACAGCGACTCTGCTCAGGCTCTTCGTGATTTGCTGAAGGGGGAGGAGATGCGTTGCGTGGTGGAGGGCGCTTCTCCTTATAATCGTTTGGGTGAAGTCTCCGCTCCTATTTCGGGTGGTAACCTCTCGTTGCTTTATGCGATGCGCGGCACGCCTTTGGATGTGGACATGCGGGGCAAAATATTGTTCATCGAGGATCTTGCCGAAAGGATGTATCATATCGATCGTATGATTAATAACTTGCGCTTGGGCGGCGTGCTCGAACATTTGGCTGGTTTGGTGGTCGGCTGCTTTTCCGATATTCCGGAGGACGATACGCTCATCTCTGCGGAAAAGGTGATCGCGGATGCGGTGGCTGGCTATGACTATCCGGTCTTGTTCGGAGTTCCTGTGGGGCATGAGGGCTTTAATTGGCCGATTGTGGAGGGCACCGAATATAGATTGTCCGTCACGGAACTTGGTGGTAGCCTCTCTTTGGTGAAGAAATCAAAGTGATGTGGATAATATTTCCGGTTCCGCAACGTTGTGAAAATATGTGTTATTAAAAATCGTCGAGAAAATTATTTGTTAGGATATGAAACGTGTAGTCAATATTTTGGTGGGATTGTTGCTGCCGATGGCGCTTTTCGCACAATGGGAAGTGGGCGCTAATATGGGTGCTTTGATTAGTCGCTCCAACCGGGCGGACGAGCCTAATTTCACGGTGGAACGTTCCGCCACTTTCTTGCCTGAACTGGTGGGTGCTTATACTTTCGGCTCTAAATCGCAGTGGAACGTGAGCTTCGGTGCCTCTCTTTTTACCAAACGTTTCCGTCTGGAGCCTACTGATTTGTGGGAGGGCGATAAGCCAGACGCTTGCAGGTATCATTACTTCTCTTTGCCTGTGTTGCTGACTTACCGTATTCCTATCCAAGATAAGTTCTGGCTGGGAATTTCTTGCGGATTCCAAGGTGACCTCTATATTGGTCAAAAAACGCCTGAACTAACTTATAATGGAGAGTCATTCAACCGTTATGGCTTGGATGGCAAGGAGATGAACCATGGTTTCGACCTCTCGCTCGGCGCTGAATTCGGCTACAATATCAATGACCATTGGAAAGCCCTTTTTATTTATCGTAATACTTTCGACTTGGTGAATGCTGACGAACGTGGATTCTTGGGCAAATTCCGCTCTAATATTCTTGCTGTGGGTGTGCGTTATGTATTCTCCACCATTGAGACGGTGATTCCGTATGATGCTGTGGCGGAGTATTGATGATGGTAATATTTTCAAATCGATAAAGAAAGAGCGTCGCCCGTTGTTCTGTGGTGACGCTCTTTTTTTGAAATTTTGTTTAAAAAAACACAAAAAGAACACATTAGCGCCCTTTTTTTGACAAAATTCACCTGTACAATATAGTCAAAGCTAAGGTACAGAAAACCAAAG
>CALCUH010000202.1 GCA_937907165.1 uncultured Bacteroidales bacterium | reverse complement strand
CTGTCTGACAAAACTTTCAAAATCGCTACAAAGCAATTTATAGAAATCCCCTATACCAAGAACGCCCTCAGACAAATCCCGAAGAATAGTCTGAGGGCGTTTTTATCACATCCACCACAAAAGAAGTTTACCAACCTCCCCTAAATATTTATTGGAAGTCCCAGAACCCCGTTCCGGTCGTAGCATCCGCCTTACGCTTGATGACACCGCCTTCCACAGGGCGCAGCTCTATCTCAGCCGTATAAAGCACCGTGACGGACTTAATATGTCCACCCGCCTGATGGTGGCCGCTTTCGTCCTTGTAACAAAAGAGAGCGTGCGTATGGTGACATAATTCATGATGATCATCGGACACAATATTTCCCTGCAACGAAACCAATTCCAGCATCCCTTGCAGACGATTGGTCTCAAAAGCCTTCTTTTCGGGAATAAAGGTTTGGATTTCCGCATCCTGACATCCTCCGATGCCAGAAAAAGTAGCCGATTGGATATGTTCCCTTTTACAAATTTCAAGAATGGAACTGACGATTTCGTCGTCTTTATCCAATCTGACATAATATGTTTTGCCAAATAATCTGTAATCCATTTTTCTAATATCTATTTATTGATAATATCACAATTCAAACATACAAAAAGTGCGAGAACTCCTATTGGAAAATCCATAACAATGTAGGTTTTGTCGCGGCGGATAATTTTTTATCCAAATAGCGCATCACCTCATCACAGACAATCGGGCACCCGTTGCTAAGGAATGTAGGGAAATCGCACGCAGCCTTTTCATAAGAGTGGAGCACGACAATCCTCTTAAAAGCGTTACTATTCGTTTTTTCAAGACCATGTAATTTATAATGGACATGAATTCCCCAATTACTATACGCGCGCTTCCCCACTTTGTATTTGCCCAAAGAAGAGCAACAGCTCCCCACTTCATTACTGAACACCGGTTCCTCAGGAGTACTATCCAGCCCGTTACCGTGGCTGACAAGCTCGCTTCTGATAATCTTATTGTTTTTTAAATCATAGACAAAAAAACGTTTTGTATATAGGTCATACGAGAAATCCAAGAGCATGCACCACTCCTGATTCATACCATGCTCTTTCACAAAACGCTTGGCTTCAAGCGCCTTCTCATGGATTCTCCGCAAATTTTCGACCTCCTTTGGAACAGAAACCACATCATTTTCTCTAATAGGCACAGCCGTCTCATTATCAGTCTTAGTATTCGAGATATCATCAGCGAATTCACTACCCCGATCATCTACTACGGACTGGGGAAGAGAAGAATTTCCCGTATTGTCAACCGCATACGAAACGCTTGTAAAAGGGAAAAGAAATATCAGTAAAAATAGATTCTTAATCATTTTACAATTAGAATTCAAGAATTACACAAAAAGGGTAATAGTGATTGATTTTCAAGTTTATTGGCTAAACCAAAAATAAAAAGGCTGAAAATCATACTAAACTTCTGACTTTCAGCCTATGGTGATCGAGGAGGGATTCGAACCCTCGACCCACAGCTTAGAAGGCTGTTGCTCTATCCAACTGAGCTACCCGACCATCCTTAAATGTGAGCGCAAAGGTAATACTTTTTTGCGAACCTCCCAATCCATTTCTTAAAAAAATTCATCAAAAGGAGATAAAAATTCATAATGCCTAATAATGAGGAATATCCAAGAAGAAACAATCGGAAGTTAGAACGGATAACCCACAGCGAAGTGAAGAGCGAAGTCATCCTTCCAATTCAAGCCATTGAAACGCCAGCGTTCAGTTCCCTGATTAGCAGGATTAAAGGCTTTCACACCCATATCAAAGCGAATCAGGAAGTAAGAGAAGTCCAAACGGATACCAAGGCCATAAGCCAAAGCTATCTGTTCGTAAAGTTTCTTGAAATTAAACTGACCTTTAGGTTGGGAAGGAGAATTCTTCAAAGTCCAAATATTACCTGCATCTATGAAAGCGGCGGCTTCAGCCTTCCAAATCAATTTGGTACGATACTCCAAATTGAGCAAAAGTTTCACGTCGCCCGACTGTTTGACGAAATCGTCATAACTATCCGAAGAATAACGGCCAGGTCCCAACGTACGGACCGACCATCCTCTCACTCCGTTGGCGCCACCACCGAAGAAACGACGTTCGAACGGAACGACAGAGGCGTTACCATAAGGGACCGCCACGCCAACACCGATGTGATAGACCAATCGATTTCGAGCGTCCAACTTTATATTATAAGCATAATCAGCCTCCCCCTTCACATATTGGGAAAACGGAATACGGCCGATCGTATATTGTCCGGACGAATCCTTTTCGGAGACCACATGACAAATACCGTTCAGCAAAGCGCCAGCCGACTCGACAGCGATACGATAGTAAGTTTTATTATCCGCAGATGCCTGCGCCTGATTGTTATAAGAGATGGCGAAACCCGTATTCATCACAAAGTGGTCCGAATAACTCTCCCTCAGCACCGAATATCTGTCAGCGCTGTAAATCGAGTCAAACGTCCTATCCGTCTCAATCTTCACATAGTTCAGATCAATGAAATCCAATGTGTATTTATAAAATCTACGCAAGGTCCACAAATACTTCATACTCGTAGCGACGGAAGTACGCTCATAAGTGTTCGGACGAATCTGATAGTTATAACGGACATTATACTCCGTGCTAGCGGAAATTCTACGCTTAAAGTCGTGGCTTAGGAAAGGGAACATGAAACGAGGGAATGTAATTCCCACTTCTCCACCTAAATCCAGCACATACTTATGGAGAATGTCGGACAGTCCCGAATAGGCTTCTTGCGCATATCGGCCTTTCACACTTAACACTTCCGAGCCACGGAACACATTCTTATGCGCATATCCCAAATTCACAGCGAACCCCAAATCGCCGTCTGAATTAGTTCCCTCCAAATCGATAGAGAAAGATTGCGGTTTTGCGGGATAAAGGTCAATATTACAATCCACCTCATGCTTTTCGTTCTGCAAATCCGTGAAACGGATATTGGAAGAACGCAAAATCCCCAGGCCATTCAACCTCGAATAGGTACGTTCCACCAAGAACTCGTTATAAATAGAATCCGTGACGATCCTCGACTCGTCATCCACAATCGAAGGACGGAGGAAAGGCTTTCCCTTCGAAAGTATCGACATGCTTTCCGAATAAGCGATCGTATCACGCGCAACCTCCACACCCGGGTTCTCCGACCTATCATGCTCGGTCACATAGACATGCCGCACACGATAGCGGTTATGATTCGTCTCCTCAAGATCTCCATTAGGCAAAACCTTGTTAAAGGGTTTAAGATGCAACGTGATATCAATCTGATAATCACCGACAGAACTATCCGCCGTATAAGTCAGATAATCCTTATTAAAGTGATAATCCCCTCTCCTACGCAAAAATTTGCTGAGACGTTCACGCTCCTCATCCAATTCATCCACATCGAACAACATTCCCGATTTCAGATGCGAATTCGGGAGGCCGCCTCTCATGTGAAGAATAGAATCCATCACAGGATCGCTAGGGATATCACAATCAATCTTACCTATACGGTATGGCTCATTGGGCACAATCTTGTAAGACAATTCAGCCCGCTTGCTTTTCCTAAATTTCACGGAGGAAGAAACCATAGCGTTCATATAGCCCTTAGACTTCATATAAGCCTGCAACTCACGTTCGGAGCGATAAGTCATGAAAGGATCATAAATCACAGGTGCCTCACCCATGTTACGGAGCTTGTTGTTAATCCTTTTTGTAGAATCAGAACCGGAAAGGTTATATACGCCCAAATAGATACGGAATAATCCGAACGCCCTAAAATTCGGACGCTGACGAAGATGTTTAACCAATTCGCCATTATTGACGGTGCTATTTCCCGCGTCAATCTGCACTTTGTCGAGCAATTGGGAATTCTCAGGCACATATTTGGTAGGGGAACAAGAAGGCAATAAGAGGGCTGCCAACACACACAACAAGAACCCGAACCTATAAAATTGCCTTTCCATCGATAAATATTCTTTTCGCAAAGATACTATTAAAGAATAAAATTATCAGTATCTTTGCGTGATAGGATAAAAAAAAAGTAAAAATAACTGCGATATGACACTTATCAAATCAATTTCCGGTATTCGCGGAACCATCGGGGGAGCCGTCGGCGACGGACTAACCCCATTAGACGTAGTAAAATTCACAGCCGCATACGGCACATGGATTAAAAGAAACACTCCTTGCAAAAACAATCTGATTGTGGTCGGAAGAGACGCCCGCATTTCAGGAGAGATGGTAGACCATCTCGTCACAGGCACCCTTATCGGTCTCGGTCTTAACGTAACCAACATCGGTCTCGCCTCTACCCCTACGACTGAAATCGCCGTACAAAAGGAAAAAGCATGCGGAGGTATTATCCTCACCGCCAGCCACAATCCTAAACAATGGAATGCGCTAAAACTCCTAAACGAGAAAGGAGAATTCCTCAACGACAAAGAAGGCAAAGCGGTTTTGTCCATGGCAGAAAACAACGATTACGAATTCGCCGAGGTAGACAATTTAGGAAAAGTAACTTATAAAAACGACTATAATAATATCCATATCGACGATGTACTCAAACTGAAGCTCGTGGATGTGGAAGCCATCAAGAAAGCGAACTTCAAAGTAGTAATCGACTGCGTCAACTCAGTCGGCGGAATCGTTTTGCCACAACTCCTTGAAAAATTAGGCGTTAAAAGCGTAGTGAAGCTCAACTGCGACCCCACAGGCAAATTCGCCCACAATCCGGAGCCGTTGCCAGCCCATCTGACAGAAATCTCAGAGAAAATGAAGAGCGAGAAGGCGGATGTCGGATTCGTCGTAGATCCGGACGTAGACCGTCTCG
>CALCUH010000201.1 GCA_937907165.1 uncultured Bacteroidales bacterium | reverse complement strand
AAGCAGTCTCCTCTAAGACATACTTTGTAAGTTTACATTCAGTGTTAATGTGTAATACTTAAATATAGGAAAATGATTTCAGATTCGCAAATTTTCACGACTCTTTTTTATTTGGACGTGAAATACAACAACGTAACAGAGTATTCACATCAACCGAATGGACGCATTCAAAGCAAAAACAGGAGGCTGAACAAAGAGATAAACATCCGCACAGTTTATTCTTCACATCTTTTAAGAAACATGCGATAAAATAGCCCATCTAAATCGTTGCAATCACAAACAATTTATATAATTTTGATTAACGAAAACACAAAAGTTTTCACAGTATTAGTTTAACCAATTAATAACAAACATGAAAAAAAGATTTTTCAAATGGGCTGTTATGTTGACAGCATTAAGCGTGGCTTTGTCATTCGCTTCTTGTGGCGATGACGATGATGAGGAAGAACCAGGACAAGAGCAAACCGACCCTGAAAACAATGGTGGTGACGAACCTCAAGGAAAGACTTACGAGTTCAAAGACAACAAAATCGCCGTTGAAGCAGGAAAGAGCTATGTTTATAGTTTGGACAAAGAGAATGTGGATGGTGAATTCACTGTAACAGCAGCAAAGGCTGGTGAAGTATCTTTGACCATCGAAGGAAACACTGTCACTTTGAGTGACGCTGGTACTTCATACTTGAGCATAAATTTCGAAGGTATCGGTCAAAAAGTAGCTGAATCAAACCCAGAGAACGTACTCTTCATGCTTGCTTCAGGATCAACTAACATTTCTTCTCCTAAGAACGCTAAAAGCACAATCATCCAAGGTGGAGACGACATCTTCTTTGCTGAGAAATAATAACAGCTGAGAAAAAAAATGAATCCCCCGTCTTTCCATAAGGCGGGGGATTTTTTATAGGTTAATACAGACGAAAGTCCTATAAACAAATACTTGTCGTCATCACTTCATCCAATAATACAACTTACCATTTTTCACGAACAGAGAGCCTTCCGCAGGCACAATCAGACGTCCCTGCAAATCATAGCAGGCACCATCTTCCGCATTTGTATCCGACACCTCCTTCACGCCCGTCTCGACGGATGTCTTCACCTCCAAAATGGCGATGAAACAGACTTGTTTGTTGGAGAAGGTAAACGTGAAGTTATCTCGGACATCCTCCGTAAACTCATAAGAGACGACGGACGGATTGGAGGCATAGCCGCTAACCGATTTATTAGCAGCGAGCGGCATGGAGAGCTCATGTCCAGCCACTTCGGAAAGATACGCCACACCATCTTCCGCATTGGTGTAACCTACGAAGGTAATCTTCACCGGCACCACATTCTGAGGCAAATAGAGTGTGTTTTGCGCCCCATTGGAGTTCTTCATCGTCTTATATGATCCGCCATTATAGGAGATGGCATCACCATAAAGGACGCTCTTAGCGGTATTGCCCGTAATGCACCATCCGTAATTCTCCTTCCCCGAATCGTTACAAGTCCATCGATTCAGATAGTCCGGATTTCCCGTTGAGGAGGATAAAGAACCATTGTTATAATGGAAGATGATTGTGCTATTGGATAGTGGTTGTTCAGGTTCCTCCGGCTGTTCCACAGGCTCCGTAAATCCGGAAGGGGTCACCTTATTGGAAGCGGCACCCAAACCACCCATCTTGTTTGCGGCGCGCACGGTGAACACATCGCTCTCCTGCGTTCCCTCCGGAAGGGCGTAGGCGTTGGTCGAGACATTACCCACATAGCGGTCATTCTTAAATATGACATAGCAAAGCGCAGAATCGTTGTCCGGCCATTTCAAAAGACCATTTTTATAGATCACTTTAGGTGCGGAAACCAATTTCACATCATTGTCCGGTGTCCAATTATCACTGCCCGACAGGACATTACGCAAAGTGTATTTCGCCGCATCCGAAGCGGAGAGCTGCGGATTGACCCATGCGGTCACACCGTTCTTCTCATAGTAGGAACGTCTGTTGGAGAGGTTCACCACATTGCCATAAACGTCTCGGCTGTTATACTCGGCGAAGAGGACAGGCATCACATTGTTGATCGGATTGCCCCACGCCGCGTCGGTCGGTATCTTCTTCATCGTCGTATTGATGTAGACCGCATGCGGCGACTTGTTCCATGCCCTACCCAACGTGAAGTTCTTATCAGTGCTCGCATAACCGTCGATGGTACAATTGCTGAAGACATAACCCCATTCGCCCGTACCCGCAGGAGCGGCGATGCAATCGTTCGCCCGGTTCTCCAGATAGAGCAGACATCTATCGAAGAAGATATCACCGCCACCGCAGATGAAATCGACCGTTCCGTGAATCTCGCACTCCTCCAAGTAAGAACGTCCCGCACCCGTATTAGAGTAGTAAGTGTCTTGCGTGCTAAGCATACGCACACGTTTATAAATATTTTTATTACCCTTATCCTGTACGACGACATAACGGTTGGCGCTGGCGTTCGGGTTGTTCACCGCCTTATTCTGCAAGGTCAGATCCTGCAGATAGAGGTTACCTGCGGAAGAGGAGAAACACAAGGTTGCGGTGACACTGATGCCCTCCGTGGAAGCAGTGTTGTAAATCGTCACACCCTCCGTGCTCTGTCCCACGAAGGAGACATTCCCCTTACCCCAAGTGGTCATCTGGTTTTCATTACCGGTCAATGGACCGATATTGTAGGAACCATTCGGGAAAAAGATGATGAAACGAGACTTTGTAGAAGCCTCGGCGGCAGCCTTAGCAGCGGCGAAATCACCATCGACACCCACCACGAAATCATATTTAGCATGATTAGCCGTTGCGGAAGGAGCGTATTGCTCATCATCGTTCTGACCTTCCCCACCCTCCGGGTCGTCACCACCCGAATTGAGCGACGGCACATCGCAAGAGATTTGGGAAGCGCTATTCAGAGCATCCGCCACACCGTCAGACATGATTTCACATACCAAAGAGTTAAGATATATCTCTAAATTCGTATAACCGCTATTATCGGAAGCGAGCGCTGCGCCATCCGACCCATTGTTCGGATTCAGACCGTGAGCCGACTCCCACTCATCAGGGATTCCATCCCCATCCGAATCCGTAGGCGCAGGCTGCGATTTCAGTTGCGGCCATCCACCCACATCGGATGGTTTATCGATGATGCCCAAACCACCTAAAACGGAGCCTTTATAAGTATAAGAGCGTCCTTTCGTCTCGTTAGCCACACGCTCGTCCACCGCATCGCGATGAAGGGAAGCGCCCGCATACTTCAGCACCTTTTCGTAAGCCACCTTAGCAGTTTGGGTAGAGACAGGAGATACATTATATTCACTATAAGAAGTGATGGCGTTCTTGTTCATGGAACCATTGTTGGAATTGTTCACGTCGAAGCCGTTCCAATCCCAGTTGTCACCCTTATCCTCCATGTAATTACCCTTCACATAGAAGTGTCCGTACACACCCTGCGGCTGGTCATTCTTGCCGTCATCCGCCCAAGGTTCGAAGATTCGGTATTTGATGCTGGATTTAGTGGCAGGTCCGGACTTATAGTAATTATTCACGAAGTTATAGCTACCACCCTCACCCGCATAACCGCTATTGGTGGCGCCCCAATTGTAAAACACATTATTACGCAAGTCCACAAGCTCCTTATCAGGTTGGTTCGAATAGCGGCTACCGCAAAGGCGAGGCGTTCTACTATCGTGATGCGCCACAAGATTATGGTGGAAAGAGGCGCCCTGTCCGCCCCAGATACCGCCATAGCCATGGTAACCCTTAGGATGGATGGAACCGCGAAGGCTCTCTGCCACCAAGCACCACTGCATAGTGAAGTTCTGGTTTCCGTAGAAAGAGGCGCACTCGTCCGTACACCAACTCATAGAGCAATGGTCCAAGATAATATTCTTCTGATTACGACCCCAAATCGCATCTCGGTCTTGCGTCGCCTTACCGTCCGTATAGTCGGGTTTGTCCGTACCCAAACGGAAGCGGATGAAACGGATGATAAGATTATCCGCCCCGACATAAGTTTCGAAATTCTTCAAACAGATACCATCACCAGGAGCCGTCTGCCCCGCAATGGTCAAATCACCATTAGAAATTTTAAGGCGAGAAGTCAGTTCAATCGTACCTGACACATCAAAGACAATGGTTCTCGCACCCGACTTCCCCACCGCATAGCGCAGCGTACCTTCGGAGCCGTCGTCAGCCAAAGAAGTCACATGATAAACCTTTCCGCCTCTACCGCCAGTGGTGTACATACCGAAGCCCTCCGCACCCGGGAAAGCGGGAACCGGGTCAGCTGCATTGATCCATAATAGTGGTAAAAAAGATGCCAATAAGCCTAAAAATGTTTTCATAGCATAACAATTATGTTTCACATGGATGAACCAATTTGTTCACCAATGCAAAATAAAGCATCTCCCACCTAACCAAGTGAGAAAATAAAGTCAATCAAATGTAAAAAAGATTCAAAGGCTAATCCACGACGATTTTGAGCGTTTTGTATATGCCCTTGCCACAAATATGCAAAAGATAGGCACCCTTACGCAAATCCCCCACACGGACAGAATTCGACCTTTCGTTCATATCAACGGAACATTCGAACAACATTCTACCTGACATATCTGTCAAGTAAACGTAACAATAACCGAACGCCACATCAGAGCAGATGGACAAAACCCCATCAGCATAGTACGCATGGGCATTATCAGAAAAGTTATTTTTCACAATAGACGGAGCGGATGCCTTAAAGATGAACCGTCCGCTATCAGAAGCCGCAGGGCCATACATTCCCCTAGTGGATATCTTATAATCGAATGTTCCTGCCGTATCAGACTTACCATAAATGGTAACAGAATACAAAGTATCATCCATATCGACACGAATGCCGCAAGGATGAATCGGATACCAGTCAACCGCAACGGAATCCGCATTTTCCCAAGTATAACGCAAAGGTTTAATACTATCGTCAGCCTCAACAATCTGAACAGAATCAGTCGTCACCGCTTTCACCAACGAAGGACGAGGCAAGTTCACGAAGAGTTTTCCGTCGCCCTCCAAGAACTCAGGGAAATCCTCTGCGGTATAGACGCCGCCATACAGAGTATCGGCGCCGAGCATCACAGACTTCACCTCGAGCAAAGCGTTCAAGACAAGTTTGCCGTCATGTCCCACGTACAAGCGGTTCGTTGTAACGCTACTATCCACATACAAAGTACCCAATACGACATCGATACCCTTAGCACCAATCGCCGTGGAGTTTTGCATACGGAGTGAGCCACCAGCCATGATCCACGTGCCCTCATAAGCAGCGCCATCGGCTGATACGACCAAAGTATCCGTTCCGATTTTATTGATGATACTATTGCCATGAATCGCGCCAGAGAGTTCAACCCTTGCGGTTGTGTCTCGCGAAGCGACAAGAATAGTAGTCTGTTCCTCCACAGCGAAAGAATCGATTTGGAGGGTAGACAATGTGTCGAACAACAAATTACCGCCCAGAGAAGTCATCTCAGAGAAATGGTTCTCTCCATACAAGGAGAGCCTTGCGGACCTACCCAACGTGAACGGAGCGGTAGCAGTCAGGTCGGAAGCAAACAAACTTCCGTCACCCACCAAGACAGTATCAATAGAAGAAGGAACACCGGAAGGAATCCATGCGGCAGTGTCAGACCAAATGCGGAAAGAGTCCGCCTTAAATTGGTAAGAAAGAGGCATCACAGGTTTGCGCTTATGATAAGCGATTGTGGTAATGCTATTAGCTGGCAAAGAGAGTTCGTCCAACTGATCGTAGTTCCCCAACACTTTACTCCAGATCTTCTTAGGCACAACAGATTGGATGACCGTAGCTTCACAACTATCAGGGTTGAACGAGCAATCCAACGTCTTATCATATTTATCCTTATTTACTAAGATAACCGTATAGGCATCATCAGTAGGACTTTTAAAAGCAGTAATCAACACATTCTGATCATTGGTCGTCGCATAGAGCATTTTCCAACCTCGTTTAACGAACTTAGAAAAATGTCTGATAGCATGATAATCTCCATTCACACGATAACCGCCCTCTATCTTCTGATATTTACCATCCACAAACAAGGTATCGATATTGATGCAAGCGTCTCCCTCATCGCCCCAAATCAAATTCCAATGAGTGTAAGAAGATACGTGATTGACCGTGAAGGCAAGCGTCATAAACCAAGCAGTATAAATCGGGTCCATATCATTAGGGTCACGTAGCGGCGAGTTTTCTGACATAAACAAAGGTTTTCCATCCTTTTGGTAAGTATCATATATTCCCTGCATCGCCTCTTTGAAATCATCGGGATATGCATAACGCTGTTCAATGGCCTCATGTTCCTTCTTACCGCTGTGATAGTAATGGAATGAATAGGCAGACAAAAGGCTTTTGTCGGAAGGCGTCACATAATCCTGCACACGGTCCCAACCGATACCCAACACTTCAGGGCCAATGATTTTAGGAGGATTAGGCAATGAGTTAATCTCCTTTGCGGCCGCCGAGAGACACTTAGGGTAAGAAGCGACACCATTTACGCTCTCATCCGGATTAAGTTCCATGCCATAATAGCTCGGATTGCAATCCACCTCGTTCTGAAGGCTCACATAATCAGGGTAGATACCCACCTTACGGTATTGCTCCAAAGAACGCTTCCACCAAGCGCCAAACTCCTTGTACAAAAATCCCCCATTCGCCCATTTTAAAGAGCTATGTCCCTGGTCGTTGGTACCTTTCATATCATCATTTGATTTGAGGGATGCGGGAGCTGACCACGAAGTCAAACTCACATAAAAGTCGTCACCCAAACGTTTCTTGGCGGCGGCATAAATTAAGGAATCAAGCGTCAAGTCTGCATCTTCCTCCTGCGCCCAATTTCCCATACGCAAAGCGGTGAGACCCAATCCATTGAAGACGGTATCATAAAGTTCCTCGCATTTTTGGTGTTTGGCAATCCAATCAAGATAGTAAACAATTCCGCCTCCGATACCTTCGACAGACTGGTATGCTGTCGCAGGACGGACATCCATTGTGACAGCAGCCCCTACGGGAGCAACAACCGTCCACAACAATATCGTAATAAAGGCAACCGTGTTTTTCATGTCTGCTCGAATTAATGATGTTAGGCTTTCATGCGCCAAATATAACATAAAACACAATAAGTTGTATACCATATAAAAATAAAAAGACTTCTCCCAAGGTTTAGAAATGGAGAAGCCTTTTAACGATTGTCAATTAATGAGCAGACTATTGTATTAATGTAAGCATATATGTCAATTTGGTTTAATTCTGAGCCACCGTTTAAACGCGTCCCCCTCTTGGCGACCATCGTTTCTCTTTCGATGACATTGCAAATATAGATTGAGACGGAAACTATCCATTGCAATAATTCGGCAATAAATGGTAAATTTTCGGCGAAAGAAGAGAAAAAAGCGCCTTTTCATCGATGAAAAGGCGCTTTTATAAAGTAAAAGTCTTCACAAACGGAGGAAAAAAAACATCTTTTTTTCAAAATTATTCGGAGGAAGCAACTCACCTCACAGAAACTTTTAATGATCGGGATAGATAATCTCTAACGTAATACGGCTCGCACCCCTTCTCCACCCGAACAACACGATTAATTTGCAAGAACAAATTCGTCCGAGACGATGGATTCGCCTCTGGTTTCCAAAAACGCAAAAGCAAAGAGACCCAAGCGAGCGACTAACCGTGTCGTCGAGGAACAAAAATAACAAAGGCGACCCACCTAAGCGGATCGCCTTATATTTTTCGAGATTAAACTCTTATTTCTTGCAGTCGCCAGCGATGAAGCACCAAGCGAAGGCTGCCAAAGCGGCTCCGATGAACGGACCGACAATGAAGATCCAGAGTTGCTCAAGCGCAACGCCGCCTTGGAACAAGGCAGGAGCGATAGAACGAGCCGGATTTACGGATGTACCCGTATAGCGGATGCATGCCAAGTGAACCAATACGAGGCAAAGACCAATTGCCAAACCAGCGAAATTGCCGGCACCCTTATTAGAATCGGTAGTGCCAAGAACTGTGAGCACGAATACGAACGTGAAGAATACCTCAGCCAAGAGTCCGCCCGTGGTATTCACGCCAGACTGCAAACTATTGGCGCCTGTGCCGTCCATTCCAGCATTGGAAGTGAGCAAATAAAGAATCGTGGAACCGATCAATGCGCCAAGCACTTGGAACAACATA
Organism: uncultured Bacteroidales bacterium; assembly: GCA_937907165.1. Lineage (GTDB taxonomy): Bacteria > Bacteroidota > Bacteroidia > Bacteroidales > Paludibacteraceae > UBA1181. The sequence goes on along the minus strand of CALCUH010000201.1, from coordinate 1,618 downwards.
TACATGCCGGCGTCCTTAGGAGAGATTCTCTTGCTAATCAAGCAACCCAATGTAATCGCAGGATTGATGTGGCATCCGCTAATTCCTCCAATCGTGTAGGCCATCGCCACAACAGCCAAACCGAACGCAAGCGCCGTACCAACAACACTCGCTGTGTCCACTCCGCAGTTCAAACTAACCGCAGTACCGCAACCCATCAGAACCAAGACCATGGTTCCGAACATTTCCGCTAAATACTTTTTCATCTTACAAAAGCTTTAAAAAGTTAATATTATAGTTTAGTCAAAAAAGACCCACGAAGATAAGAAAAATTCTTAATTCTTATCTCTTAATCCTTAATTATTCATGATGCGTTTGAAGTGGCAAAACGCCAGCTCGTTGGTCTCCTCATCGCGCAAATGGAGACCGTTCCCCTCGCAATGGTTAAAGAACTCGCAATCTTTGCAGATGCCCGTCTTGGTCCAAGAACGGTCGCGCATGATCTGGTAACGGTTCTGCCATACGTCAGCAAGATTATCCTTGTAGATATTTCCTTGGATGAAGCGTCCGCGCAAATCAGGACAAGCGGAGATGCTTCCGTCGACCAAGACAGAACCCACATTGATGCCTGCGCGGCAGAAGAAGAAACCGTTCCTCACCTCCGCCTCGTAATCGCCCAAGAAGCCCTCGCAACCATAGCTCACCTTAATATCACCCTTTTTGCGAGTCTCCGCGATGAAATCGAATACCGCCTTAAACCTGTCGTTAGGCAACTGAAGTTCCGGATTATTCGCCGCCCTTCCCACCGGGAAAATCGTGAAAATACGCCACTCTTTGACACCACACTCGATGAGCAAATCTTTTATCTTAGGCAGTTCGTCAAAGTTACGGTTGTTCACGCAAGTGACCACATCATAGCGCAAATCTGTCTTAGGCAAGAGCTTAATCGCCGCGACAGCCCTTCGGAAAGAGTCCGGATTGCCCCGCAGCCAATTGTGGGACTCCTCCAAACCGTCCAAACTCACCGTGCAAGCGCGCATACCCGCACGAAGCAGCGAATCGAGACGTTGGGGCGTCAGCAGGTAACCATTGGTCACGATTCCCCAAGGGAAACCCATTTTATACAAGGCGAGACCAGCCTGTTCCAAATCGCGACGCACAAGCGACTCTCCGCCCGTGAACACAATCATCGTGCGATGCGGGTCCACAATCGGCACAATCTGTTTCACAGCGTTCACAAAATCCTCGACAGGCATATCCTTCACGGAGGAGTCCGCCCTACAATCGCTGCCGCAATGCAAGCAGTTCAAGGGACAACGGAGCGTAGTCTCCCAAAAGAGGTACGTCAACTCATGCATCTTCGCCGCATTGTGGCGGTAACGATCGTTCAGGAAGAGCGCGATGCGTTTCTTTAGCGATAATTTCTCGGGGTTTCTTATCATTACGCTTTATTCTTTATTTTTCAACACAACGTTGATTTCAACGACAGCCGTTCCTCCATCATACTTACCATCGCCCCCTTTATAAACAAGAGACCAATACGGGATGATTGTATCAAAGACCTCATATTGAGGATCTTGAGCCTCATACCTAAAAAGGCAGACGGGAAGTATGTTCACGGAGCTATTAAAGAGTTCTG
>CALCUH010000200.1 GCA_937907165.1 uncultured Bacteroidales bacterium | reverse complement strand
ATGAGGCGGTGGAAATATTCGTCGGACACGGTTTGTGGGGTGGTTTGTGGTGTGTGTGGGGGCTACCTCTCGATGTTGGTGGAAACTTTGAGTTCCTTGCCTTCGGCGTAGATGAGGTAGTATTTGAAGGAGGGTTTCTTGCTGAGGATTTGTTCGGCCTTGTCGCGTCCCATGACCATTGCTGCCGTGGCGTAGGCGTCGGCTTCGGCGCATGAGGGGGCGATGATGGTGGCGGAGAGGAGTGTCTGCTGTACGGGGCGTCCGAGGCGCGGGTCGATGGGGTGGGTGTAGATGTGTCCGTGGGCGTCGGTGCGGTAGTTGCGGTAGTTGCCGCTGGTGGCGAGGGCGACATCAGAGAAGGAGAAGATTTCCTGCATCTCCGTCTGCTGGTCGGTGGGCTTCGTGATGCCGATGTTCCAGGGCTTGGAGTCGGTGTTGCGTCCCTTTGCGATGACTTCGCCGCCGATTTCCACCATGTAGTTCTTCACGCCGTGGCTTTCGAGGAGCCTTGCCACGCGATCGACGGCGTAGCCTTTTGCAATGGCTCCGCAGTCGAGCATGACGCTCTCTCCTCGGAGGTATCGCTGATAGCCTACGGTGCGGAGGAGGGAGTCGATTTGCTGGTCGGAGGGAGCCGTGGCGTCGTCCTTGCCGAATCCCCATGCGTTGACGAGGGGTGCCACGGTGATGTCGAAGGCTCCCTCGGTGTCCTTGCTGACGCGCATGGCGAGGGTGATGACTTCTTCGGCGAGGGCGTTGGGGGCGGGGTGCTCCCCGGCGTTGTAGTGGGAGAGCCAGCTGTCGGGGTTGAAGAGGGAGAGTGCGTCGTCCACGCGCTGCATCTCGGCTTTGACCTGCGGGGCGTAGTCGGTGGGGCTCTGGTATGTGATGTGGTAGGTGGTGCCGAAGATGGCGCCGTCGTTGGTGACATAGGGCGTGGTGTGGCGCCGCAGTATCCAGACGGTGGCTACGGTGAGGAACAGGAGGAAGAGGAGGAGGATCCGATAGAAGATAATATTACAAATGTCTTTGATAAAGAAAATATCATCATAGAAAACAATATCATTTTCTGTCCGGATATGAAGCAGATTGAAATCTACGATTTGTCAGGACGACTCTTATACAAAGACAATATCCATGGGACATTCGACCTGTCCAAATTTGCAGAAAGGAAACAAATTATCTTAAATATCAAGTCTGAGGACAAAGTGATACGGAAAAAATTGTCAATTAATTAAAGGAGCTATAAATAGAACAACAATGGGAAAAAAACTCATATTACTTATCATGTTTTTGGCATATTTAACCTCATGCCAAGAAAATAAAAATAGACGGATCTATCAAGGAGACAACAATCAGGAAATTCAATTCCATGAGTGTGATTCAGATGAAATAAACACCGACGGGAAATTTGCAGCAGCGGAATTTGGGAAAAAAACATTTACCGTGCCAAACATAACAGAAGGAGACGTTATTTTCAAACGCTTTGTTTTTGAGAACAAAGGAGACGGCAAACTGGCAATTTTCGCTGTTTCTACAGAATGTGGTTGTACAAAAGTAAACTACCCAACATCCTACATAGAATCTGGCGAAAGTGATTACATCGATGTTTTCGTTGACACAAAAGGTTTGGAAGGTGAAATTGAACGAGTCGTCATTGTCAATTCAAATTCCATTCATGGGAATGATTTTTTAGTAATAAAAGGAACTGTCACAAAAAAAGAGGAAAAATAGGGCTTTCTAATCTTTGATATTCCCAAAAAGACCGTAATGAAAAAGTTGAAATTCTTATTTGTTTTCATCTGTCTGTTTGCCTGCCAATCCTTGCAAGCCCAGGATTCCAGGCTTGTGATACAAATGAAAGACGGGAGTACTGAATCCTATTATTTGGCAGACAAACCAAAGATTAGATTCAACGAAAAACAACTGGAGATAACATCCTTGTCCCTAGCAACCAGCTATGATCGTTCTACCATCAAGAATTTCCATTTCGAAAAAACCACCTCTGATGATATAAACACCATAAGTGCAAATGAACTTCGCATCATCTGCATGGACAAGAGTCAGGTTAAACTGATTGGACTATCTGAAGCAGATCTGCCAATACAAGTTTACGATATCACAGGTTGCCAATACCCATCTACGATTGTAAACTCGGCGGAAAATTCTGTAACAATTTCATTAACAAAGCTTCCAACAAGAACATACATTATTAAAACAAATAGGAACAAATTTATCAAAATAAGAAGATAATGAAAACACGTCTATTCCTAACCATATCATTTCTGTGTGCGTTTACGTTGACATCACTTGCACAGGAGAAAATGAAGATTCTCTTGAAAAATGGATCTGCCATTGACTATTTTGTGGAAGATATTGAAGAGGTCTCTTTTGAAACTGACGCAGAAGAGGATGAACCATCTTCTGGTCCTCTACAATTGAAGATGAATGCAACCTCATTCAAACACAAGGGTTTCTGTGAACCAATCATTGAAACAATAACAGCAGAACAAATGAACCATATTATATACGTTTCAAAACTGCTGACGGTCGTACCTTTCAGGTTAATGTTTCCAAGAAAGAATTTACCGAAGAGTATAAGTTTGTTGAGAGTGCTATATATAATGGGGAACAAGTTTTTTCTTCTACTTTGGGAACAGACAATTATGTCACATACAATCCAAATGTTTCTTTAGATGACATCACGACAACCGGACTTACCTGGTATATTTCTGCAGACTACAAAAGAAAGAATCCGGGACTTTGCCCTAAAGCAACAGCTGTCTTTGTAAAAAAGCTGAATGGTTTGGCGCAAAAAATCGTTGTAATACATCTTATCTCAAGTGTTCCCTTCCCAGCATACGAACCATCTTCACAAGAGGATTACCAATTAGCAACCAAAATTTCTTCTTATTGGACAGAAGACAACTCATGGAAAGAAGGAGAAGAAATTGCACAAATCAACACGTTTGTGCCAAATATTGGTGAGACGAACGAAAACAAAGCTGTTTTTGTGAAAGATCTGCAAGACCTATTCGCCACAAAAATAACAGACGGCATTGCCAATAATATCTCTAAGGATTATAAAAAAGGCAACAACAATGTAATAGAAAACAACGTCCATCTTCGCTTCAAATCTGCGGAATGCGACAGTTATCAAATCAACGTTTCCAACAAAGGCACTGAACTTGTATGCAACGGTGAAACCATCGCATCCTTGGATGGAACACTTTTCAAATTGAATAAGGCATCCAACATCGCAAAAGAAATTCTGAATACCAATAAACTATATATTACATACACGTTCTATGCCACATACATAACAGAGTGCATGGATGAAGAAGAAGTTCCAAACAATGGATACCCTGAATTTACGACCCGACTTATTTGTCCCGTTACAGCAAGTAAGCCACAAGAAGGTAATTTCGAAGATGGGCTTGACTTTGGGACCTATGATTTCAAAAGTTTCCATACAACGATTCTGCCTGCGTCTAATGTAATTAAAATAACGGATTGGCGTGGGATAGAAATAAAAAAAGGAGATTATCTCTATAGCTACTATGGCATAAAAAAAGTAACCTGCGACAATGATCGAATCACGACCGATATTAACTCACCTGGAACAAACAGCAGGACTTTACTCAAAGATCTCAAAAACTCTAAAGGCGAACAAACCCTTCAAGCGGGAATCGTTAACGCCAATGCAT
>CALCUH010000199.1 GCA_937907165.1 uncultured Bacteroidales bacterium | reverse complement strand
CGAGGAGTTGTAATCCGTCAGATTGTTTGCTATGTATGTGCGTTCTTCACTCTTCATGTGTGGCGGAGTTGTGATAGGATAGGATTGATAGGGTGGAAAATATATGAAAAGCAGGGCATTCTATGAGAAATGTCCTGCCTTATGTCTTTCGGATGTTTACGAAAATTCTTTATTCGGAGAAATCGAAAGAGACGTTGCCTGGGTTTGCCAAGGCAATTTCCACACAGCCTGAATTTAGTTTCTTAGCGTGGGTGATATGCAGTTTCGCACCAGACGCTTTCCCCTCTTCTGCGATTTCCTTGAGGTTTAATGCGGTGAAGTCCTCTGCGCTCACTGTCAAGTCGCTACCAGCTTTTACGATGTCTTTAATGTCGAAAAATGATATCATATTCAATGCTTTTTAGTGGAGGGGTGATGACGAGTCGGGAAGATGACCGATCCCCTCGTATCCGGAATTCCCATGTTTATTGTAAAAATTTTAGTAGTACAAATGTAATGATTTTGCTTGATAGAATGTGTTTTGCTGTCTTAAATATAATGATTAATTTTGTGGACTTGAAAAGGATTGGATCCGTGGCTGTTAGTGGCACGGGCAAAAACAAATATTCTTATGGATTTAAGTACAAGAGGATTACTTACGATTTTGATGCTTGTGGTATCGAATGTTTTCATGACATTTGCATGGTATGGTAACTTGAAGCTTCAGGAGTTGAAGATTTCCACGGATTGGCCGCTCATTCTGATTATCTTGTGCAGTTGGGGAGTAGCCTTGCTGGAGTATAGTTTCATGATTCCCGCCAATAGGATGGGGGCGCAAATCATGGGTGGTCCCTTCTCTTTGGTGCAGTTGAAGGTGATTCAGGAGGTGGTCTCCATCTTGGTCTTCTCCTGCATCGTGACGATCGTATTCAAGGGCGAATCGTTCCATTGGAACCATTTGGCGGCTTTCGTCTGTTTGGTGCTGGCGGTATACTTTGTGTTTAAGAAGTAAAACCGTATTTTTACGGGAAGATAGCTCTTCTTTGAAATTTATTCTGTATATTTGAGGTCAATGTGTTTTCGTATGTTTATATAAGGGTTTATTATTTAGCTAATGATATGAATAAGAGAAGTTTATTATATGCAAGAGTGAAGACGGCTTGGATGATTCTGACGCTGTCTTTCGTGTTGTTCCCTATTTCGGATTCTTTGGGGGCGATAATTGCGGGTACGGATTTCGAACCATATGTTTCCAAAGATGATTCGGCGCGTTGGGATTTGAATGCGTGTAAACAGTTCGGAATGTCAGGAAATTATTTCGAAGCTAATGCTGAATATTCAGGTAATGGCTACAAGTATCGGGTGGATGAAGATTTGGATTTCGTCTATTGCGTGACCAGCGATCCGAGTGTTTTGAATCCTGATTATATGAAAGCTGACGAGGCAATGTGTGTTATTCAATATGCTGGTGTCATTCAGTCTCATACTCCATTCCTTTCTTTTTATGTAGAAGGAATGAAAATTGGCACGGAATATACTATAACAATCGAATATTATGCGTTGAATGATACTTTTGTGGAAGGGACGCCACTTGGTTTTGATGTGTTGATTAACCCTAATTTCGCCAATAGTAGTCAAGAAGAATCTGCTCAAGCTACTACTACTGTTCCTCAGAAGAAAGCGTCTGTAACGGTGACAGGTACGGTAATTCAACCAGATAACCGAATTTGTTTGGTATATCCATATTATGGTGCTGAAGTGGGTGGCGCTTTGGGTATTACAAGTATTAAGGTGGATGGTGTTTATGATCCGGTTATATCTTCGAGTCAAGGATTGGAAGCATGTATAGGAGAACAAACATTTTTGTCCCTTGATAAGGAGTACAATGCGAGTTCGTATTCTTGGGAACATAATGATGGTGGTGGTTGGGTCGAGGTTGGCACGTCCAAGAATTTATTATACGAAATGAGTAAGAATGAAAAGTTTCGTTGTACGGTGGATGGTGTCACATCTAATATCTTGAGTGTGGATGCAATTCAATGTTGCGAAATGACTGATAGTGATGGAAATAAGCATCCGGCATCTAGAAAGACTTTGCTTTGGGAAACATTTGGAAGGTTTCCGCAAAAGCATCTTTACGTAGACAAAGATGGCGTTGAAACGGCAACTCCATCTACATGGCCACCTTATCGTGCCGATTTGCCTTATGATTTGCCAGGAAATGATTTCGATAATGCAGATGAGCATAAATGTGTTAAATGTTCACCTAAACATGATTCGTTAGCGGCTATCAGTGGAAGTCCTGGAACAGCGAACGGACAAATTAATGATGGATATTATGCCATTGTATGTCCTATGGAATGTGGCGGTTTCTTTCAAGATGTGGCGGGCAATTCATGTGCTGAGTGGATGACAGGAGTATCTTCTGATCACACTTCTGCTTTATTAGGCGAGAAGAATGGTGGTGCATTGTTTATCAATGTCGACTATCAATTTTCTGGTGTGATTTATGAAAAAAAATTCGAAAACATATGTGCGGGAAAAGATATATTTTTCGAAACCTGGGTAGCTAATTTTAGCAAAGGTTTGTCAGATCCGATTGTTACGGTTCAATTCATTGATGATGATGGTGTAGTTTTGGCACAAGTCAAAGATCATGTTGTATCGGGAGGTTGGGAACCTATCAAGGGAAAGTTTGTGATGGATGGTGCAAAGGCCCGTGATGTGACTATGCAGGTGATTTCATCTTGTGGAGATCGTTGTGATGATGACTCTTATTGGGTAAAAGGAAATGATTTGATTATCGACGATATCAAGTTTATGGTTTGTTCTCCGCCTTCGTTGGAAGCTTATTCTGATATAGAAAAACTTGCTAAGGATTCTACGATATGTGCAGATATGGATTTCACCATCGAATGTCCGATCAGTACGATGCTGAACACTTTCTTTGGCAACAATCAAAAGTATTTGTTCCAATATAGTGGTGACAAGGGTACTACTTGGAAGAATATCTCTGATTTGGAGGCGGATAATAAGTTCGTGATTAACACCGGTGATTATGCGGAAGATATTATGCAGTTCCGTGTGGTTGTGGCGACTCCGGATGTACTAAATACATTCCTTACGGATCCTAATCAAGCTGATTTCGATGATGATTGTAGAAATTATTCCGTTACTGAGCCTTTTACCATCACCCGTGCTGGCAACATGGATCTCGGCGCTACCGTCAAAACCTCCGCATGTGAGGAGGATGATGTGCAGTTGGATTTCTCTTCTTCTTCAGATATTGTGTCTTGGGGATGGACCGATGAAGATGGTAATTTCATCCCGGATTATGAGTTAAGTGATGATAATGCTAATTTATCATACACGTTCATAAAATCCGACGAGCCAGTCGAGGTCTATTATTTCGTCGCTGCATCCGCAGACGGTTGCCAAGGCAAACGTAAGTATGAAATCAGTCTGAAACCTACAGTTGATTTTAAGGTCGTTAAGGATGAAACATGTGGTGAGAGTTCTATTAAGATTACGGAGAAGACTCCGAATGACGCGGATATTGTTTGGCTATTTGATGGTGATGAATATGAAGTGAGGGATTTTGTCTTTGACTCTTCTATGGTTCTTCCGGGAGAAGATTTGTCGAAACCGAAGATGGTTCAAGCATTTGCCTCTGCGGATGGGTATTGTGATAACAATCAAAATATCTATCAGTTTAGATATAAGTCTATCCCGAAGGCTCCGGTTGCTAACACTCCTTCGTTGGAGTTCAGTTTGGAACCAGGTAGCACTAAAGCGATTGACAACGCTGTCACCTTGGAAATCGATCATACGCTTGAATGGGTGGCTACGACAGAGGATGCTACCGATGAGCCTGCTACTGGTTGGTCTTCCGTTCAGCCTACCGTTTCGTTGGATGTGGTCGATACTTCCTATTACTATATGCGACAGGTGAATGAAAACGGTTGTGCGGGTCCTGCTGTGAAGGTACACGTCACGGTTTCTTCCGCTCCGATTCCTAATGTGTCTGATACGGTCGTTTGCGTGAACGAACCGGTTGAATTAAAGAACTTGGCTTCTGCAATTGAAGGTGATTACAGATTGCTATGGTATGACGCTCCGAGTGTTCCGGATGGAACGGGCGAACTGACTGAACCTGTTGTGGACACGAAGAAGCCAGGTGTGAAAAAATATTATGTGACGCAACAAAGTAAAGTTTATCCTTTCCCTGAAAGCGAGCAAGTTATTGTCACCGTGACAGTCGTCGGTGTTGATGTTCCGGATACGACCGGCAACACTTAC
>CALCUH010000198.1 GCA_937907165.1 uncultured Bacteroidales bacterium | reverse complement strand
GTTTTGTTCAAAGATTTGAATTATTTATTGGTGGTCATGAATTTGCAAATGCATATACAGAATTAAATGACCCAATTGATCAAAAAGAAAGATTCTTAGCTCAACTAGCTGAAAGAGAAGCTGGTAATGATGAAGCTAATGAAATGGATGAAGACTTTGTTGAGGCTCTTGAATATGGTATGCCTCCAGCAGGTGGTATCGGAATGGGAATTGATAGATTAGTAATGTTACTTACGGATCAACCACAAATTAGAGAAGTCATTCTCTTCCCAATGATGAAAAAACAATAAAAGGAACTTTGTTCCTTTTTTTGGAGAAATGTATGAAAAATTTTGTTGTTCCATTTAATAAATATAATGCTAGTGTTCCTGAAATTGGATACGGCACTTGGCTAATTGAAAATAAAGATGCTTACGAATGCGTCAGTAACGCGATTAAATGTGGTTATACACATATCGATAGTGCGCAAGACTATGGTAATGAAGTTGAGGTTGGAAGAGCGATTAGAGAATGTGGTCTACCACGCGAACAAATTTATTTAACTACAAAAGTGGCTTCACACCATAAATCATATGAGGCCGCCAAAAAATCAATTGAAGAATCGCTTCGAAAACTTGATATTGGTTATATTGATTTAATCTTTGAAGACGATGGCGAAATAGTAATTCGCGATTATAAAAGCAAAGCCGAATTTAAAAATGATAAGGAATTAAAGGAATACGCCAGACAGATGTATCTGTATTCGACGTATGTTAAAAAGGAATATGGTAAATTCCCGAAAGAATTACAGTTTTTAAACTTCCGCAAGACTATGGAACCAAAGATAATTGCATTTGACGAAGATGATTATAACGAAGCGATAGAGTGGGCAAACGATACTGTCCGCGAAATAAGGAATGCGTTTGCATATCCTCCTGTGTCTCTTCGATGCGGCGATTTTTACGCTAACGAACTTTGTAATCATAGAAAATATTGTATGTACAACGAAGCCGTAATTAAGAAGACAAAAGAAGAAAAGGACGAATGACAGCATCGGTATATTACTCCGAATGTTGTAACAACAGAGAAGAAATTATTAAAAATACGATTGGGGACGGGTCAATCATTGACTCGTTCCTGATCGATAACTTACACCCAATGGGTGCAGAAATACATAGCGTTACAGATACCGGAGTCATAATAATAACAAATGCGCTTACAGATAAGTTAATAACAAAAATAATAGCGCGACCCGCACAAATAAAAAAATTGTACGGAGAATATGGAATTGAACCTCCAAAGAAAGTATTAGAGGCTGCTTATAGGAACAACCGAAAGGGATTAAATAGATTATAAGGAGAAACGCAAGTGCTTGTTGATATCGAACAAATAAATAAAGCAAAAGAAAAGCTCGGCGATTCAATGGCAAGAATCATTGCTGAAGAACTCGACGCCGACAATTTTGATGAACGCAATCTAAAGATGTGTTGTCCTTGGCACAACGAGGACCACCCGTCTTGCATTTGGAATCATAAAGAACTGAAATATCATTGTTTCGGATCGTGCGGTAGAAACTATGATATCATAGATGCCTTTATTAAAAAGGGTATGACATATATTGAAGCAGTTCAAAAGTTGTTTGAACTAGCCAAAATGCAGTATTCTTTCGGCGAAGTTGGCATCAAAACAAAGCATCAATATAGATATCCAAAGGAAGAACCTCTTAACGACAAGGAGCACGTTTACGAATATTGGTCAAAGCGCGGTATCTCGAAAGAGACCATCGATTACGCCGACGTAAGAGAAGACAAGCATGGCAACACCGTATTTAATTATTATGACACGAACAACGTTTTAACGATGGTTAAGTATCGCCCATCGCATAAGATAGATAAGACGAAGGGCGAGATAAAGAATTGGGTACAAACAGATAGCGATTCTACGCCATTGCTTTTTAATATGAATCGCGTTAATGTTCTTCAGCCACTTCTGATCACGGAAGGCGAGGGAGACTGTTTGGCTGCAATCGAATCCGGATGGAGCAACTCGGTATCGGTTCCGCTCGGGAGTCAGAACTTCCATTGGATTGAAGAAAACTTCGACTGGCTAGAACAATTCACGAGCATAATTGTTTGTTCAGATAATGACGAAGCCGGCGTTAAGATGCGTAAAGAGTGCCTCACGCGACTCGGCTCTTGGAGAACAAAGTACATAGAAATTCCTCACGTTGTACACAACGAGGAGTACGACAAAGACATCGTAATTAAAGACCTCAATGAGGTTTTATACTATTGTGGCAAGGATGCTGTCGTCGATTTAATCAACAACGCAGAAGACCCCGGCGTTCCATCTGTATTTAACATATCCGACGTAAATGACGTCGATCTTGATGAAATGGATGGCGTATATACCGGGATTCAAGAGATTGATTCGGAATTAATGAAGCTTTTTTATGGTACTGTCACTGTGGTGTCAGGACAACCCGGAGCTGGCAAAACCTCGTTTTTGAGCCAATTAACGTGCCAAGCGCTCGAACAAGACAAAAATACATTAATGTTCTCTCGCGAAATGCCGTCGTGGATGCAGAAGAGCTGGTTGAATTACATTATGGCTGGTCCAAGAAATATAAATGAATACGAAGACAGAAACAAGTCGAAGTATTACAAAGTTACTCCAGACGCAAAGACAGCAATCAACTCAGAATATGATAAAAAATGGTTTTTATACAGAGATGATTATAGTAACAAACTCGACGATATCCTGCAATCGATGGAAGATTGTGTCCGTAAATATGGTGTTAAACTAATTATCCTCGACAACTTAATGACCATCGATCTTGGTACAAACGAAAATAACGAGCTGATTAAGCAGACCGAATGTATCAATAAACTAATTCATTTTGCAATGCAGTATTCGGTCGCTGTCGTTCTTGTGGCGCATCCGAGGAAGATGCCAAACGGCGTTGATGTAGGAATTTATGACGTCGCTGGAACTTCAAATCTTGCGAACCTTGCACATAGAACTATTGGACTTCGCAGAATTGATAAAGAAAAAGAAAAGGAATCACACGATGTCTCCCTCACGATAATCAAGGACAGATTGCGCGGTAGAGCCGGTAAACATATCAATATGTATTACGACCAACCATCAAGAAGATTTTACACCAACGAGGCGGAGTACGAATATCAGTATCGTTGGGACCAAAATACATACACAGCAGAACTTCCATACCCTCACTCCGAGGAGTACGAAGTTTACGGTGAAAGAACTTAAGGATTTAATATGATTCAATACCAGAACTACCATAGGCATTCGTGGTACACTAACACAAAGATTTCGGATAGCACCGTCTCTCCAGAACAATATGCAAAACGTGCAGTTGATTTAGGAAGCACTATCTTATCCTCTATGGAACACGGCTATCAAGGTAACTATTACGAAACGGTAAAGGTGGCAAAAAAATATAATCTCAAACCGGTGATTGGCAGTGAATGTTATTGGGTAAAAGACAGAACATTACCAGATAAAACAAACTGCCATATATACATAGGAGCAAAGAACGAAAATGGTCGTCTGGCGTTAAACGATGTGTTATCAGAGGCAAATATAAGTGGCTTCTATTTTCAACCGCGAGTTGACATTGAACTAATAATGTCTCTTCCAAAAAACGATGTTATCGTCACTTCGGCGTGCATCGCGGGATGGAAGTATGATGACGCCGAACAGATTATGATTGATTTTGCGCATCATTTTGGGAAGAATTTTTTCCTTGAAGTTCAATATCATAACACCGAATCGCAAATTGCTCTAAATAAGAGAATTCTTGAAATACATAACAGAGAAAAAATTCCACTTATTATGGGATGCGACAGTCACTACATACTTCCTAAGCAATCTCAAGAAAGAGACGACTTTTTAGTTTCAAAGGGACTACATTATGAAGACGAGGAAGGGTGGTTTCTTGACTACCCTTCTGGAGATGACGCGTATTCGAGGTTTGCAAACCAATGTGTATTATCACACGGTGAAATAATGGACGCAATCGACAACACAAATATTTTCCTTGATGTCGAGCAGTATGATACAACAATTTTTAATGACGATATAAAGCTACCGTCATTACACCCGGACTGGACGCAAGAAGAAAAGAACAGTGAATATAAGCGTCTTGTGTGGAATGGGTGGGATAAGTACAAACAAACAGTAGATAAATCTAAATGGAGTATATATGAAGAAGAAATTCAAAAAGAGATACAAACCGTTATTGACACCAATATGGCGGACTATTTCATTATTGACTATGAAGTAATGAAAAAAGGAAAAGAGAATGGCGGCTGGCTAACGAAGAGCGGAAGAGGATCTGGCGCCAGTTTCTTTACAAACACGCTCCTTGGCTTCTCAGACGTCGATAGAATATCGGCTGATATCCACATGTACCCAGAGCGATTTATGAGTACGACGAGAATACTACAAAGCAAAGGAATACCCGATTAACGCTAATTATCTGCACATCTCCAGAAATGGAGGTGCCAAATGAATACAGAAAGAAAATACTATGTTTATAGATATAACATAGCAGAAACAAAGGAAGTTTTCTACATAGGGAAAGGTTGTGGAAACCGGTATAAACAACTTGGTTTGCACAACAGAGGAAAGTTCTTTATGGATATGTACAACTCGCACAACTGCGAAGTTACTATCCTATGTAACAATATGACGGAAGAAGAAGCATTTCGTCTTGAAAAGACTCTTATCGCTTATTACAGACAGTACACCGACAACCGCCTCGCAAATGTTTGCGATGGTGGTGAGGGATGTAGCGGTCATCGATGGAATGAAGAGGAAAAGAGACAAATTGGTTTGCGTGTGGCTGGGAAGAATAATCCGAATTACGGAAATCACTGGTCTGATGCGCAGAAAAAATCGCTAAGCGAACATCATATTGCCTCTGGAAGATATAAAGGAAAGAACAATCCAAATTCTCATAAAGTTCAATGTATAGAGACAGGTGCTATCTTTGACACGATGAGCGAAGCTGCTGCGTCGATTGGTCTTAAATGCACCGGCTCAATTCATCATGCTATTCACTACCCGAATGGCGTTGCCGCTGGATTGCATTGGAGATATGTAGATAATTAGCAAAGTCGCCTTACACAGTGATGTGTATTGAATAACCCAGAATATGCTGGAAACCCCTAAAGACTAAAATACCAAAGCGTAACAATTTTTAGTATGAAACAATGGGCAATCAGCAGAGATAGCGCGAAAGCGAAGCTCTCAACGACTACCAATGGGCTTCCGAGATCGTATCAACGAAGATGGTATAGTCTACTCCCCTATCAAATATCGGGAAACCGAGGGTATAAAGGATCGATATGAACGAGGCCCCAACGGAGCCATTTGTCAGGGCACAAGCAGAGGTTCTCGGACAAGATCACTCCTATCCGATGCTGGCGTATGGCACAATGAAGACATCTGCTGCTTGGAAATTATATGCTAAGTCGCAGGGCGTGCCTTTTGACACAGCAAATGACATCTCTGAGCAGATAAAGAGATACGAGTTAGCGCTCAAACACGCCGATGAAGACGAAAAAGATGATATACACATTGATAAATACATATCTTCCGATTGTATGCCGATTTTTAATGGCAGCACCGGATATCAAGGTTTGATTGCTTCTTGGTCGATTGCACCGTGTTCGTCTCTGATATATGCCGGAAACATACGAAAAGAGATTGGTCTTATTCGGATTAAAGATAATCTATGCTGTCTAATGGATGGCAAATGGGCAGAAGAATGTCATTTTCTAAAGAACGACCATCTAAAAGTATCTGTCGTTGAGCTTATATATAAGGCATATAAATCGATTGGAATTGAGCCTCCGTCAGTCAGAGAACTTCTCAAGATGTGCCCTCCAGAAGACAAATGTTGGGATATATATGAAAATGGTTGCACGCTAGGAATCAATCAATGCGAAAAGGAAGGGACTCGAGCGAGGATAATGAAGTATAAGCCTCGCAACATCTCCGAGCTCTCCGCGTTTGTCGCGGCAATTCGCCCTGGCGGGGCTTCATTCTACAAGAAGTTTGAAAGCCGAGAACCGTTTTCGTATGGCGTAAACGCATTTGACTCGATTATCCAAACAGATAAATTTCACTACAGTTTTTTACTTTATCAGGAGCAAATCATGCGAGCGTTGAACTACGCCGGCATCGATATGAGCGATTGCTACACAGCAATCAAGAATATCGCAAAGAAAAGAGCGGAAAAAGTTCTCGCATATAAGGAAAAGTTTATCGCAGGTTTTGCAAGTGCGATTGTTAGAGACGAAGGAAAATCCTCAGCAGAAGCAAACGAACTTGCGGAAACGCTATGGAAAGTAGTTGAGGACTCTGCCGGATATTCCTTCAATGCGTCGCACTCGTACTGTGTAGCTCTCGACTCGCTGTATGGCGCATGGATTAAGGCTCATTACCCACTGAAGTTCTATGAAACCTATATCAAGATACAGGAAGAGAAGGGAGACAAAGACAAAATCAATGCCCTCAAGGCTGAAGCTGAGGACTACTTCGGTATAAAATTTGCTCCCCTTAGATTTGGGCAAGATAACAGAACGCTTCACGCAGACGAGGCAAACAACCAGTTCATCAATATGATTAGTTCCATAAAGGGGTATAGTGCGAAAGTCAGCAATGTTCTTTATGAGGCAGGCAAGAATGATTTCGATTCCTTCTCTTCCCTGCTCCGCTGGCTTGACAAACACGAAATCAAAGAGGCCAAGTATAAGCCGCTTATCCAGATTGATTACTTCTCTCGCTTCGGTAATCAAAAAGAGCTACTAGAAATCGCAAGAATCTGGGAATTCTTCAAACAAGGAACTTGTAAGAGCGTTAAAAAATCACTTGTCGCAAACCCAGATTTGTATGAAATAATTAGCAAGCATACAACTTCTACGAAAAAAGATGGCAGCGAGGCGATGTCATTCGCTTTTGCAACGCAGGACGACGTTTTCGCGTGTATCAGAGAATGCGAGAAACACATTATGTCACTCCGACTCAAAGATGTTGACATGCGAGTAAGAGTTCAAAACTCAATCGACATATTGGGATATGTTGATGTTGTCACCGGTAAGGAAGAAGATAGACGGCGACTCATAGTAACGGACATAATTCCCCTTAAAGACAAAGCAAAAGGAACGATTTGGTCGTACAGAATCGGAACAAAGAGTCTCGGAAGCGGAAAAGCAGCAAGACTCTCAATAAAGGCAGATATTTTTGACAGGTACCCAATTAACGCAGGAGATATAATTTATGCGCACGATCTCTGGAAAAACAACGCCGGGTACTGGTATTTACAGAGGTATGAAAAAGAATGAACAACGATGTTTTAAAGTTTATCAGGTTATTCTCTGATGCAGAGAATGCATTCAAATATGGATGCTGTTATTGGTTTGCATATATGTTGTGCGGCAGATTCGACGGCGTTATGTATTATGACCCCGTAGAAAACCACTTTGTCTCAAAGATTGGGGATAATTATTATGACGCCGGAGGAATAGCAGATGGCTTTTTCTTTGAGTGGAATGATTATAAAAAGCGCGACAAGTTCGAATATGGTAGAATCCTGAGGGACTGTATTAATATATGAACAATGCGGCGCGGTTAATCAAAAGATTATATACATTAAAGCAAGATGGAAAGGATGTAATCAGCGTAGATGTGCAATTAATCGACGAAATAATATCGTGTTTCGTGCAATTAATATCGAATAGTGAAGAACTCTGCGTTGATAAAGAAGATACATAATGTTAGAAGATTTAAAAGTAGAAATTCTAAAGCACCCGACGGAGGAAGATTGGATGCTTTGCAAGAAATGTACTCTAGTAACAGTCGGTAAGGACTCTGAAAAACCAGCGTCTGACGAATGGAAAGTAAAACTGCTACAGGCAAACCACTCACCGGTAAGAACACTTCAATTCTGTTTTCGATTAACAAACATTCCGTATTGGGTTAGCGTGCACTTATGCAGGCACGTTCACGCGACGCCTTTTGTCAAGTCACAGAGAAACGACAGGCAAAGCATGTATGACCGAGGAGAAGCGCCTCAGAATCAGCCTGTCGATATGTGTTGGTATATGAATGCAGAAGAGCTCGAAACAATTGCGCATAAGAGACTGTGCAGACAAGCTTCACCAGAGACACAAAAGGTTGTTAGAATGATTTGCGACGAAGTAATTAAGGTCAATCCAGAGTTTAAGTCTGTTCTTGTACCGAACTGCGTTTATCGAGGTGGTGTATGTACCGAGTTCAATCCTTGCGGTTTCAACAAGACAGTAAAGGCTGGTGAGTAATATGAAAAAGGTTATTTGTGTGTCCGGTCACGCGATGAATGGAAAAGATACTTCGGCTAATTATATGCGCGAAAGACTTGAGGCGCGTGGAGACAGCGTGATCATTATCCATTATGCGGATTTGCTAAAATATATCTGTAAGCAGTATTTTGGTTGGAATGGAGAAAAAGACGAAGACGGTAGACAACTCCTCCAATATATTGGAACAGATGTAGTAAGAGAAAAGAGCCCTGATTATTGGATGAATTTCGTCGCAAGCTTTCTTACGCTATTCGAAGACGAGTGGGATTATGCAATTATTCCAGACGCGCGATTCCCAAACGAGATTGGCGGTTTAAAAGAATATGGATTTGACGTTTTCCACGTCAGGGTCAACCGCGAAGGATTCGATAGTCCGCTTACATATGAGCAACAGCATCATCAATCGGAAATAGCTCTCGATTATTATCCATATGATCATCTTTTAATAAACACCACACTTGGCAGGCTCAAAGATGATGTGTATAAGCTTTGCGACTTTATTGCAGGAATGCCCCAGCGCGATGGCCTCGGCGGCTTCGAGCAGATTACATTCGACGATTTAGATATGTGAGGAATTATATGGACGCAGTAACAATTTATACTCAGGATGGATGCCACAAGTGCGATGCACTAAAAAAAAGACTCAAGGAACATCACGTTCCTTTCGTGGAAGAAAAGGACGTCAAGCTAATGATATCGCTCGGCTTTACAGAAACCCCGATGCTCAAGGCTGGACAAAGAATAATGAATTACGATCAGGCGATTGAGTTTCTGAAACTATAAGGGGGATTTATGAAAAGCAGTAAAACAATTATCAGCGAATATCTAGACCAAGCGGACTGGAGAGTAAAGGAAAATTCAACGGTTAATTATTCAATTGGTGGGTTAATCCTTTCGAACTCGGCGGTAGTTACTTCAGACTACTGGCTGAATCAAGTCTATGACAAAACAATAGCCGATGCTCATACAAATGGAGATATACATATACACGACCTATCTATTCTTGGCGGTTACTGCTTTACAGGAGATACCAGGGTTAAGACGTTAGACGGCAGAAATCCTACGTTCGAAGAGCTAATACGCAAAGGCGTGAAAGAGGTATGGGTCTATGCATATGACAAAGATTCAAATGAAATTGTCCCAGCAAAGGCGATTAATCCACGAATTACGCGCCAAGCACAGGACATGGTTCGTGTAAAACTCTGTACGGGAGACACACTTGTTTGTACAGAAGATCATCCATTTATGATGAGAGATGGTTCTTTTAAAAGAGCAAGCGAGCTAAAAGTCGGCGAATCTGTGATGCCACTTCATATAACAGAAAAAAATAACTATACACAAATTAATCCAGCTTGGGCAACAGACGCTCCAGGAAAAACAAAAAAATGTTATGCACACAGGTGGATTGCATCATGGATACTTGGACGACCTCTAGATGAGGATGAAATTGTTCATCACATTAACGGCAACAAGCACGATAATAGGCCAGAAAACCTTGAAGTAATGAAAAGTAAGGACCACCGGAGAATGGAATTGCAAAAAACAATGGGAACAACGTTGTGGAAAACGAGCAATCATACACGCCTTACGAATTATAACAAAAGTGTCGAAAAGCGTCAAAGCGTAAGCGACTTTGCAAAAACGCGGGAAAGAGCAGCAAACGGTACTTTTGCATTTAAGTATAATAGTGCAAAAGACCCACTTGGCGCAGCTTATAATCATCAAATCAGAAAAGTTGAAAAAATTCACTACGAATGTCCTGTCGATGTATATGATTTAACGGTTCCCGGATATGAAAATTTTGCTGTTCAGGGTAATATTTTTGTACATAATTGCGCCGGTTGGTCACTAAGACAGCTTATCGAAGAAGGGCTCGGAGGAGTGCCTGGTAAAATTACGTCGTCTCCTGCGTCTCATCTTTCTACCCTATGCAATCAGATGGTCAACTTTTTAGGAATAATGCAAAACGAATGGGCTGGCAAAAATACAATGTGAGCCAGCCGACTAAATATCGGGTGAACGCATAACAATGCGGTGTCGAATAGTATTCGGCTAACGGCGAAACTCTGACTGTGTAATAGCTCTTTTTGCGCTTATACATAAAAGACAATACCGTGCCAAGCTTCAATAGAAGAAGGTGTAACGACTAGTTTTTAACGTAGAGTAAGTGAGATTCTTTACTCGAAGTGCCCGACATAAGAAAGGAACAAAATGAATATTGGAAGTATATATCAAACACACAATTGCGGAAGCGTTGTAGTTTTAGGAATAAATAAAGATAAGGCAAGCGTGAGGTTCTTAAATACTGGAACCGTGAAAGAGTTCAGAGCCTGTTGGATTGAGACAGGCTGCATAAGAGACCCTTATGCCAAACTTGTCTGTGGGGTAGCATGCACAGGTAACATAAAAACAAAAGGACATTATAAACCTTACTATTCTGTGTGGCATGACATGATAAATAGATGTTACAATAAAAACAACAAACGCTATAACGCATACAAAAATGTTGAGGTTTGCGAAGAATGGCTTGTATTTGAAAACTTTTATAATACATGCAAAAGCGTAGATGGATTTAATGAAAAAAATTTTTTGGATGGCCTCATTGTTCTTGATAAGGATATAAAGCAAAGATACATTGATAAAAAGGTGTATTCGCCAGAGACATGCCTGTGGGTGTCAAAGGAACAAAATAACAAAATACAAGATGGGCAGCAAAAAGAGTTTTTTGGATTGTCTCCGTCTGGGACATTATACATAGATTCAAACATAAACGACTTTGCTCGCAAACATAACATACCAAGGCAAAGAATACAAGACGCGCTGCATCTTCGAAAAAAGACAGTATGCGGCGGATGGCAATTTTCTTATGAAGAGATAGTCTAATCCCACCAATTCGGTTGGTGTTAAAGTACCAGGAAACTGGGGGTAGTAATGGCACAAGCATTTTCAAGTTTCGACACTTATTTAGCACCGTTTGTTCGTGCCGATAACCTTACATATAAAGAAGTAAAACAGTGCATTCAAAGTTTTGTTTACGGAGTCAACACTCCATCGAGGTGGGGGACACAGGCACCGTTTACGAATATCACACTAGACTGGACTGTCCCGGCAGACTTAGCTAACAAGAAGTGCATAGTAAGCGGAAAAGAGATGGACTTCTGTTACAAAGACTGCAAGTCAGAGATGGATATGGTCAATAAGGCATTCCTTGAAATAATGATCGAAGGAGACGCCAATGGACGTGGCTTCCAGTATCCAATTCCAACTTATTCTATCACTAAAGATTTCGACTGGTCTGAAACCGAGAACAACAGACTCTTATTCGAAATGACAGCAAAGTATGGAACGCCGTATTTCTCGAATTATGTAAACTCCGATATGGAACCTTCAGACATACGTTCGATGTGCTGCCGCCTCCGTCTCGACCTTCGCGAACTCCGCAAGAAATCCGGCGGTTATTTTGGCTCAGGCGAGTCGACTGGTTCTATTGGAGTTGTTACAATCAATATGCCACGAATCGCATATCTTTCCGCAAATGAGGAGGAATTCTTCGAGCGTCTCGATGCAATTATGGATTTGTCTGCTCGTTCTCTTGATATCAAGAGAAAAACAATCACGGAGTATCTCGAGCGTGGTCTATACCCGTACACGAAGCGTTACCTAGGCTCGTTCCGCAATCACTTCTCTACCCTCGGGCTTGTCGGTATGAACGAAGCGTGCCTCAACGCAAAGTGGATTGGCGTAGACATTTCCAATCCAGTTGCTACGGAATTTTCTCGCAAGGTTCTTCTTCACATGAGAGAACGTCTATCTGATTATCAGGAGCAGTATGGAGATTTATTTAACCTCGAGTCAACTCCTTGTGAATCCACGGCATATCGCCTCGCGAAACACGATATTGAAAGATATCCAGATATTATTACTGCGAGAGGTAATGGTAACAACAAGCCGTATTATACGAACAGCACTAACCTGCCGGTGAGCTACACGGATGACATTTTTTCCGCTCTTGATATCCAAGACGGGCTACAAACATTGTACACTTCCGGCACGGTCTTCCACGCATTCCTCGGGGAAAAGCTTCCTTCTTGGAAGTCTGCGGCAGCGCTCGTAAGAAAGATTGCAGAAAATTATCATCTGCCATATTATACGATTTCACCGACGTATTCGGTTTGTCACGACCACGGTTACATACAAGGCGAAGTATATAAATGTCCTGATTGCGGCGAAGAGACAGAGGTTTATAGCAGAATTACCGGTTATTATCGACCCGTCAAAAACTGGAATGACGGTAAAATAGCCGAGTTTGAAAACAGAAAAGAATACGTAATTAAGGAATAAAAATGAAGATTACTCTTAACCCGGACAAGAAAGTCGTTAAGAAAATCAGAGAACAACTTGCGGCAAACGGGCATTATTGCCCGTGCCGCCTTGTTCATAACGACGACACGAAGTGTATGTGCAAAGAGTTTCGAGATATGATAGAAAATGAAACTCCTGGCATGTGTCACTGTCAACTATATGTTTTAACGAAAGAGGATTAAAAGGATTGTGTGTGAAGACAATGAAATTAAAGTATAAGAAATTAAATGAAAATGCACTCGAACCAACATACGGCACCGAACTATCTGCTGGTGCTGACCTATATTCTGTCGCTGCCGGAGCAATAAATATTAAGCCTGGCGAATCGGCGATGATCCATACCGGTATAGCAGTCGCGATACCAGATGGACATGTTGGGCTCGTCTTCGCAAGAAGCGGGCTAGCATGCAAAAGAGGCCTCGCACCGGCCAATAAAGTAGGCGTAATTGACGCAGATTATAGAGGCGAGATTCTTGTATGCCTCAAAAATGAAAGCAACCAGAGCCAAATTATAGGCTCTGGCGAGCGCATAGCACAGCTTGTTGTTATCAAATATGATAACTGCAAGTTTGAAGAAGTCGAAGACTTAGAAGATACAGACCGCGGATCTGGCGGTTTCGGAAGCACAGGAACCAAATAAAAAAATTAGGCTACCCTTTCACACAAAATGTGATTGGGTAGCCTTTTTTTATTCCTTATTTACTTTATTGTCAATTTTTTCTTTCGCGTTTTTAAGTACGCCATTGGCAAAACTAACAAGGAAAGCGTCGTTCGTATAACCGTTTGCCTCGGCTTCTTCTGCGTTTTTGATAATCTCAGCAATCTCATCGTCGGTCAACTGACCGTCGTCCATTGCGTCAAAAATCTTGCCACAGATAAGTGCAGGCTGACTGATGTCGTTATTATACCAAGCGTTAACACCAGCAACGATAATCGTAACGATGAGAGAAATGACCTGATAAGCCATACTCTCTGTAAACGGAAGTGCTGCTTTGCCAAATAAGGCAAGGCATTCATTGATGAGTACGACCAGAAGGGCGCCAATTCGCGCGATGGTCGCACCTCTTACTTTCAGTTTCATAGTCTTTTCTCCTTTTCTTTGAAATATGCTAAATTATCGCAAAAATAGTTCTCCAGCACAAATTTGCGATAAAATAGTTACGTTCTAAAGGTGAGTTTTTCAATATAAATATTATTTTATTACAAAATGAATTTAATTCGAAGCAGGTTTTCGCAGCTTAAGTTGGCAAGCGAGGCTTCTATCTTACGCTTCTGACGCCTTATAGATGTAGTTTGAGTAGCCAGTCCAGTTTAATGCTGTTTTCCATGAATCATAAAGGTCATCAGCAACTATAATCTTGCATATTCCATTAATACCAGTAAATGCATTGGCCCCTTGTAAACTTGTTACGGAAGTATTCGTTGCAAAAATGTACTTTGTAATAGAATAGCAATTATAAAAAGCAGTACCGCCAATGCTCGATGTTCCACCCGGGAATGTAATACTTTTCAATGAATAACAGTTGTAAAACGCCGTACTTCCAATACTCGTCACACTATTTGAAAGAGAGACGTTCGCAAGCGAGAAACAGTTGGGAAATGCGGAATTAACGACTTCTGTTATACTGTTTGGAAGTATAACATTTTCAATTGAGTAGCAGTTATTAAAAGCATTTGCATTGATGCTTGTTATACGGTTTGAAAACAAAATTCTTGCAAGCGAATGACAGTTATTGAACGCATATGTACCGATGCTTGTCACACTATTTCCGATACGAATTCCAGTACACCAAAAGCGATTAACATTAGCATTCGATGAACCAAACATTCCTCCAGAATTTGCTGTTCCTGCCGGAATTTCTGTTCCGTCGCAAGTAATGGTGTAATTCCCATAATCGGTGTAAGTATGACTTTTTAAGTTATCAGATACACCGTCTCCCCAATTTTTATTACCAACCATGTTGCAGGTAACAGTCAATCCCGTGACTTTTGTTACAGTAATATCAATTTCTGTAAGTCCACTTGTCGTCGCATATATCTGACCAACAAAGATAGTAGCTTTTGGACAACTTGATATATATGATTTAATATCTGTTAGTGTCCAGTTCCATCCTTGAGACGTTAAACCCGTACGGGTAGGATTATTAGGAAGCTCGCTTTTCATCGCTACCGAATCGGATTCCCACGAAGCAATAATACTCCCATCATAGTCGATAAAGTTCACTCCATATTCAACCTCAGAGGCGCTGCCTCCGCCGCTTGGAATGGACATAATTGCATTAGAAAGATCATTACTGTTATATGGCATCGAAAAAGTGCCGCCTTTTTCAAGAACAGCGCTAAAACTGTCTGTAATATTGCTTGATATTCTATTTATCTCGCTTTGAATGCTCATATTATGCACCTTTAAATCGCGGCAAGAGCTGTTTCAATATCATTAGTTAATGTTACAGTTCCTCCGCTTGTATATCCAGCTGGAATTGTATAGGATAATGTAGAAAGCCCGTCAAAAGAACCGCTCGTACTTCCATTATTTGTCATCGTTCCTGTTACAAGCGTCGCACTACCATCAACATTAACCACAGCTTTTTTCGCTGCGAGAATGTTTGAGGCAACAGCATCCGCATCTGTTGCGTCGCCATAAATTACAGGAATAGCACTAACAGTTACCTCCGAAAGCACTTTGCCATTTGATGGCTCTATCTTCTGCTGTGAAGTCGAGGGGGTTACCGTTTTCGTTTCTGTAACTACAGAAACACTTCCTGTTCCATCGTGATAGCCAGCAGGTATTGTATATAATGTCGTTCCAGTGTCAAGCGAAGCGCTAACAGCACCATTATTTGGCATTGTACCAGCAATGGTCTGTCCGCTCGATGTCACAATGGTTTTGTTAGCAAGAACGTCAGATGCAGTTGCCGTTACTGCGGAAACATCTTGATAAGTATTCGGAATAGCATTGACCGTTACACTCGATAGACCATAAAAGCCGGTGTCTGGAGCAATGCTCTGTTGCGACTTTGTTGGAGTTACGGTTTTACTCTGCAAATTGTAATTTCCGCCACCAGAAACACCAGACACTGAGCCGCCAGCATAATACCCAGGCTGAATTGTATAGCTTTCACCTTCGTGAACTTCCGCTGACGGAGTCCCTCTGTTCGCAATCCCATCAATAGCCGTAGCGAGAGTATCGAGATTGTCCGCGCTTTGCGCCAATCCTAAGTTTACAAGTTTATTTCTAATAGTATTTCTATCAGATGTAATTCTTGTTATTTCATTGGAAATCGCCATTTTTTATCCTCCTTTATATTAAAGCCAAAAGCGTATTTATGTTCCCAACTTCAACAAATACAGCTGCTGAAGTTATAGGTTTCGTATTATCTTTTTCGACATTTGGCGCTGTGTCTACGCTCAGCACGCCGTTGACTACTTTTAGATTTTCACCAATGCTATCAAACGGCTTATTCGTTATCATACTCCAATCAGAAGCCCCGCCACCGCCCGTCTTACTCCACAGTCGACCGTTTTCATCGATTCCGACGGCTTCGGTCTGTTCTGCGGTCTTTGGCGCCTGCGCGGATTTATCGATTTTTTCTATGTCAATAAGGTCCTGTTGCGTTGCCGTGCGGTAAGGGTCTAAGGCAGAGGGCTGAAGAGCTGTCTGCGCAATATTCAAAATTTGCTGATATTGAGATGGAGTCGGGTCAGCAGGGAAAGCGCCTTCTACAATTCCATAAGAAACGGTTCGTAGTTTTTTCCATACTGTCGGAAGAACGACATTTTCATCCTTTGTGCCTAAAACCCCAACCCACAAGTCCTGCTTTGGCATTAGGACCTCGTGCGGTATGAAACACTTGTCGTTTTCTATAATTTGACTTACAATTGCGTCGGCGGCTTTAAAAGTAACAAGCTTGGTTAAGCCATCCCACTCTTGACTAAAATTGAATTGCACCTGGAATGCATGTTCTGCTCCAGATGTATATTCGTCGGTGCTACCAACAGTAATAGATGACAGCGTTACAAATAAATTTGTCATTCTTCATCACCTCCTATGTCATTCCCATCATTTTGATTGTCACTCGTACCGTCGTCAGATATAATTATTTCAATTCTCTGATCAGAAGCAGACACATCGGCATTAAAAAATTGGCTAGACTCTTCAATCGTGAGTTCAAAATAGTTGTTCATTAAATAATACCGTCCTTTAATATGGAAGAAACGGGAATATCGACGATTCCGGAGGCCACTGCATCGTTGTTCTCGATCAGTTTTGCTCTGATTTGAATTTGGGCAGGATACTGCGCCGACAATCTTAGTGTTTCAAATTGCGTCATTTTGTAAGATATTTTTTTGTCATCTGCCTCGTCAACGATTACATCTGACAGCGTTTTTGTAATAACCGGAATACCATTTTGAGAAATAGTAACCCACATTGCCGACACTGAATCAACCGAGAATGGTAACTTAAATGAAAGAGTTGGAGTTGTTCCACGAATCATAGTGTAACCTCCTTTATTTAATTAAACGCGACCAAGTTGCTCCGCCAACAGAACCATCGACGTCTAATAGATAGTCCTTCTGAAAATTCTTAACAGCTTCTAATGTCGCCGGGCCAAAAGAACCGTCGATTTCAAGCGATGCTCCGCGAAGATTAAGTAACGTCTGAAGGCGCTTAACGTCATTGCCGGTCATACCATATTGGAGAATCGGCACGTCTGCTTTCATATACTGTCTGAGATAATCAATCCACGGGAGTTTTCCGTGTTTATCCCATTTACGGCCATCGTAGTCAGATCTCTTAGCAATATTATGCACAGCCGTAATCTGAACGCCGTCCTTCCACGACGGAGTACACTCAACGGCTAAGCCGTCGCCAATGTAAACGCCACCATGCCCCGGTAAATATAAAAATTCCCCGACCTCGATGTTGTTAAAGTCGGAGGAAACAGAAGCACCACAAGCATCGAGAAGTCCCTTTTCGGTCAAGTCGTGCTTGGGATTATAAACAACACCACACGAATCGCCCGGAGTGGTTGGATTCCACCCGTCGAGGACTGCCTTGATAATGCAAATGCAGTCGCCGCCAACGGTTTCGTTTGAGGCTTTTAGAATTTTGGGCTTACGCAATAGCCCGCGATTATAACTGTAGTTGTTAATATAGTATTGTTTCTGCGGCTCTGTGAGGCGTTTCCCATAACAACCATTCACGTAAAGTGTCTTTTCTTTTGTTGCTAAATGAATTAGCATATCTGCAAATTCTCTATTGGTCATATTTGCCTCCTATATTGTAGCGAGGGAGCGGTATTTTCCGCTCCCTATTTTTTTATTTATTCCGCGACCTCGACATAAATGCCGACTAGGTCTGCGAGATTGTTGTATACCGGGACACCAGTCGAACGAATGCACAGATAAACAACTTCGCTTTGCGAGTAATATTTCCCTTCCTCGAGTTCCATATTATTGCTATACGGAATCGGATGGTCTCTAGTTCCGGGCTCAAACGTAATCTCGGTGTAAAGCGCTGCTGTATCGATAGACGGTGGGTAAATATCTTGCGAAGTATGATTCTGACGAACTTTATACAGTTTGCCATTGTAGTAGAGTCTATCGTCTACTTTGTATTCGGTATCTGGTTCCCAAAAAGGATATAGTTCCTTAGAGGCCAGAGCGTTTTCATCAGAGGCAGATTCGCGCAATTTGAGCAATGCATCGATTAAAGCGTCGAGCTGTTCTGGCGTTTCGATGGTTCTCATTTTACGTTACCTCGCCTGGGTATTCTATTACGCAAGTAAGATATGTCGACGATTTACGGAGCATAATATATGTTTTGCCATTCAGCGTAAAAACGGAATCGGTAGAAGGAAAGATACTTCCAAGAATACCGGTATATACCTTATCGAATGATATACCGAGTGATGGATTATCAATTTTTAATAAAAGTACGGTAGCATTGGTTAATTCACTATCGCTAAAGCCAGAAATTCCAGTTCTTGTGCCACGAACAATTGTATCTCCGATACGCATTTCATATAGCGTGTGCGGATACAGTGTAAGAAAAGCTCTAGATGAAACATTATTATTTTTTCCGTAAGTAGCAACAAAAATATAAGGCGTAGAAGAACTACCAGTTTCTGAACTCGTAATAGCTATCTCATCGTTAGCGAATCTATACAAATGAAAAGTACAACTACTGGATGAGCTCATGTTGTCATATGGAAATACCTCTGTAAGTGTAAAAGCTTGCTCAACCGGGACCGATTCTTTTGACATTACAGGAACTATCGCAAGCCTTTTGTTATAACTACTCGACGAAGAATAAGGATTTTTGTATATATAAAATCCTTCTTCTGTACCCGGAAAACAAAAATATTTGTTAATAGTCGCCGTATAGGTATTCGAACTATAAGTAATCGTAATTGTAATCGGAGCATCGAACTCAACGATCTGCATACCCAGTTCTGTCGCTAATTGTGTACAACTTTCGTCTGTTAAAATATGAGTAGAAGTATCAAAACTTACTGAAAGTTGCTTTAAAAACGGACTGACATTCATATTAATTTTCCTCCTCTATAATTGTGGCGATTCCGAAAACAATCTCACTGCTAATTGTAATTGCTTTTAGAAAAGCATTTCCTCGAACTAATGTGTCATCTTTTTGCTCCTCAGTTCCTACAATTTTTCCATCGTTGGTCACCAAAATTGAGTCATTTATTTTTAATATTTTCATTTTGATTTCCTCCTTAAGCTATCTTTGTCCATTCGGAATTGACATACTGATATACCTCAACCGGATGACCTTCTCCATTTGCGTCTCCGAGAAGGGCAAGTTTAACGGTTAGATCGATATCGGCATTCCCCGAGGATATGATCTTGCTACTCGGTGTACCATACCCGACGATCAGTTGAAGCTCGTTCTGAGGCACATCAGTAGTGCCGGAGAATTCGAGAATGGAATTTGATGGACTACCAGTGTTGCCCATAATTACATATATCTTATCCCGGACGGTTACCGCTTGCGCTCCAAACACGGCATAAGGAAGGGTAATACCCGTATCTACACAAGAATTAGCAACCGTGTCGTACATATAGATTGTATTCGTACGTGAAGATTCACTTTTTGCAGAAATCCCTCCAAAAATATAAATTTTTGTTCCGATCGCAGCGGCACAGCAGTATGCTCTTGATGAAGGAAGTTGCGTTGTTAATTGGCTTATACTTTGTGTATTTGTATCAAAAGTATAAATATACGATTCGACGTTATATCGTGATGCTCCTCCAAATATATAAACCTTATTATCGACAGTCACTGCTGGTAAATAACATGTACGGTTTGGCATAGATGCTGAGAGTGTGGAAAACGTTCTATTTTCAGTATCAAGCACATTAATAGTCGTCATTCCGAAGTCAGAATAGTCAACTGTAAAACCATACATAGATCCGCCAAAAAGATAAACATATTTACCGCAAGCAGCGACAGCTATTCCATATTGAATTGAGGAACTATATTCGACGAAATTTTGTTTTTGTCCTGTGACAGTATCGTATTCGTCAAATCCCATATAATAACTTCTTTGGAGTTTCGGCATATAAATTTTGCTTCCGACAGCGACTGCGTTATTTGAATATCCGCCACTACCCGTTAAGCTAGCACCGGTATTCTGATATACGCCAGTATTCGTATCAAACTCGTCTATATAACTTTTTACTCCAGAATTATATCCGCCGAGAATATAAATTTTGTCTCCCACAGAAGCGGCACCAACACCATAAGCAGATCTATTAGCAGTCCCCGCTCCTCTGACGTAAATGTCCCTGATACCACCAAAAGATGATTTCACACTTACTTTCTCCGGTTCATTTTGAATTTTCACCCAAATCTTCGAGGTATCTTCGGGAGCAGTAAGCCCGTATGCGAGATTAAGAGAGGTTCCGCCCGATATAGATAGTGCCTTTCCATTCGGAGCTACAACAAGTTTATCATTATGCGTTACAAAACTCATAGAATCTCCTCCAGTCTTCTTAAGACTTCTTCAGGAGTTACTCTCTCATCCTCTGGCTCCGGAGGAATCGGAAGGAAATCCCATGTCAAGTCATCCTTGAGTGCAGCGTAGTAACCTTCCGGCGCAGCGGGAGGATTTAATAGCATCTGCTCAATTTCTGCTGCGTTCGGCATATCCGGTGCTGTACTATCATCTTCCCCGCACGCGGTGACATATCCATTTTCAACAATATAAAATTTCACGTTGTATCCCCCCAAGCGTAAATATGATATTGGTATCGCATTCCGAATTTTGTTGAGGCAAATCTATGCCCATTGGTGATATTACACGATAGCGTTGACGCATTAAATACCATTGCATTACTTGCAAATGTAGCGTTTATCGGAGTTCCGGTAATGCCGACCAGATTTGCAGCAACCTCACACGAAGCAAGATTTCTCATCCATACGCTCGTTCCGCTCCCGTTTTTGAAATTAAATCCTGAATTCTGAATCGAAGGCGAAAGTAGTAAGAACGTCATCGGGACTGGAGTTGTTACCGTGTCGCCAGTTAAACTAAAATCGCATTCCTCAGATAATACCCATTCTTCGTCAGCATTCTTATACCAAATCCCGACGCATCTCGCCGTCAGCAATACGTTGCGCTCAAGTCGAGTGTATGGAACAGTGATTGTTGCGCCAGCGTTATATCCACGGTAGTCCACGGTTCCTGTAGCATGATAAATAGCAGGAGCTTCGAGTGCTTTCCTGTTCTGAGTGATAATGATTTTGCCGTTGCGTGCGATAACCTTCATACGTCTCCCCCCTTTAGAAAAGTTCCGCTTCCAGCATTGATATAAAACGGAGAATTGGTCAAAGGGCAAATACTTCCGCATAGGTCGTATAGACCTATTACATTATCAGATATACGGTAGCACGGAACAAAGTTTCGCACTAGCGATTTTTCCATCTCTCCGCCATATAGCTTGCAATGGTATAGCCTTCCGATAGCACCAAATTCAACGAGAACATTTGATACGTATCTGTATGCGAGAAGGAGTGTGCTGTCTTGTGACGTACTATTGTCTTTCTCATCTGTTGATTTATACATTTCAACGCCGTCAATCAGCATTTTTCGTATATTTACAGATAGCTCCGTCTCATATCTATGCACATCCCCGACATTCGCTTGCACACCTATAAAAGCCCATTCGTTCCATCCGATACTTATATCACGGTCTCTAAGTCGCAGAAAACTCCAGCAGTGGCTATTCTGAAACGCGCCGATCACAAATGCGTCTCTCGGCTGCATAAGCGCGAACGTTATATCCGTTATCCGTAAATCGTTTTGCGGGTAGCCTGTGTCTATATACTGCGATCCTGTGCTTTCGATATACCTGACCGCTTGATACTCTGCAGGAAGCTTTTTTAACATTTGCGCTCGTCTTTCAAGTAACATTATACTTCACTCCAGTTCGCAGAAATAATAATATCACCAGAACCATCGCTAAGCCATAGACATCTAAAAATAATTTCATATATTTTTCCAGCCGTAAACATTGGAGCTGCGTTCCCTATCCATTTGAGAGCATAACCCGTTGGACAAGTAACGGTAAAAGTTTGTCCGCTCGCAGCCTCGAAAATAACGCCGGTTAGGTAATCATTTCCGGAAACTGGCGTTGGAAGCGCTGCTGTTATAGTAGAAACTGCGCCATCAGAAAAAACGGTCGTATCGTAATTCTTTAATGCAACCGATACATCGAGAGCATCCGTTATCGTATAAAGCGGAACTTCAACTTCCGTCGCTTCTTCTGTGTCCGGAATGATGCCATCTTCGAGATCAGATACTGGAATACCATTTTGTGGTTTTACATATTTTTCATTTAACGAAGTCGAAAGATTCGTAATCGCGCTGATCGGATGCTGATCGCTCGCATCTCGATTGGTTAACGCATTATGATCACTGGTTCCACCAGGAACAGACCAAAGTTTACCATCAGAATCAATGCCGACTGCTTGGGTCATTGTAGAGTCTTTTGCAGCTTGAGCTGATTTATCAATTTTTCCGTTTGTAAAATCGTATACTGCTTTTGCGGATGCGACTTCATCATCTGTCGATGCCGAAGAAATCGAAGTTGCAAGGTCTATTAAATTAGCTTCTTCAATCGGATATTCTTCCGCTTCTTCTTGTTCAAGTCCAAGATCCTCAAAAGATTTATTGCCAGTAAGTGTAACGCTGTTAATCTGTGGCAGATTATTGAGGTCTTCATAGTTCGAAGTTCCACCTGGAACAGACCAAAGTTTACCATCGGAGTCAATACCGACTTCTTGTGTCATGGTAGAATCTTTGGTAGCTTGTGCTGATTTTGAAACTTTCGAACTAAGCTCGGACGAAAGATTCGTAATCGCACTAATCGGATGCTGATTGCTCGCGTCTCGATTAGTTAATGTATCGTGGTCACTAGTTCCGCCGGGAACAGACCAAAGTTTACCATCAGAATCAACGCCAACTGGTTGCGTCATGGTAGAATCTTTTGCGGCTTGAGCCGATTTGCTTACGGCGTCGCTAAGAGCCCCTGGAATGACTCCAGCATCAATTTCTGTTCCGTCTGAAAGTGTACAAATCAGATGATTGAGAACAATCTCAAGACCAACAACTGATGCTCCGTCAAACGCCCCGCTGTCTGCATCGTCTCTCACGCTTTGCGCAATTGATGTCGCCGAGCTAGCCTGCGATACTATATCATCAATCATAGATACAAGGAGGCCGCCTTCCAGCAATGTTCCGCTCGTGCCGATAGTTACAGCTTCTCCATTCGTGCTCAAAGACCCATTATTATCATATACGTATACTTTGGTAAAATCAGACGAAAATGGAGGTGTTGGATATGAAATGTCTCTTTCTTGCCGCAACTCTCATCACCTTGTCGCCCGTCGGCTTCGCCGATGGCCCTGAGCCGCTACCGAACCCCGCGCCGGGCACAGACCCGCGCCTTC
>CALCUH010000197.1 GCA_937907165.1 uncultured Bacteroidales bacterium | reverse complement strand
TATCAAAGTCAAAATCGCTTCCACTAAAATTCATGGTATAAATTCCATGAGTATTAGTAATAATGCCACTATAACTATACCGGAAATATTTCTCAATTTTTCGGATATCTTCCTCTTCGCTTTCGTCTTCCGCCTTATATTTATTTCTGGCAACATACCATTCACTAATATGTGTCATAGGGCTTCTAGCACATGCAAAACGGTCTTCGCCTTTATCGGCCCAGAATTTACTATAAAACTCTCCATCTTTCAGCAATCCGGTAACCTTGTGTCCACACATAGCTTGCATAAAACTGTAACTATCTGGGACAATGGCTTGATAGTTTCCATTAACTATTAATCTACCTAAACACGCCTGTTCAATTTTAGTGACAACCATGTCTCTAATTTTTTCCCGGCTATATTTATCATTTAATATATTGTGGTCTAACACCATACTCTTAAGCCAGTAATTATCTGAATTCTGTAAAAAGTCTTCAATATCGCAAGCCTGCATATTCTGTCCCATGCAAAACAGCAAAGTGTAATACACATCGTCATAAGATACGCCTTTAATATACTTAACGGTATCTTCGCATATTTTTTGTATGCTATCTCCCTGTAAATCAAGAGTCTGCAAATATTGATAATTCATAGTTGCGGCTTCTTTGTCTTCTTTTGGGCTATATTTAGTAACGCCCCAAATAATACCATTCTTATGAGCATTATTTACTAAATCCTCTTGGCTTTTCCAACTATCCCATAGTTTAACTTGCCCTTCAGTCAAAATGACGTCAATTTCTCTTAAATCCACATCGTTCCCGTATATGTCTTTAACAATATAATTTCCGTCGTTTTCGTCTCTACACCATTCGACAAAGTCAAACTCATTAACCAATCCTTTGGTAAAAGCGTATCTCACACAAAATTGGCAAGGTACATAGTCTTCTCCAATATCCCTACTCCATACCTCAGCCATTTGTGGGCTAATTAATCCGCTACCATCAAATCGGTTAAATTCTATATCTAAAGTCCGCTGTTCGATAATATCGTCGTCATCTCTTCCTGTTTCGACACTAAAATCAACATCAACGTCCATATTTTCACAATAATCTTTAATTACACAGAATCTAGGCTCGGTAACCTGTTTAGTAGCGCTACCATACAATCCAAAATACGCATTGACTTTACTTGGAGCCATGGGCTTCGCCATATCTCTTCCGCAATTAAGTCTCTTTCTTAATTCGTCTTTAATGGTCTCGTCTATAAAGGCAACAGTACTAACTCTAGCTTGACTTGCGCTACTACTAATTCTCCTATAAGTTCTGCCATTAAATTTAAAGCCGTTCTTAAACATCCTTTTGTAATCATTAACGTTGTCCATGACTACAGTAATATATTCTGGTATATACATCATATCGTATATATTTTTTTGCAATTCTTTAATTCGGCTCTTTTTCTCTTTGGTTACATTTTTGCTTTTCTTAAGTCTATCCCTTTCGCTATACCATTCCTCTAAAAGATCAAGATCTACCTTTTTACCAGTAATATCTCTAACGCTTTTAAGCATTTGGCTATCTGATAAACTTATAATCAATCCGGCTTCCAAGCATTCATTGAAGCTCGCCGTTAAATCATAATTATATTCTTTAAGTAAATCACTTGATAATTTTACAGTATAATATAATCTCTGTGGTTTAGTTGGCATATCACACAATCATTCCTTTACTTTAAATTCTCGTTTATAATTGAGTGCGAGTATTATTATAAAATTAAGCATAAAAATTAAACATTAAAAATTAAGCGTTAAAAGCTTAAAACATTTTTAAAACTAGTCGCCATAATTTCCAAAAAAGTCTAGTAAACTCCAAACTTCTTTTAAATCATAAGCTTTATAAACATTTCCCTCTCCATTATCAGCATTGGCAATCATCTCATCATAATTATAATCAGTATCAATACCATTAGTAACCAATACTTTAATGCCGGCATTTGTATTTTTCATAAAATTAAAATTGTCGTCAATCTGAATTCCATTACTCATATCTATATATTCTTTTCGCTCTTTAGGATGGCATTTACCATCGGCCCCGTCTGTTCCACAGGTCAAACCTATATATAGAAAATCTTTAATTTTATCGCCTAATTCTCTTTCAAGCAATTCAGCCTTATCGTTTAAACTTTTATTTGTTCCATAAGTAACAAAGCAGTTATTAAAATTGCCAAGCACTCCACTATCAAGAATCATTTTAAAGTCTGGGTTAATTTTGACATTATTAATAAATTCATCGCTTTCAAAAAGATTCACTACGTCTTTTTCATTAAGTTCGCGATAAATACTTTTATAACCCCAGTCTTTTAAATCTTCAAACTCAGCATCTTTCAAACCATGGTCACGCCTATATAGTTTATTGATCATATCAACAATAGTCTTGGAACTTTCTAAAACGACATCATCAATATCCCAAAAAATAGTTTTTTTGTTCTTACCATGGCCGGTTGCTTTGGCTTGTTTTTTAATAACTGCATTAATTTCTTTTATATATTTTGTAAAGGCGTCCTTATTTTCTGGACAACCATAATTTATACTATTTAAATTTTTCATACTCTATAGGGACTAGCCCTACCCATCAATACCTTTCATTTTTAAATTTCCTCCCGGATAAATTATTTATTAAAAGCTGGACAACGCCTGCTTTACGTTACATATATATGATACCATAAAACAGGCGGTTTGTCAATAGTTTTTTTAAAAAAATTAGAAAAAAATAAAAAATTTTTTATTCTCGTTCCGGCTTTATTTTGAAAGATCCAGATATTCAATTTCTACAATATCTCTCAAACTTTCAAGAATGGTTAAAATATTTTCAACTTCACAGATATTATTATATTTGAAGCTCTTATCGGTTTTCCATAATTTTCTTAAACTTCCAATTTCAAAGCATTTTTCAAATTTGCTAATCTCTTTATAATCATATATATTATAAATATATCCTTTTCTATTAAATGTCTTTCTAATTCCCAAAGGCTGTGTTTCTTTTATAATATATTTCATTTTATTATAGTCATAAAAAATTCTAACCAGTTTTTCATCTGCCGGATTATGACTATAATATCCAGCTTTAAATAGGGCCATAACAAAATCATCTGTAGCCTTAATATGGGTACAACCATTATATATAATGTTTGGACTAATTATTCTACTATCTTTGTCATCCAACAATTTGCTAGACCCGTAATATAAAGTTCCGGGAATTTCATCGCAATTTTTAGGATCTTTGAATTCAATAGTGTCGTCTGCACTATTTATTTCTTCTACCTTTTTATGTTGAATTGCGCGCTCATAAATAGTAGAGGCTGAAGATTTTGATGACGTTTTTGTATTCTTATTGTGTTTCATAAATTTGAATTTCATAATTTATATACCGTACCTTTCTTTTTATAGTGTAAGTCCAAGTTCTTTTATTTGGGCTTTATATTTTGTAACGGAATTTTTGCCGATGTTGAGATTATTAGCTATTGTAGAATTAGCTTCAAATACATGGTCCATAATTTTGTTATTATTATAATTATTACCATTATTATTACCATTATTATTGTCGCCGTTGCTACCAAAGCAGTCAAAAGTATCATTAATATCATTTGACACACTTTTATACAAATTATTTCGATATCTCATATACATAAAGAAGTTTAATAACTCAACGGAATTCCACTTAACATACTCGTCGGAATATTGGCTTACAGTTTGATTTTGCTGACCAAGCTCTTGGGCTAAGGTTTTTTGAGCGCATTGATTAATGATGTTGTAATATTCGCCGATCTCTATTTTAGTCCAATGAGTCTTAATATCGGAATTTTCAAATTTATATAATAGCCTGTCTGTTTTTGAAAATTTATCTTTAATATCATGTATAGATTGTGATGGAATGAAGCTAAAGCATTTTTGAAACTCTGGTAGGTTTTTTGGCTTCTTGGATTTTCCAATTAATACTAACGTTCCCGGAGAATCTTTCATTAAAAATTTAATGGTGCTTTCTATTTTAGTTGGTATTTGTTTTCGTACATCTTGATTTGGAAGGAACGTTTCAGCTATATGGGCAATATTTGTATCCACAGTGTTATTATTAAGTGGATTGGAGAGTATTGCTGAGTATATGTAAATTGGTAATATTAGTTTATTATAGAGAAACGAATATTGAAGGATGTAGTTTGGTACTTTGATAAAAGGTTTTGATTGAGACATTATATATCTCCTTTCTTTTTTATTGTTGTTTTTTGCGCTGATGGATAGGTGGAGAGGCTGATGGTGTGGATGCGCAAATTCCTTATGTGAAAAAAATCTCTTTTTTATATCTTTCTTTTTCTTATTTCTATTATGTATACCATTATGTATATAATGGTATAGTCTATATA
This sequence comes from uncultured Bacteroidales bacterium, assembly GCA_937907165.1. Classification (GTDB taxonomy): domain Bacteria; phylum Bacteroidota; class Bacteroidia; order Bacteroidales; family Paludibacteraceae; genus UBA1181. The sequence continues at coordinate 3,749 of CALCUH010000197.1, read as the reverse complement.
TTATATAGCGCCCTCAAATTGTAGAAAAACTCACTTTTTTCATAAGGGAGAAAAAGTGAAGAAAAGTGCAACTTAAGGGACGCGATAGGATCGAAAATGTAGGAAAACTCACTTTTTCTCTTTGGGACTGATTATAGTATAACATAGTATAGAGGATTTGTCAAGAGGTTGGAGAAAAATTTTTTTGGAGAGAGGGAGAGTGGATGAGGGGTGAGATGGTGTGGAGGAATTTTATTTTTTTAAAATTTTTAAAATTTTTTAAAATTTTTTAAAAAAATTTTTTTGGATGTGGATGTATACTCAATGAAGACTTTCAAGTCTTACTTAATCTTTTTGATTATGTAAATTAGACTTGTCTGTCTTTCGTGATCCCTTTAACAAAATGTCGGGCTTGGCCTTGGCGGGCAGCGCTCTGACATGACTGCAAAGAGATCACAAATCCTTCCTAATCAACAAAAAAATAAAAAAAGGAGCGAAAAACTATGAAAAAGTTCATCAAACTCAAAGAAGAATGCATCCTCTCCGAAAACGGGTATACAATGAGTTATCACCACCGCCTGCCAGATGGCAGAATTAACTGGGGATATTCTCACGATTACACCTACGACACGAACGGGAACCCGACGAGTGAACGCCACTACAAATCCAATGGAAGACTAAGGCGTTTGGTCAAATATTCCTATGACAAAAACGGTAATCAAAATGGCCATCGCGAGTACAGTGTCGACGACAGCGTGAACCGTTTGCTCGTACATACCTATGACAAAAACGGTAAAGAGATTAGTTATCGCGAATACGAACTCAATCTCAACTTTCCGCTCGTTCGGCGGCGCGAACGCACCTATGATCCTAATGGTAACATGACAAGTTGCCGCGCGTACTTCGAAAATGGCTGCGTGGATTGGGTTGGGTCTTATGACACTACCTATGACAAAAACGGCAACGAGACAAGCTATCGGTGGTACAATATCGACGGGAGTGGGTGCAAAATCTCATACGACGAAAACAAGAATATTACTAGTAGCTGGTTTTACAGCGTGTACGGTGACAGGTGTGGGGGAAACGAATACTCCTACGACGACAACGGCAACCTCATTAGCAAACGTTATTATAACTATGACAACACCCTGGGTGGGTGGTTCGAATACACTTATAACGCTAACGGAAAGTGCGTGAGTGAGCGCCACTACAATGCCGATGGCACCCTCTGTGATGACTCCCTGTTTGCCTTTCCTATTTCTAACAAATCGAGATAACCTAACGCCCCTCGTAAGAGGGGCCATCATAAAGGGTACAATCTTTGGATTGTATCTTTTATGATGGCTCTTCGGAGTCACAAAAACTTCCTTGCCCCCAGGGATAAGGGGAGAAAGAAAATGTTATGAAAAAAATTATTTGCCTCCTGTGCGCCACTCTCATGATTGCGACGTTCTTCGCCGGCTGCGGCGAAAAGACCGATACGGCCGAAACCAAGACGACCGTAACCATGATCGAAACCGAGACTACCGTGACCGAAACTGAACCGACCATGGCCATGATCGAGACGACCGAAACCGAAACGACTGTGATCACCACCGCGCCGCCCCCTCCGGAAGAGGAGTGGCGAGACGAGGCGGACAAATATAACATTCCCATTAGAAACTATTGGGAATTTAAATGGTTAGAGGACGGCAACACGCCGTAATCTAACGGGGCCCCTACTCGTAGGGGCCATCATAAAGGACATCAGCTGTTGTTGGTGTCTTTTATGATGGCTCTTCGGAGACCATCATATATTTCCTTGCCCCCAGGGATAAGGGGAGAAAGAAAAAATAATGAAAAAAAATGAACACTACCGCAACGTCGATGGCAACCTGAATTATTGGCGCGAATACACATACGACGACAATGGTAACATTACAAGTTCGCGTTGCTGCAACGCCGCCGGCATCGTAGAGTGGTACGAATACACCTACGATGCGAACGGGAACCAGACGAGTATGCGCTGCAACAACGCCGACGGCAGCGTGAGGTGGTGGCACGAATACACCTACGATGCGAATGGGAACGAGACGAGTTCTCGCTACTACAACGCCGACGGCCGTATGGATTGCCGGGTCGAATACACCTACGACGAAAACGGGAATCGGATGAGTGAACGCTGGTGCAACGCGAACGGGAACGAGACGAGTGTGCGCAAATACCGCGCCGACGGCAGCGTGGATTGGCCGAACTCTTGGGATGCCACCTACGATGCGAACGGAAACAAGACGAGTTCTCGCTACTACAATGCCGACGGCAGCGTTGAGTGCGAATTTCAATTCTTAACGAATTGAGATAATCCCGCACGCCCCTCTTATGAGGGGCCATCATAAAGGACATGATTTTCGGATTGTGTCTTTTATGATGGCTCTTCACAGGGTCATTTGGTAAATGCTGGCAACAGCCACTCACCGAAAGGGAGTTAAGGCCGCCAGCAGGAGGAATTACCATGAAAAAATATAATATCTACTACGCAAACGGAAAACAAATAAGTGTGCGCTCCACACCGCCCATCGTCTGCGAGGGCGGTTGGACCGAATGCACGCTTGATACCCACGGCAACACGACCGGTTACCACCAATACAACGCCGACGGCGCCCTTGAGTGGCTTCATTCGTGGGATGCCACATACGATGAAAGGGGGAATTTGTTAACGCGTACCTATTATAATGTCGATGGCAGCGTGAGGTGGTGGGTCGAATACACCTACGACGCGAACGGGAACAAGACGAGTGAACGCTGCTACAACGCCGACGGCACGAATATTTGGAGGCGGTCTTCCGATAACACCTACGATGCGAACAATAATTTGTTAACTCATATCTCCTACACCGATGACGGCCGCGTTGACTTTTTGTGCAAATACACATATGACGCCCACGGAAATCGGACAAGCCGCCGCTGCTACAACGGCGCCGGCATCATGATTCGGGCTTTCTAATACACCTATGACGACAGCGGTAACCTGACGAGCAAACGCCAGTATATCGCCGACGGCACCATGGATTAAAAATCTAAAGCGTTCCCTCCCCTTAATCGGGGAGGGCTGCTTATAAAAGGCATAATCCTTATACTGAATTGTGTCTTTTATAAGCGGTTAGCCGCTATATAATAAAAGAAAGGAGAGAGCCGCAACAATGAACCGCAAAGCAGAAACAACGGAAATTGGTATTTTAATGCGTATTTCCACTGCTATTGACGCATATTTGCGTAATGGTGGTTCCAAAATTATCTATATTGATATGGACGGGACCATCAACAGCTTTTATGACGTCGATGGATGGTTAACCGATTTACACAATGAATCGGTCCGCCCCTATTTAAAAGCAAAAGGGAAAAATCTTCCCCATGTGGCACGATTGTTAAAAGCGCTGCAAAAACAAGGGTGGAGAATTAACATCCTGACGGCTTTGTCTGATGGATGCTCTCGTCAATATGGTGAACGCATCAAAGAAGCCAAATTCCAGTGGCTTAGGGTTCACCTCCCTTCCATTAAATTTGATGACATTATCTTTTTGGATTATAAAACCCAAAAAGGCGATATCGTCGATAAAACCGGAGGGTTTTTAATTGATGACAATCAGACTCACCTTGAGTCTGTTAAAAATGGTATCGCCATTGATGCCAAATATATTACTCCCGCGTTAAAATTTATGAAAAAAGGAGGCGATAAAAAATAATAATATTGGCAAAAATAGAGATCACGGCCTGAGTGGAATTAAGGCCAC
>CALCUH010000196.1 GCA_937907165.1 uncultured Bacteroidales bacterium | reverse complement strand
CACTAAAAGTAACAATCCAGCTATTAAAAGCGCTTTAAAATTTTTCATATCTTTTGTTTATTTATTATTTACCGCAAGTAATTCATAGAAACGTAGCGGGGACATCTGTATTGCCGTTTGCCTTCTCGCTTTTTATTATTAAGGAATTTTATGGGACTTCTTCTCTCAAAAATCCTAACAATAACAAATGATGCTGGGAATGAGAGGTTTGTGGACAATCCCATATTATTCGTTTTTGAATCTAATTAATTGCAAAGTTATATATTTATTTCATATACGAGCAAAACTATTGTAAAAAATCAAAAAAAGCACGGCGCAATTTCTCTCGCTTGGGAATGACTGATTTTTATTCTAAAGTTCACTTGGGGTAAATTGTGAGTTTTGGGGAGGCATTAAGAAATGTCTCCGTGAATTTCTATCAGTTTCTTACATTCAGTTAGTGTCTTCCCGTATCTGGTAAAAACTTTATTTGACGGCTCTTGGCGTGTGTCCGAAGAACTCCTTGAATTTTCTGGTGAAGTAAGCTGGGTCGGAGAATCCGCACTCGTATGCTATCTCGTTGATTTGCAATTCTTCGTCGTTGGATTTTAGTAACTGCATCGCCGCATTTAATCGGTATTCCACCAATATTTCTATAGGTGTCTTCCCTGTGATGGATTTGATTCTTCTCGCAAGGGTGGACTGACTCACATTCATCGATTCCGCTAATGTCTCGATGGAGAATCCGCTCTCCTTGTAGTTCTTCGCTATCTCGTCAACCATCTTCTGCAGGAACGGATTCATCTTCTCTTCTTTCCCCTCTTCGTTTCCTTGAACGGTGACTTCTTCCTCTTTTGAGGTGCTTGCGATTAGATTCTGTTGGAGTATGCGTTGCTGTTGCTTCCTCCTATTGACTAATATATTGTTAATCTTAATCAACAATTCGTTGGAACTGAATGGCTTCGGTATGTAGTCGACCGCTCCGGACAGGAGTCCCATCAGTCGGTCCGATTCGTCCGTTTTGGCGGAGAGGAAGAGGAGCGGTACGCCGTAGGTGCTCTCCATTGAGGACATCCGTTTGCTCATCTCTATTCCGTCCATCTTCGGCATCTCCACATCGCTGAGGATGATGTCGAAATCGTTTCCTTCCGCAGCTTGGATGCCCTCCTCGCCGTCTCCTGCTGTGACAACTGCCATGTATTGTTCCAATGTGCGTTGGATGCTTTGACGGATGAGCGGGTCATCCTCCACAACTAAGGCGGTGTTGCCTGACATCAGTTCTTTGTCCACCATGTAGTCGTTACATGGTTTCTCCACCTCTTTGACCGCATTCTCCGCTATCGTTTCGGAGGCTGGTACGGATATCGTGATTTGCGTGCCTTCGCCTAATGTGCTCTCGATCTCCATTTCTCCGTCTATTCTGCTGAGATAGTCTCTGCATAGTCCGAATCCTAAGCCTGAGCCTTTCTCCTGACTGGTCCCTAATGTGCTGTCGCAGTGCCCGTTCTTCCTGAGTTGGTCTAATTTCTCCTGACTCATTCCCACGCCGTTATCTTTTACACGCACATAAATTTTCTTCGCCTCTTGCCATGCGGTAAGCTCGATCTTTCCTCCTTCCGGCGTGAATTTCACGGCGTTGTTGATGAGGTTGCGTATGATGGTGCTGAACATTCTCGAATCGGCGAAAGCGCAGTTCTCCACGTTCACGTCGCATTCCAGCTTTTGTCCTTTCTTCTGAACAAGTCCTCCGAGTAGGGCGCCGATGCTTTCTAAGGTCACCTTGACGTTCACATCCTCTTTCTTGCACTCTATCTCTTCTTTCTTAGCTTTCGCCCATTCCAAAAGTCTCACCATTTCGTCTTGAAGCGTCTTGGCGGATGTGTGCACTTTGGCAAGCGTCTCCTTTTCGGCTGCGCCGCTCTCTCCTTTGCTGACGACCGCCTCCAATGCGCTCACGATGGCGAACATCGGATTCTTGAGGTCGTGGGCGATGACGGATATCAATCTGTCTTTGTCTTGCAGCACAAGCCTTAATTCCGCATTCTTTTCGTCCAGTTCGTGGGTGCGCTCTTTCACTTTTTCCTGCAGAATGTTCTGCTCGTTCATCAATCTTCTGATTCTCAGATAGAGTATCGACCCGATGAGAAGGGCGAGGAATATGGAACTGCATACCTTGAACCACCATGTCTGCCACCATGGAGGTAGAACGGTGACATGCACGCTTCTTTCTTCTGTAGCCTCCTGCGAACCGGATATATGCGATCTGACGCGTAGAGTGTATTCTCCGGATGGTATGTAGGAAAAGACGATTTTTTTGTTTTCGTCCAATTCGGTCCATTTGTCTGTCAAACCTTCCAATTGGTATTCGTTGGTAATCTCCTTTGGTGTGTAGTTGACCAAGTCCACGGCGAAGGTGATTTCGTTCTGGTTGTGCTTGACGGTTATGTTCTCGATGGAACCGTCTTCTTTCGTCTCGTGTTTGATGTCGGTCTCCCTATATGGTCTGCCGTTTATCGTCAGACATTGGATGGCGAAGTGATGGGTACGGATGCCTCCCTCTTTTTGGTTGGGAGATAGAACGAAAAATCCATCTTTGGAACCGAACATAAGACGTCCGTCGCTGAGCATGTAGGAGCCTTGCGCTCCGTATCTGCCGGTGGCGTTCTCCTTGAAGTCATATGCGTATTTAGCGTGTTTTTTCTCCTTGTAATCCATCTTGTAGATACCTCGGTTGCCGACGACGTAAATGATGTCGTTCTTATCTATTTCGATGGAACTGTAGTTGTCTTTCGGAAGAAAGTCTATCGTGTCGCACTTTTTCCCGTCTTCGGTTATGTGTAGGATATATTGTCCGCAGCTAACGAACAGGTTCCCTTCGCTATCGCACACCGCATCGCTCATGTTAATCGGGTCGTGCGATTTCTGTTTGGACATGTCGGCGATTATAGGCGTTTTCTTTGTGCCGTTTACCCGCCAGATGGAACGTGTCGTGAAGATCCATCGCGTACCGTTTTTTCCTTCCGTAGTTCCGTATGCCCACATGTCATACTCGTCTCCTCCGAACGGAAGTATGCATTTCTCCCAATGCCCGTCCGTCCGTCTCACATAAAGTCCGTCTCCACCCGTGCATATCCAAATTTCTTTGTTCCGCATGACCTCTACGGAGAAGAAGCAGTTGAGCGTCGATTTCAGTTCCTCGAATTTTTCTTGTCTGAATAGGTTCTCTTTGGGAGAGTAGACTTGCATGCCGCCGCCCCATGTGGCTATCCAGATGTTACCGTTCTCTTCTTGAGCTAAACTCAAGGCGTTTTTATTATTCTCTTTGCTTGGAATGGGTTCGTAGTGTTTCAGATCCTTGCTGATTCTTGACAGACCTCCGCCATCAGACGATACGTAAATTGTACCGTCGGCTGTTTCAATGAAATCGGAGCATAGTTTTTTAGGAAATGTTATGTCTTGCGAAAAGGAGATCTGACTACTTTTGTTTCTTTTGAATCTCCATAATCCGGTATTTTGCGATCCCAGCCATATGTCTCCGTCTTTCGTCTCTTGTATGGCGTAGAGTTTACTGATGGCGTCGGGTTCCTCTCCCGCGGGGGTGAGGTTCACGTAGGTGGCGTTATCCGTTAATTCCTCGTCGGTGTACCACAATCCGCTTCCGTCGGTGGTGAACCACATCCTTCCTCCCTTGTCTTTCAAAATGGAGGTGATGTTGGAGAAGGGTACGGTGATTTTTTTCGGTTCGCTGATCTCTCCCTTTTCGGATATGGTGTATTCGATTATCGCGTTCGAGAAACAGGTGATGAGAATGTGTTGTTTGTCTGATGCGACGATTTTGCTGGCGTACATGTCGCCTAAGTTCAGATGCTCGTCTTTGATGACGTTCCCTTTCTGGTCTATTACTTTCACCGTGTTATAAGCGCAAATCCAGTAGCGTCCGAGCTCGTCTTTGTGGAAGGAGCAGATGAATATATCTTTTGTTAATCGGAAAAGAGGATCCTCACAGATGAATTTCCCACTGTTGTCGTCGTATTTGTAGATGCCGCCGGAGGTCCACATGTATGTCTCGTTCTTGTCATCGGTGAAGAAGCCGGATACTTGCTTATAATAGGTCTCCTCGAATTCTTCCGGTGCTACGCAGACGAAGGTGTCCCTCTTCATGTCGTAACGTAACGCCACGCCTAGGTAACTTCCGATGAGTACGGTCCCGTCTTTCCTTGTGCCGGAACAGAAGAAGTCGTTGCGCAAGATGGATGGATAGCTCGCCTTTTCGTAGCGCTTGAATACGCTTCCGTCAAAAACGGACATTCCGTAGTCGGTGCATGCCCACAAGTGTCCTAAGGAGTCTTCCGAAAGTCCGTGGACCATATCGGAGGAGAGCCCCTCTGCCGCGGAGTAATGGTCCATTTGCTCCACTTTCTGCATTGTGCGACAATTGGCGTCGGGTACGACGACCATGCACAGAAGGAGCGTGATGAACATTATCCATTGGATATGTATCTTATTGTCATTCATAGATAAGCGTGTTTCTCATTCTTTATGTAAGTTGTTGCAAATATAGGCTTATTTTCCCTTGGTTTGGCATTTGTTTCCTCTTTTTATTCTATTTTTCGTGTTAAGGGATGTCTGATACTTTCTACTTGTGATTTTGACTTCTTTTCTCAAGAAATTGAAAAGGGGCATTGCTTTGTCAAAATTTTTTTCTTATCTTAGCGATATATGTTTGTAAGGTGTTTACTCAATAAAAGGTGTTATTGTTTAATAAGGGTAGGTATGAAAAATAAATGGATTTTTTTAGGCGTGTTTGCCTTGTTTGTTTTGACGGAATGTCACGAGCAACAGAAAAATGTACCGAATGCTATGGGTTTACGGGGTAATGTAAAATCTCTCCATTCTCAAACTTATGACGCGAATATCGTATTCGACAATCTGATGGAGGAACGTATTTGGAACGAGTTCTATAACTTCAACCGCAACGGTAATCTTACGGAACAGCGTTCGTATGATACGGATAACCGTTTGAGCGGTCGTAGCGTGTGCAAATATGAGAAGGGTATCTGCGTCAAGGAGACGAACTACAACCCTGAAGGGGAGGTCTCCGGCTCGAACACGAATGTTTATGACGAGATGGGCAATAAGACGGAGGAGGTCCGCAGGGATGAGAATGGTAATGTCTCCGGACGTTTCGCTTATGAATATGACAAGGAGGGACGTACGCTCTCTTTCTCTAAAATGGACTCTAGTGGAGCTCTTGTTTTCAAACGTCTCTATGCGTATGATGATAATGGAAATCAAATCTCTGAAGTGAATTATAATGATAAAAACGAGGAGTGTGTCAAGGTATTGTCAAAGTACAATGAGTACGGCGCTTTGGAGGAGACTTCCCATTTCTCCAAAGGTCTGCTTGATTACAAGGTGCTCTATGAATACGACCATAAGGGACTGTTGACGTCGACGCTCACGATTCCTTATTGTGACCAATATTTGGCAGAGGCAAAATGCGTTTATGAATATGATGACCACGACAATTGGGTGACGGAGACCATCTATGACGTGAAGAAGAACCAAGTTCGTTTCATCACTCGCCGCGAAATCGCTTATTATGAATAGATTCTGACTTATATATTGATGTGAGCATTAGGCAGGATATCTTTTGATTCCTGCCTTTTTTGTGTCGTGAGATGTCTCTTTATGCATGCTTTCTATTGTGTTTTAAACAAGTACACTTACCTTCGGCATTCTTTTTGATGGTCTTATAGAACCGGATGGGAGTTTGTTGAAACAATGAAAATGATGGGTGCCCGTTGAAAATTTTTCCAGGAAACTATCCATTATAAATAAATGTTTTTCTTTGTTTTGCCATCTTGTCGTTCTCAACCTATACTTGTTTGCGCTCTTGATTGCATATATGACGTCATGCATCTCTTCCCTGATCGTATATTACGTCTTTATTATTTGAAAGGTGAATTAGCGTTTGTGCTGTTCTGTAGATTCCCCTTGATAGAGTCGCCCCTTGCCTTATGAACAAAAAAGGAGGGAACCGCCTTGTGGGCAATTCCCTCTTTGTATTTGTGATGTCCTCTCTTAGAGTTGTTCGTAGGCAAGGCTGAATGCCTTGTTTCCTTCGGAAATATCGCTTCCGGTAACGCCTTTCTTCAGCCATCTAGAACGTTGTTCGGATGTTCCGTGGTTGAAAGACTCAGGTACGGTGTAACCTTGCGCTTGCTTTTGCAGATAGTCGTCTCCGATTTTTGAGGCTACAGCCATACCCTCATCTATATCGCCTGCCTCAAGTGAACCGAACATAAGGTTGTCGTTGTAAGCCCAGACTCCGGCATAGAAATCGGCCTGGAGCTCGAGCCTGACGCTGATCTGGTTGGCCTGGGCCTCGCTCATCCTGCTCATCTGCCTGTGGGCGTCCTGAAGGGTG
>CALCUH010000195.1 GCA_937907165.1 uncultured Bacteroidales bacterium | reverse complement strand
CTGATTGAATATCCAGGTTCTCAGGCCGATGGATGGGACGGAACTTATAATGGTGTGCCGATGCCGTCAACAGACTATTGGTATGTGATAGACGTGGAAGAAATAGACCGTCAATTCATGGGACACTTCACATTGATTAGACAATAATCATTGATGACATAAATAAAAAAAAGCGAGTCCGGCTTTCGGCTCGCTTTTTTATTTATATGAAATATTTAACATTGTTATACTGAATCCATGGAAGAAATAATCTGCCATTTTTTCAGATTGGTTGTCAATAAAACGATTTGGCACGAGTATTGAATAATATATTATGAGAGTTTTAGTTTAATGATATTAATGAATTGGATAATAGCGTTTTTCGGATGGTTCATTCATATACTTATGAATGAAAGGGTTATCAATAGTCTGACAAAATGGCTTGTCCAATGTGAATGTTGACATAATATGGATAAAAACATCGAGAATATTTTGTTAGGTGTTGAAGGTGCGAATGAGGAGAACTCGGAATTCATTCCTTTGATTACGGAGAGTGATGCCAATTTTGTTTACAATATTGGTGAGGAAGAAATCTTACCGATTCTTCCCCTTCGAAATGTTGTCTTGTTCCCTGATGTTGTATTGCCGGTTTCATTAGGTAGAAAACGTTCTTTGAATGCTGTAAAGGCAGCCTATAAAAACCATGGATATTTGGGGGCTTTCACACAAAAGGATGCGCATGTCGACTCTCCAGAAATGAACGATCTCTTTACTGTGGGATGTTTGGCGCAAGTAATAAAGATCCTAGAATTGCCTGATGGTTCTACTACGGCTATCCTTCAAGGAAAACATCGTGTGAGGATTACTAGTTATTCTTCTGAACGTTTGTATTACAAAGGAACCGTTTCTTCCTATCCCGAGTTGATGGATGATGTGAAGACCCATAAGGATTTTTCAGCCTTAATAGAGGCTATGAAAGAGGTTGCGCTGAAAATAGTAAAAGGATCTTCTTCGATTCCCAATGGCATATCTTTTGCCGTCAAAAATATCGATGCACCTCTTCAACTGATAAATTTCATATCAGCTAACTTTAATTTGAATGTGAATGATCGTCAAACACTTTTGGAAACGACTAACATTTATGATAGAGCATATTCCTTATTAGGTATGCTCAATCAAGAGTTGCAGCTGGTGGAGGTTAAAATGGCTATTCAGGCCAAGACTCAGGAGGAAATCGATCAACAACAGAAAGAGTATTATCTGCAACAACAGATGAAGGCTATCCAAGAAGAGATGGGCGATTCTTCTTCTAAGGATGTTGAAAAGATAAAGGAAAAGGCTAAAAATAAGAAATGGTCAGACCATGTGAAGAAGACTTTCGAAGACGAATTGGCTAAATTAGAAAGAACTCCTATCTCTTCCCATGATTATGGCGTGCAGCTTAATTATGTCGAAACCATCGTGAATTTGCCATGGGGCGTTTATACGAAAGACAGCCATTCCATCAAGAAGGCTAAACAAATCATGGATAGAGACCATTTCGGAATGGAAAAGGTTAAAGATCGTATTTTGGAGCATCTTGCGGTCATGAAATTGAAGAATGATATGAAGTCTCCGATTCTTTGCCTATACGGTCCTCCGGGTGTGGGTAAGACCTCTTTGGGTAAATCAATTGCGGAATCATTGAATAGAAAATATGTGCGCATCTCATTAGGAGGACTTCATGATGAGGCTGAGATTCGTGGCCATCGTCGTACTTATATCGGTGCGATGCCAGGACGTATCATTCAAAGTCTCCAAAAGGCGGAATCATCTAATCCCGTATTTATATTAGATGAAATTGATAAGGTCTGCAATGACATGAAGGGCGATCCCGAGTCTGCTTTGTTGGAAGTCTTGGATCCTGAACAAAATGTGGCATTCCATGATAATTTCTTGGATATAGATTATGATTTGTCTCATGTGATGTTCATTGCAACAGCGAACAATATCAATACGATTTCCCAACCGTTATTGGATCGTATGGAATTGATAGACGTGAGTGGATATATTACAGAAGAGAAAATACAAATCGCTTCTCGTCATCTTATTCCTAACGCATTGGAGAAAAACGGCTTGACGAAGGAACAAGTTTCCATCCCTAATGACGTATTGGAAACAATCATCACATCTTATACGAGGGAATCTGGTGTCCGTGAATTGGATAAGCAAATCACAAAGATAATGCGTCGAGTCGCCTATAAAATCGCTTTGAAAGAAGAGTATGCGCCAGAGATTACGAAGTCGAGCCTTAAAGATTTCCTTGGTGTTGAAAAATATTCCCACGATGAGTATCAAGGTAATCGTTTCGCTGGTGTTGTAACGGGTCTCGCATGGACTGCTGTCGGCGGTGAAATTTTGTTCGTGGAGACTAGTTTGAGCAAGTCTAAGACTCCTAAACTTACTTTGACAGGAAGCCTTGGCGACGTGATGAAGGAGTCTGCCGTTTTGGCATTGGAATATATACGTTCTCATGCGGACTATTGGAATATCCCTGAAAATGTGTTCGAAGAGAATAGCATTCATGTTCATGTGCCAGAAGGCGCTGTCCCTAAAGATGGACCTTCCGCTGGCGTGACAATCACGACATCTCTCGTTTCTGCGTTGACAAAACGTAAGGTGCGTGAAAACTTGGCTATGACAGGTGAAATCACATTACGTGGTAAGGTGATACCTGTCGGTGGAATTCGTGAGAAAATTCTTGCCGCTAAACGTGCAGGTATAAAGGATATTGTTCTTTGTAAGGAGAACAAAAAGGATATTGATGAAATTAATCCTGAATACTTGAAAGGACTTTCTTTCCATTTTGTTGAGACAATTAAAGAGGTGACAGACTTCGCTTTGCTTGACGAAAAGGTGGAGGAATAAATTCTATTATACATAAAAAAAGGAACGTATTATACGTTCCTTTTTTGTTGATATTACATTCCTTTACAATTGCTCTAATATCTTCCAAAGTTGGGGTAATATCGCATTTCTCCCATCATTTATGATTATGTAGTCTGAAAACTTTATTCTGTCTTCGTCGGATATCTGATTGGCGATTCTTGCTTTTATTTGTTCTTCAGTCGCATGGTCTCTCTTAATGCAACGTTCGATTCTTGTTCCGATCGGTGCGGTTATTGTTATGGATTTGTCCACATATTTGTTCATTCCGGATTCGAACAATAATGCGGATTCACATGCGACAATTTCACTTTTTTGGTGTTCACACCACGAGAGAAAATCATTTATGACTGCAGGGTGGATGAGGGTGTTCACTTGGGCAAGTAATGCTTTGTCGTTGAAAATAAGTTGAGCCATTTTTGCCTTGTTCAAACTTTCTCCGGTGAAAATGTCATCCCCTAATAGTTTTTTGAGACTATTTTGCAGCCTAATATTTGTTTGAATTAGTCCTTTTGATGCAATGTCGGCGTCATATGTTGGGATTCCCAAACATCTGAAAATATTTGATATGACGGATTTCCCGCTCCCGATACCACCAGTTATACCAATTTTTTTCATTGTTGGATTAGTGTGTTTTTCTCTTCGATGATATAATCCACAAATTCCGATTTGAGTTTTATATTGAAAGCCTTTTTAGGTTTTCTATGGATTTTAATTTTCAGTTTGTCTTTACCGTTCTTTTTTGCGTCATGGAAATCAACTGTTATAGAAAAGGCGGAAGCGTCCACTTTCTCGTAGTCGCTTAACGTCACTTGGTAATTCAGAGACATAGAAGATGGGAAAATACGGAGAATACAATTGGCAGGTACGTTTTGTGGCGTGATAGGTACTTGAATTGTCCTTTCTGTGAATTTTTCAGTGAATATGCTGACATTTACGGCTGAGTCTGAATAACGGATGTTTTTTAGTGCCTTTAAATTCGCCGTTATGTTAACCGTATCTTGGATGTTCTCTAAATCGAGATGTTCTGTGAATATTGAGTCGATTTCGTCCAACTCTTTCTGAGGACCGTAAATTGTTATTTTTGACGGCGTAAGCTTTGTGGAATCGCTGAAAGTGTATTGTTGCTGTAGGTCTATCCTGGCGTCGAGGAATACCGGCAAGATCTTTTTCTTTTGTCTTTCTATGACATAATGTATGGAATCGGGCGATATATGGCGGATTAGTGTTCCTGATTTTATCTGTTTTTGAATTCTGCCCATGTAGGCGTAGGAGGAAACATCTTTTCGCCCTTTCACTACCTCTTCCATATCGATTTCAAGCGGCTCAAGCACTCTTCCGTAACGGTATCTAACTAATTCGCTGCCTCGTCCTTCCAATGACAGTTTCAAGTATTCCGGCAACTCATTTGTGATTACATATTCATTTGGCAAATTCACATAGGTAATAGGCATTTCAATAGTCGTCTCATAATTTTTCCTTAATGCTTGTAGAGACCAAAGTGCTGTTGAAATGATTAGAAAGAATAAAAAGATTAAGAGGTCTCTGTGGTTCAGGAACCTCTTAATCTTGTTGAATATATCCGTGAAAATTTCTTTCATTGTTTATTTTTCACCTACCTCAGCTGAACCTGTTGAATAAATCGAAGATTTGTCGATTGTGATGTTGACGTTGTTTGCGATTTCAAGGATGATAGTATTGTCTTTTATTTCCTTGATTTTCCCATGGATGCCACCTGATGTGACAATCGAGTCTCCTACAGCAAGCTTTTCACGGAATTCGTTAATCTCTTTTTGTCTTTTCTTTTGAGGTCTAATCATAAAGAAGTAAAAAATCGCGATGATAGCGACCATCATAATGATTGACTGGAATCCTCCGTTTGCAGGCTCTTGCGCTTGTAATAAAATGTTCAACATATTACTCTCTTTTAAGATTGTTATTTTTTATAAGTATTAGAATAGACTACTTTGTTGATTTTCTTGTTTTCGGTTAATTCTTTGGCAATGGCGTCCAAGATACCGTTGATGAAGTTTCCGCTTTTGGCGGTACTGTAATTCTTGGCGATTTCAATGTATTCGTTAATGGAGACGCTTACTGGAATTGTAGGGAAGTTGCAAATCTCCGCCAAGGCTGTCTGCATGATGATTGTATCCAAAAAGGCGATTCGTTCCGCATCCCAGTTCTTCGTCTTCTCTGAAATCATCTTTCTATAATCGGCTTCGTCATAAATAGTTTGTTTCAGTAATTTAATGGCGAATTCGAGATCTTCTTCGTCTTTGAATTGAGGAAGCAGTTCTTGCTCTGCGCCTTTCGCTTCGTCGAAGTTACGGATTGTTTTAGTGACGAAGCTGATGACGTCTGTCGCATCGTCGTTCCAGTAGATGGACATGTCTTCCAATTCTCTTCCCAATGATTCCGAATCAGAAATGGTCTTGCGAAGGATGGATCTCCATATCTCTTTGTCTTCGAGATAGGTGTTGGCAGTTGTCTCGTTATATTTTTTGAACTCTTCAGATTCTACGATTTCTCCTAACAACTCTTTGATGAGATCGTTCTGTTGCTCCTCGTTTTGGATGTTCCAAATTAGGTCTCCGTTCTCATCTTTGTCCGCCCAGTCAACCTCGTGCTCTTCGAAGTAGTTGAGGAGTTGGGTGTTCTCCCTTAATTGTTTAACGAAAAGGTTGTTGGCGAGCTTGGTGTAATCGTTGCTTTTGTATGATTTCTTTTCTAATAGCTTTGCGAAATCTGTTATCTTGATGATAAGAAGGAAAAAATAGTGATATAGTTCATAGGTTTTGTCCGTACTGCTGATTAACTCTTCCTGCGCGGATTCTAACTCTATCGTTTCGTTCTCTATGTTTTTGTAATATGAGTAAAGAATCTGGATTACTTTAACCCTTAATAAAGATCTGTTTATCATTTTTCTCCGTCAAATTAATTGTTCGCGCAAAATTAATCAAAAATCCGTTTCTTTCCGAACCCAGACCTTTGTTTTTATTCAAAAATGACACTATGCCATTCCTCTCCATTTCAAATATAGCAAGACCTCAAGATGACAATAGTAACGCAGAATCAAAACCGTATGGTAAATAGTTGATTATGAATGGTCTGACATCATCTGGTCATTGCCGTTGATTTTGATGCCTATATGTTGCTGAGAATTTTGTAAGCTTCTTGTACATTCCCCACGTCGAGGAATTGAATGGATCGTTTGCCTCCCGTTTCCCTTATTTTGCAGCGAACGGCGTGATTCTGGAGATAAGTGAGAATCCTTCCGAATGCTTCGGATTGGTAATACGGTGAGTCATCCGCTTGGATGAAGTAGCCTGTCATGCGGTTCATTTTTAGCGTGAGCCTTTCGAACCCGAGGTTCACCGCAATCCATCTCAGTCTGACGAGTTGTAGCAAATCTTCCGTTTGGCTTGGCAAGGCTCCGAATCTGTCTTTCAGGCGTTCCGCAAAGTCTGTGAGTTCCCTTTCGTCTTTGACATTGTCCAGTTCCCTGTATAGGGACATACGTTCCGATACGTTTTCCACGTAATCGGAAGGTAAAGTCAACTCCATGTCAGTCTCGATTTGACAATCAGTCACGAAGAGTTGCTCTTTGTTCCTTTCTTTTTCTTCCTCCGCATACAATTCGGAGAATTCGTTTGCTTTCAGCTCTGTGACCGCTTCGTTCAATACTTTTTGGTAGGCTTCGTAGCCTAGGTCTGCGATGAATCCGCTCTGTTCCGCACCCAATAAGTTTCCAGCGCCTCGAATGTCTAAATCTTGCATGGCGATGTTGAATCCGCTTCCCAATTCCGAAAAACTTTCGATGGCTTGCAGCCTTCTTCTCGCTTCGGTAGTAAGATTGGTAAGCGGTGGCGCCAAAAGGTAACAGAAGGCTCTACGGTTGCTTCTGCCGACACGTCCTCTCAGTTGGTGAAGGTCGCTCAATCCGAAGTTCTGCGCATCGTTGATGATGATTGTATTGCAATTGGAGATATCAATTCCCGATTCCACGATAGTGGTGGCGAGCAGAACATCGTATTCGTAATCAAGGAAATCCAAAATTATTTTTTCGAGGTCTTCTCCCTTCATTTGTCCGTGTCCTATCGCCACACGTGCTTCCGGAACCAACCTTTTAATCAGTCCTGCGAGTTCGTTAAGATTTTGGACCCTGTTATTGATGAAGAAAACCTGTCCGTTTCGGTCCATCTCGTATCGAATGGCCTCTTGGATTATTTTTTCGCTGAAGGTGTGCAGCTCGGTTTGAATAGGGTAGCGGTTGGCAGGCGGAGTGCTTATGACGGAGAGGTCACGGGCGCCCATAAGGGAGAATTGCAGCGTGCGGGGAATCGGAGTGGCGGTCATCGTAAGTGTGTCCACATTCACTTTCATCTGTTTAATTTTCTCTTTGGATGAAACACCGAATTTTTGTTCCTCGTCAATGATTAGTAATCCTAAGTCTTTGAATTTTACCTCTTTGCCAATGATTTTTTGCGTCCCGATTAATATGTTGATTTCTCCGTCAGCCAATTCTTTCAAAATGCGTTTTGTGTCTTTGAAACTCCTTGAACGGTTCAAATAATCAACTTTGACAGGGAAGTCCTTTAGCCTTTCCGAAAAGGTCTTGTAGTGTTGCAAAGCGAGTACTGTCGTTGGTACAAGGATCGCCACCTGCTTGTTGTCGGTTGTCGCTTTAAACGCCGCACGAACCGCAATCTCTGTTTTGCCGAACCCGACATCGCCGCAAACAAGACGGTCCATCGGCATATCGCGCTCCATGTCACGTTTCACGTCGGCTGTTGTCTTCACTTGGTCAGGCGTGTCCTCATAGAGGAAGGAAGCCTCTAACTCAGATTGGAGGAAACTGTCCGGTGAAAATGCAAATCCCTTTTCCTCTCTACGTTTTGCATAGAGAGCGATCAGGTCTCGGGCGATGTCTTTGACATGTTTCTTCGTCTTCTCCTTGATGGTCTGCCATGCTCCTGTACCCAATTTATTGATGCGGGGTTCGTCGCCTTCCTTGCTTTTATATCTGGAAATCTTGTGAAGAGAGTGGATGCTCACCAGCAAAATGTCGTCATTTTGGTAAAGCAGTTTGATGACCTCTTGCTTTTTGCCGTTTGCGTTCACTTGCACGAGTCCTGCGAAGCGTCCGATTCCATGGTCGATATGCACCACGTAATCTCCTGGCTTGAAATCCTGAAGTTCTTTCAACGTGAGGGACAATTGTCCGGTCCGAGCCTTGTCGGAACGTAAAGAATATTTATGGTAACGGTCGAAGATTTGGTGGTCCGTGTAACAACAAAGACGTAGTGTGTGGTCGATGAATCCTGCGTGTAGCGTCTTTCTGACAGGCGAGAAGTGCACGTCGTCGCCTCTGTCGTTGAAAATATTTTCGAGTCGGTCCGTCTGGTGAAGGTTGTCGCTGAGTACGAATACTTGGTATCCGTTACTCTCTTTCGCTTTGAAATCCTTGCTCACCAAGTCGAAATTTTTGTTGAAAACGGGTTGCGGGGAAGAGTCGAAATGGATGAAGTCAGACTCTTGCCAAGCGTCGTGGCCCCCGAAAACAATTCTTTTGAAATTTTGCGAACCAGCAAGGAAAGAGGCACTGTCGGTTAAAAGATCGGATAACCCGTTTCCCTCCTCGTAATATTGGGACAAACGTTCGTAAGCGTATTTGAAATCGTTGAAACACAGAATCGTATCTTCCCCTAATAGGGAGAATAGCGGAACTGCGGATTCTTTGTTCTCATGTATGTTAGAGACGATGGCGATAGATTCTTTCTTATCCAATGATAATTGGTTCTCGATGTCGAACGTTCGGATGGATTCTATTTCCTCTCCGAAAAAATCCACACGGTAAGGATATTCGCAAGAGTAGGAGAATACGTCGATAATGCTGCCTCGAACGGAAAATTGTCCAGGTTCGTAGACGAAGTCCACACGGGAGAACCCATATTCGCAGAGCACTTGGATTAGGAAATCGGTTTCGATGGATTCGCCCACCTTGAGGTTTAGTGTTTTCCCTTTTAGTTCGGCGCTGTCCACGACTTTTTCTGCGATCGCTTCTGGAAAAGATATCATGAGGAAAGGTGAACCCGAATTGATTTGGTTGAGCGCTTCTGTTCTCAGCACTTCGTTGGCGGAGTCTCGTTGTTCGTTATTGGCTCTGCGGAAAGAGGAGGGGTAAAAGAATACGGCTTCCTCCCCAATGATTTGGACGATGTCGTGATAAAGGTAAGCAGCTGATTCTTCGTCGTTCATCGTGACGAATAGGGATTTCTTTTTCTCTAACCCGATCTGTGCGAAAAGGATGGCGCATAGAGAGCCTTCCAGCCCTTTTAGTGTCAGGTTCTTTCCTTTTCCTGAACACCATTCCTTCACCTCTCTGATTTGTAGATGGTCGGAAAAGGGTTTTAATAATTCGTT
>CALCUH010000194.1 GCA_937907165.1 uncultured Bacteroidales bacterium | reverse complement strand
TGTTCTAACCTGCCCATCGTCTCCATTCCTTCTAGCGCGAAACGTATCCAAGCGTCGGCTTTCGTGGGTTGCGAGAACCTTATGTATGTGATTCTGCACGAGGGCTTGGAGGAGATTGGCGAGATGGCTTTCTATAGTTGTGCCATGCTGATGGGTATTGAGCTGCCGAGCACATTGAAAACGATTGGTTCTCAGGCGTTCAAGGGTTGTGACGGCTTGGATGTGGTGAAGAACGATAGTAGCTTGGATGTCGTCTTGGGTTCGACCGATCATGGTTATGTGGCCTATTATGCTTCTCAAATTATTTCCAGTGATTTGGCGAATTGTGAACTTGTCTCTGCCGATTCCCCTTCTTATTATCTGCAAGAGGGCGATTTGGTGGTGATGGGCGCTGTGGATCGCACCGTTTCGGTCTACTCGCTTTCGGGACAGCTGTTGTTCAGACGGCTTTGTGTGGACGATAGGGAGGTTTTCCGTGTCGGTTTCCCGCATCTGTTCGTGTCGTTTGGAAAGTGATTTGTTGTTTTATAATTTTGAAAAAAAAATTAATATAGAAAAGGAATGTCTAAAGTTTATTTTTACTTATTGTTTTTATTGATGGTGCCGGTTTTCTCTGTGAACGCTCAGGTGGATCCGATGAGAAAGAAGGTCTCTGTCGTTTCGTATTTTACTCAGAACGATACGGTGGAATATCAATATGCGACCACGAAGTACATGATGCGTGACACTTCGGCGTCGACGGTTCTGCAACACATCAGATTAGTAGTGAAGGAGGCTACTCCGGAGAAATACAAGGTGGAGTACTCTTTGCTAGACATCGATTTGTCGCAGATGGATAGTACGAATGTCGGAAAGTACAATATCGAGAGGCAGTTGTTATCGAAAGTGGCGGAAGGACTGAAGAAGGAGAGCATCGTTTTGGTCTTGGATTCTATGGGTCATGTAATCGGTTTCGATGATTTCAAAAAGACGCAGAAGAAATTTAACCGTATCTATGGTGACGCCTTTTCCGCACTGAAAAAGGGTGCCACTAAAGAGATGAAGCCTATTTTCGAGACGACTGAGAAGATGCTGAGGAAGACGAATGAAACGGAACAAGGAATCTTAAATCAGTTCGATGAGATTCAACTTTTGTTCGGTTTGCATGGCTATGAGTTTGAATATGATTCGCTGGTTGTGGTTAAGTCGGTGGAAGAGTCGATCGAGAGCGAGACAAGGGCGTTCGCCTCTTATGACAGTACTGATGCGGAACCCAATAAGGAGATTTCAGACTACTACGTCTATTCGAAAGTCTCTCAATTCATTCCCGCAAAACTTGCCGCTACTTTGTCGATGGCGATAATCGGACAGTATTTGAATGATGAAAGGATAGTGACTGATGCGGTCAAAGCGATTAAACAGGGTGCTAAGCCGCTTAACGTTGTGAATGAGTATGTGCATCAGTATTTTGTGAACGGATGGCCGAAGCAAGTCTCTTTCATCCGCACGATTTCCAGTGATAAGGATGAGGAGAAGGATGTGATAGTTCGCAAAGTTTATAATCTCGAATGGGTAAAATACTCTTTCCATTGATCTTCGTAAGAAGGTGTCGTCAGAATTTTATTTTAATGATTTATCATAAAAAACTCCCGTCTTAGGCGGGAGTTTTTGTTTTTTCCGTGTCTCGCTTTTGCATTTCCATCATATTTGAACTATATTAGTATCTGTTGTGATGTGTTTCGTTTATGTGTAAATTAATGTGTATATGAATATGAAAAAACTTATTTCTTTGTTGATATTGTCGTTGGAAATAGCCTGTCAGGGATGGGCTGCCGCTCCAACATTCGAGATGCCTACCGTCAAGTATTATACCTCAGCCGACGAATCGAGAAGTGATAATGAGATGGCTGCGAAGGTCGCCAATTATTATTTCACGACAACCCTTCCGGAGGATGCGCTCTATGCGAAGACTGCGTTGGGCTTTTTGATGTCGTGGGTGGAATCTTCCGATGAGATATTGGTGGGATTGTCCGATCGTTCCATCGGGTCTTTCTTCTCTTGCAATAAGGACATTGCTATGATTCTGATGTGCACTTATGTCTGCGGATGCGTGAAATACAACCGCGAGGTGAAGACTTCTCATGAGTACACGTTCGATATGCATTATTACGCGATGGTCGAGACGCTTCGTTATTATGAGCGGAATAAATCCTTTTTCGGAAAGTGCAAGAAGGTGGAGAGGATGTTGAAGTCGTTGAACAAGGATCGCTTGAAAAAGGAGCTGGAGCGTAATTTCGCCGCACCGGAGAAAAAGCAGTAGAGACGTACGGCCGTACGTCTCTACTGCTACGGGAATGATTATTTATTCACAATCAGAATCTTATAATAATTTTCGTTCTTTGCCCTAAGGGTGACTAAATAGATTCCGTCTTTCAGGGTCTCTCGGTTGATGGTGAACCTTGCGGTTGAATTGACCGCTTCCACCGAGCCTTTCTGTTGGATGACGCCCACCATGTCGGTTATGCTCCATGAAATGGATCCTTGGGCTTGGGTGCGGAACGTTACTTCCGCCGTCTCGTCCATTGGGTTCGGATAAATCTGAATCTTACCGTTTTGCGCCTTTATTTCTGCGAGACCGGTCTCATCCCTCGGGGTGATGGTGAAGGTTGCGTTTTTGGTGGCGTCTCCACCTTCTCCTTTGGCGGTGATGGTGTAGTTATACTCTCCCGGTTCGTCGTCTGCGATGCCCGAGAAGCGGATGTCGTTATTCTCCGTGGTGTAGGTGATTCCGTTCGGGAGTCCCGTCACTTCGACCGTATAGGCGTCGCTAATCGTGTAGAAGAACTCGACGATGGAGTCGCCTTGTGCGATTTCCTGCGAGCTGGAACCCTCTCCATGTTTGGTGAGGGAGGCGCTCTCTTTCTGGTTGGCGAGGTTCTTGAAGTAGGTGAAAGGATCGTAACCGATGTGAGGCGGTTGGTTATAACCGCAGTTTTGCCAAGCTACCGCCATGTCATAGGTATGGTCGTCGCGCAGCCAAGGCAGTTTATAGTCGCTTGGTGTGGTGGTCGTGAAGATAGTCAGATAGCAGTCTCCGTTGTTTTCTGCCCAATAGACCGCCTCCTCACGCCAATCGCCGTAGAGGTCGGCTTGCAGACACGGATTATATTTCGTGCTGTTGTTATTGTTGGCCCCGTAGCCGTATTGCCATACATCGATCACGCGGTCCCAAGTCTTGGTGCCGGTGTTCCATTTGTCGATATGGGAGCGGTCATGATATTCCTGCAGGAGGTCTCCGTCCCAGTAAATGGAGAAGTTGATGGCGCTATTTTTGGTCGAACCGGTATGCCAGTCGGCTATGTCGCGTCCGTTGATGTCATAGAGTTTGTCGTGGCACCAGATCATGGTCTCCGCTCCGTCGTATTGGCTGTCGCAGTCGAGGATGAGTCCTCGGCTCGTATCATCGTTCGATATATGTTTCCCTTGAATGATTCTTCCTGTTCTGGCGTCGATTAATGCGCTGTTGTAGCGGTCGCTTCCTTCGGTGATCATGAAATACTCGAGTCCGGGATTGTTTGGGTCGAAGTCGCCGAGGTGCGTCGCGTCGCCGTGTCCCAGTCCAGTCCTCCAAAGCAGTTGTCCGTTGTGGTCGAGAGCGGCGGCTCCCACGATGATTTCGTCGAATCCGTCGTCATCGACGTCTCCGCAGGTGATGCTATGTGCGCCTTCGCCGTAGATGCCTTGGTCCATCTGGTCGGAGGTGTGTCTCCACAATTGTTTGAGTTCCTGTCCGTTCCATGAATAGGCGGCGGCGTAGGAGTAGGCGTAGATACCTCTATTGGTGACGGCGCAGGGTTGCGGTTTGCCGTTCACGTCGAGGAAGGCTACGCAGGCTTTGAACCAGTTGGCTCTATGGGCGGCTTCGCTGACCTTGAGTTTCTTTTCGCGCGGGTCGCCCCAGTCGTTTCGGATGTTATAGTAAGGCCAGTAGTCGATGGTGGCGAGTTCCTTTCCCGAGCGTCCGTCGAAGCAGGTGAGCCATTCTTTTCCGTCGCCGGCGATGACGCCCGACGAGTTAATGGAAGAGGCATAATGGTTGGCGCCTTGCGCCACACCTTTCGAGAGGAAATTGCCGGTCGCGTCCTTGCTTCCTTGGGCGGTTTTGGCGATTACTTCTCCGTAGCCGTCACCGTCGAAGTCGTAGCAGAGGAAGGTGAAACGGCAGCCAGCCAAGACGTTGGTACCGAAGTCGATGCGCCACAATTGAGTGCCGTTCAGTTTATAGCAGTCAAGAATCTGCGGAGCGGTAGGCTCTGCGGTCGCACCTGCGTTGGAAGGTTCCCACTTCACGATGATTTCCTGCTCGCCGTCACCGTCCATATCGTAGGCGGAGCAGTCGTTAGGGGAGTAGGTGATGGATGTGTTGTTCATCCAATAATTCTGCGGACGGTTCAACTTGATGTGGTGGAAGAAGTCGTGGTCGCATTTGACTCCCTCTTGCGAGTCGATCACTTCGCCCTCCTTGTTGAGCACTTCGAGCGAGAAGGTGGCGTTCGCATATTTGAGGTCGAGCGACACGTTGGTCTTGTTTGTTGTGGTCTCCACGAGGTTGCCGTCGGCATATAGCTTATAAGTGGTGCTCTTGGGCGCATCCGTATTTCTCATTCGCCAACTGACGAAGACGTTGCTGTTTTTGACAGACTGGCAAGCCCAAAGACCTCTTGAGGCGTCCGCCGATGCGTCAAGGCTGGCGGTGCCTAATGTGATTCCTAAGAGTAATAGTGACAGTGTGTTTTTCATTTCAGTAAGTGTAATATTAAACAGATGTCGCAAATATAGGTAATAATATGATATAGGGGGATATGGAAAAACGCTAAAGTATATGAATTTTGTGTCAAATTTGGTTGAATATAACGTTTTCAGGTAAATGGTATTTATATTTTTGTAAATTTGGTAGTAGAGACGCACGGACGTGCGTCTCTACGATATAAAAAAACGTGCGAAAAAATGAATAATATGAGCAAAGGCAAACGAAAATGTGAAATCCTGAAGGCCGTGCGCAAGCAAATAGCCGATGCGAACGGCATCCCCTACGAGCCGCGGGTCTGCACCTACAAGGGTGATTGCCAAGGCACATGTCCCGCCTGCGAGTCGGAGGTGCGTTATTTGGAGCGGGAGCTCAGCGCCTGCAGGAAGGCGGGCGGCGCGGTGAAAATCGCGGGGTTGGTATCGGTGATGTCGCTGGCGTCATGCGGTAGTGACACGTCGACAAGCATTAACGTTCCCACGAATGGAGTAGGAGAAGGCGAACCGGTGGAGGCCCCTTTTGATTCCAACGCTTCTAAATCTACTGAGCCATGTACGGGAGACTGTAGAACCCTCGAGGAGTGGCAGGAATACTACTATGGTGATCAATCTCCTGAACCTGATCCCCCTAATTATGATGTAGATGATTTGGTGGTGGGGTTGGTATCGCCTTCCGATCAGCCAACGGAATCGAAAGATAGTATGGCAACTAAATGCGGGGATGATGATGAGATAATGGGTATGATTGTTGCAAAGAAGGCTCAATTTATTGGTGGCAATGAGGTGTTGAGAGAATATCTCAAAGGGAATCTAAAATATCCCCAAGCCGCTTTGGATGAGAAGATTCAAGGCACAGTTTTGGTGAAATTCGTTGTGGATGAGACAGGGGCAGTTCTGAATCCTCAAATCATTAGATCAGTTCATCCTGTTCTGGACGAGGAAGCGCTTCGGGTAGTCCGTTCTATGGGGAAGTGGCAACCTGGTGAATATCGTAATGAACCGGTTCGATCTTATTTCACATTACCTATTACTTTTAAATTAAAAGACGATTCTACGAAGACGGAACAGCCCGTCGATACGTCAGATGGTCCCTCTCCCGATCACACCATATTGTGATTATATGTAAAGACGCGCAGCCGTGCGTCTCAACGTAAAAGACGCACGACCAGTAATATGTAAAGACGCACAGCCGTGCGTCTCAACGTAAAAGACGCGCGACCGGTAATAGGTAAAGACGCACAGCCGTGCGTCTCAACGTAAAAGACGCGCGACCGGTAATATGTAAAGACGCACAGCCGTGCGTCTCAACGTAAAAAGACGTGCGACCAGTAATAGGTAAAGACGCACAGCCGTGCGTCTCAACGTAAAAGATGCGCGACCAGTAATAGGTAAAGACGCGCAGCCAATAATAGGTAAAGACGCACGGCCGTGCGTCTCTATAGATAAAATGAAAATGACATGAGCAAAGGCAACCGAAAATGTGAAATCCTAATAGCGTGCATGTTAATGCAGACACCGAACGTGTTATGCGTTGACGCAAATGGTTATGACTACCTCTATCATTGGTCATATGAGACTCCTCAAGACGATGGTTGGGAGGATCCTGTTGTGAAAAATTTTCTTCGGTCGTCCGAAGAAGTCACCCGCGACAATGGTAGGTCTGATGAAAGGGTCCGTGATGTGGAGGATATGCCTGCCATAGAAAGGGAAGCCCAATACATTGGCGGACAAGATTCGTTGAGGAATTTTTTGAGGAAGAACCTTGTATATCCGCAAGTTGCTATAGAAAATGGTATTCAAGGTAAAGTTATCGTACAATTCGTTGTGGATGAGACAGGAACAATTCAGAATCCTCGAGTTATCAGGTCGGTTGATCCGAGTTTGGATCAAGAGGCGCTTCGTGTGGTTAGAAAAATGGGAAAGTGGCAACCTGCGGAAAGTATCTATGGAAACAAAGTCAGCACTAGTGTTTCTATTCCTATCACTTTTAGGCTAAGGTAGAAGAGACGCGGCATACCACGTCTTTATGATGACCGCCAATCCGTTACCGCCGTAAAGATAGTGGATTTCACGGTTGGTCCCATTCGTGTGGAGCTCATTTTCGAAGGTGATTCCCTACGAGAAACGCACAACTCTTCGGGAACGAGTGTTATCAGATGTTATGTTGACGATATTAAACGTTGTGGGTGTATCGCAACAGATAGTTTTGACACATCCTCGTTTTACAAAAACAATATTTCATAAAAGTATAGCGTATTCTCTTTATGGGAAATAGATGAGTTATTCCCAGTTGAAAATGGTAGTGTCAGCATTTCCCGGTCGATCGAACTTTTGATGAGTTTTATAGGATAACCATCAGTGTCTAATGTCCAATCGTATTTTGTCGTTTCTCCATCTTCGCTAATCTTTGTGACGGGCATAATTATCTTTTAACTTTCCTAAAGCCTCCGAAATCAGGAATATATAAAAAACGGAAAGGACGTGAGACTTGTCCCGCCTTACGTCCAAATTCTATAGGTATCGCCAAACACCTTTAACAACTGAACATAGAATAGTGGAAACAGATACCCCACGTCCAGTTCGTGTATGTTTAGACAGAAACCCTCCTGTCAGTCCATAAACAAAAGTGCATAGGACATTTCCATGTTTCTAGCCCGTCGTTTGAAAAATTTTGGCGAATTTTATAGAATTGGACTATAGCAAAAAATGCATTCCCATATTTCGGATTTCTCCCCGAAACACAAGGAAAATTTAAAAATTCTTTTTGATTTGAGCAAAAGAATGCATTCCCCCTTCTTCCTTTTTATTTTCTACGAGAAATGATGCCATTGATTTGAAATGTCTATATTTACCTCAGTTGAACGCCTATGGCGTAACCTTGATCTACATTGTTATGGTATGAGTTATTACTTGGATGACGAAATATGGTAGACACTATTTTCGACGCAATTATTTGTGGATGCTTCCTATTTGTCCTAAATTCGTATCATAAACCAGTTGTTTATCTCTTTCTAAGGACAACGTTTGACATGCAAATTGTATATGGGTTCACATAATATAATGCTGGAGCTGAACGTTGGATGAATGAAGAAGGACATGTTTGATAAAATATGTTGTTTATGTGATACGTATGAAATTTAAAAATATTATTAATAAAAAATCTATATAAATATTATGGTAAAGCGAATGCTAATTTGGGGATGTGTCTCATCCCTCTTGCTCTCTTCGTGTGCGGACAAGAACAATGTCGCAGACGGTCTGGCGCATTTTAACGATTTCGATTCCACAATAACGGCGGGCGATGATTTCTTCCAGTTCTCGAATTGCGGGTGGCTGAGAGACCATCCGATTCCCGGCGACAAATCTAGATACAATACTTTCGACGTCTTGAACGACGAGAATCTGGAGCGCTTGAAAGGTATCGTGGAGGAGTCTATGAAGATGAACGCAGTTCTTGGTAGCAACGCCCAAAAGATAGGCGACTACTACGCTTTGGCGATGGATTCACTCCGTCGTGACCAAGAGGGCATCGCTCCTATTCAATCTATCATCGACCGTATTAAATCTATGCGTTTCGAGGTGAAGGACTCCTCCTTCGCCGCAAATGTCGCCTATTTCCATATGCATTTGGGAAATCCTTTTTTTGCTGTGGGTTGCACTCCGGACGCTATGAATAGTTCCATGAATATCGCCGAACTCTGGCAGGATGGCGTCGGACTCCCGAATCGTGATTACTATTTCGACGAATCGGAGAAGGGATTGGAGATTATTGAAGGTTATAAAAAAATGGTCTCCCAATATTTGAATCTCCTAAGTTATGAAAATTGCGAGGCGAGGGCGGAGGCTATCTACGCTTTTGAGAAGAAAATTGCGGAATTGATGAACACGAAGGTGCAGAACCGTGATCCGAAGGCTACCTATAACAAGATGAGCTATGAGGAGATGAAGAGCGCTTATCCTGATTTCGATTGGGAGACTTATTTCAGCTTCTTCCCTGTGAAACCGACCGAAATCACCATCGGTCAGCCTCGATTCTTCGGCGGAATCTTCAAGTTGATCGCAGAGACGAATCCACAGACGCTTTCAGATTATCTGCAAGTTAATACCGTCAATTATCTCGCTTCATATCTTTCTCATGATTTCATGATGGCGAAGTTCGATTTCTTCAGTAAACAGTTGAATGGTGTCCAAGAGTTGAAACCTTTGTGGAAACGTTCCCTTGATATGGTTCAGGGCAGGTTGGGTCAGCCGTTGGGTCAGCTGTTCGTCGAAAAATACTTCCCGGAGAGTGCGAAGACACGCATGGTGGATCTTGTCAATAATCTTCGGATTGCTTTTGGTCAACGAATCGACAATCTTTCATGGATGAGTGATAGTACCAAGGCGGCGGCGAAGGAGAAACTCTCCGCAATCGGCATCAAGGTCGGATATCCCGACAAATGGGAGGACTTCTCGGAGGCTACGGTCGATCGCTCTTTGAGTTTGGTGGAGAACTATATCAATCTTACCCATTCCCTTAGTGTGAAGGAGATGAAAGAGGTGGAGAAGCCTGTCGACAAGGAGAAATGGTACATGACGCCGCAAACGGTGAACGCCTACTATAGTCCTTTGACCAATGAAATTGTCTTTCCTGCCGGTATTCTCCAGCCTCCGTTCTTCTATGCGGAGGGCGACGACGCTGTGAATTATGGCGCTATCGGCGTGGTGATCGGCCATGAGATGACCCACGGCTTCGACGACCATGGACGCCAGTTTGACAAGGAGGGTAACTTGAAGGATTGGTGGACTGAAAGTGATGCTGAGGCTTTCAAACAGGCTACATCGAGACTCAAAGAGCGTTTTTCACAGGTTGTGGTCATCGATTCCATGAAGTGCAACGGTGAATTGACCTTGGGTGAGAACATCGCGGACCTAGGCGGACTGAACATTGCCCATCAGGCGTTCTTTAATACATTGAAAGATAATCAAGTAGATCCTAAGGTAGATGGACAGACGTTCGACCAGCGTTTTTTGTTCGCCTATTCGAGAATATGGGCTGGAAACTATCGGGACGAGTATCTTCGCAACCAAGTCATCACTGATCCCCACGCCAACGGAAAGTATCGTGTAAACGTGCAATTACCGATGCTGGACTTCTTTTATGAGGCTTTTGGAATCGACGAAAAGGATGCCATGTATGTGGCTCCTGAGGATAGAATTGTGATCTGGTGATGTCGGCGGAGAAAACGGCGCCCCTTTTTTCTCGAAAAAAAGCGTTTTGAAGTGGCGATTTTTATCCGTAAAATGCTTTATAATAAGAACTTTATTTTCTAATTTTGCAAAAGGAATATTAATATTTTTTGTAAATGGCTGATAGTAAGAAAATTAAAACAGCTTTGGTCTCTGTTTTCCACAAGGATGGTTTGGATGAGATCATTCGTATTTTGCATTCGGAAGGTGTACAATTCATTTCCACGGGTGGAACCCAATCTTTTATCGAATCTCTTGGCATCCCTTGCCAGGCGGTAGAGTCCCTCACTTCTTACCCTTCAATTTTGGGTGGACGTGTGAAGACTTTGCATCCGAAAATCTTCGGAGGTATCTTGGGCCGTCGCGGTTTGCCTGAGGATTTGGCTCAGATGGACAAGTACGAGATCCCTGAAATCGACTTGGTGATCGTTGACCTCTATCCGTTCGAGGAGACTGTCGCTTCCGGTGCTGAAGAACAAGCCATTATAGAGAAGATCGATATAGGCGGTATCTCTTTGATCCGCGCCGCTGCGAAAAATTTCAAGGATGTTGTCATCATCGCTTCCAAAGCGCAATATGAGCCTTTCTTGAACAATTTGAAAGAGCAGGGCGCTAGCACAACCCTCGACACCCGTCGTTGGTTCGCTAAAGAGGCGTTCGGCGTATCTTCCCACTACGATTCTGCCATTTTCAACTACTTTGACGGAGACGGCGCATCCGCTTTCCGTTACACGGCTAACAACGCTAAAATGCTCCGCTACGGAGAGAACCCTCACCAGAAGGGTGTCTTCTACGGTGATTTCGATAGCCTCTTCGAGCAATTGCAAGGCAAGGAGATTTCTTACAATAACTTGCTTGACATCGACGCCGCAGTCAACTTGATGGCTGACTTCGACGATGTCACTTTCGCGATTTTGAAACATAACAACGCTTGCGGCGTGGCTTCACGTCTCACGGTGTTGGATGCATGGAAAGACGCTTTGGCGGGTGACCCTGTGTCCGCTTTCGGTGGTGTGCTTATTACGAACGCTGTGTTGGATAAGGCTACCGCTGAGGAAATCAATAAGATTTTCTTCGAGGTGATCATCGCCCCTGATTATGACACGGACGCTTTGGAGATCCTCACCCAAAAGAAGAACCGCATCATCTTGGTACAGAAGAATGCGAAACTCGCCTCTAAACAAGTCCGTTCGGTGTTGAACGGTGTCTTGGTACAGGAGAAGGATACGAAGGTGGAGACGCCTGAGGATATGAAGGTGGTCACTAAGAAGGCTCCGTCTGACAGTGAGATCGCTGATATGATTTTCGCTAATAAGATTGTGAAGCATTCTAAGTCCAATTCAATCGTTTTGGCTAAGAACAAGCAGTTGTGCGCGAGCGGTGTGGGACAAACCTCACGTGTGGACGCTTTGAAACAGGCTGTCGAGAAGGCTGGTACCTTCCATTTCGATTTGAACGGTGCTGTTATGGCTTCCGATGCGTTCTTCCCATTCCCTGATTGCGTGGAGATCGCTAAGAATGCGGGCGTTACCGCAGTGGTTCAACCTGGCGGTTCCATCAAAGACCAAGAGTCTGTCGACTATTGCGACAACAATGGTGTGGCGATGGTGATGACCGGTTTCAGACACTTCAAACATTAATTCGAGATTTAGTAAACCTAATAAAGATATAAAGAAGCATGGGATTGTTTTCTTTCACTCAAGAGATTGCGATCGACCTCGGTACGGCGAACACGATTATCATCCATAACGGGAAGATTGTCGTGGACGAGCCTTCTATCGTGGCTTTGGACCGCAAGACCGATAAATTGATGGCGATTGGAGAGAAGGCGAGACAGATGCATGGGAAGACTCACGAGAACATCTACACGGTTCGTCCGTTGCGTGATGGCGTGATCGCCAACTTCTTCGCTGCGGAGCAGATGATCCGCGGTATGATTAAGATGGCTTTCCCTAACAATCGTTTCTTCGATCCGTCCCTCAAAATGGTCGTATGTATTCCTTCAGGTAGTACTGAAGTGGAGATGCGTGCCGTGCGTGACTCTTCCGAGCACGCTCAAGGGCGCGAAGTGTATATGATTTATGAGCCTATGGCTGCGGCTATCGGTATCGGTATCGATGTTGAGGCTCCTGAAGGTAATATGATCGTCGACATAGGTGGTGGTACCACTGAAATCGCTGTCATCTCTTTGGGTGGTATCGTGACGAACAAGTCCATCCGTATCGCAGGCGATGACCTGACGGAGGATGTGATTGACTATATGCGTCGCCAGCATAACATCAAGGTGGGCGAGCCTACCGCCGAGCAGATTAAGATTAACGTGGGTTCCGCGTTGACGAGCTTGGACGAGCCGCCTGAGGATTACCTTGTGAAGGGTCCTAACCAGATGACTGCGTTGCCTATGGAGGTGCCGGTTTCCTATCAGGAGATCGCTCACTGCATGGAGAAATCCATTTCTAAGATCGAGGCTGCCGTGCTGAACGCTTTGGAGCAGACGCCTCCTGAGTTGTATGCCGATATCGTGAATAACGGTATTTGGTTGACGGGTGGTGGCGCTTTGTTGCGCGGCTTGAACAAGCGTTTGACCGCTAAGATCGGTATCCCTTTCCATGTGGCTGAGGATCCTTTGCATGCGGTGGCGCGCGGAACCGGAACCGCTCTTAAGAATGCGGACAAACTTCCGTTCTTGATGAGATAATGCGGACATCTGTCCCTTCGATTCATACAGGCCACTATGCGTTTTTTCGCATAGTGCGCTTTGTGTTTTTAACCCCCTTTGACCCGCGATAGATATGAGAACGCTGATTCTCTTCCTCCTTCGATTCAAAACACTATTTCTGTTCTTGGGCTTGGAGTTGATTTCGTTCATGCTGATTGTGAAGAACAATCAGTTCCAACGTAACCATTTCCTTAGTTCGAGTAACGTTGTGGTGGGTAATGTGTATAATTTGTCGGACAAGATCTACAAGTATTTCAGCCTCGCTTCCGTGAACGAGGATCTCGCCCTTGAGAACGAGGAACTGAACACGGAGTTAGCCCTTCTGAGGGAACAGGTGGCTTTCTATCGTCAGGATTCCTCCTATCAGGGCAGAAGGTATTACGCTGTCGAAAAACATTACACCTTCGTGAGTGCGAAGGTGATTCATTTTTCCACGGCGAGACAAAAGAATATGTTTACGATCAACAAGGGAACCTCTGATGGCGTGAAGGTCGGAATGGGTGTGGTGAACGGACAGGGTGTCGTCGGCATCGTCCGTAACACATCGAGTCATTTCGCTTCGGTTCTGCCGATTATCAACACGGATTCCAAAACGAGCGCCACGGTGAAGAACAAGACTCAACTGGGTACCATGTATTGGAAGGGTGGTGATCTCCGCTATGCCCATCTGGAGGAGGTGCCTTTGTATATTCCTGTCGTGATAGGCGACACGATTGTGACGAGCGTGAACTCCTATGTTTTTCCGGAAGGTTATAAAATAGGGAAGGTCACTTCCTTTACTGAGAGGAATGATAACTTTTATGATATAGAGGTGAAGCTGGCTGTCGATTTCGACAAGCTTTCGTATGTGGACGTGATCAATTTTGAACATGCCGCTGAGCGCGATTCATTAGAAATAGGAAAGGAGCAACAGAATGATTGACGTCTCTCTGAAAAGATTATTGTCTTTTGTGGGTTTTGTGTTACTTCAGGTGTTATTACTGAATAACGTGAAATTCTTGGGTTATGTCTCCCCTTATTTGTATATCTATTTCATCTTATCTTTGCCTTCTTCGGTCTCAAAGGAGATGACGATAGTTTGGGGATTTTTGCTTGGCTTGACTATGGATATCTTTTGTGCGTCGTTGGGTTGTAACGCTTTCGCAACCACGCTTGTGGCTTTCCTGAAACCATACTTCCAGAGCTTTTTCGGTCCTAATGACGATTATGATGAGGTGAGACCTTCCATCCACTCTTTCGGATTCGAAATGTACCTGCAATATGTGGGGTATCTGACGTTGATCCATCACTTCGTTTTCTTTATGGTGGAGGCTTTCACCTTCTCCCAAATCTTGTCTGTATCGTTAAAGGCCGTATGTTGCACCATCTTTACGGTTCTTCTCATTTTATGTATCCAATTCTTTAAAAATAGGCGCCGATGACCAACGATATCCATGCGAACAGGAGGTTTGTGATCGCTGCGTTGATGTTGGCTGTAGTGCTGATTTATCTCGCGAGATTGGTCAACCTGCAGTTAGTCGACCAGACTTACCAGGATAAGGCGGATAGTAACGCCTATCTTCGTAAGGTGCAGTTCCCGGCGCGTGGTATTATCCGTGATAGGAATGGTAAGGTATTGGTATTTAATAAATTATCATACGATGTGATGGTCGTTCCGCGGGAGATGAAACAGTTTGATACGACTGAGTTCTGTCACTCTGTGGGCATTACACGTGAGCAGTTCAATGACAAGATGCGTGAGATGAGGAACCGTGTGGGTTACTCTAAATATACTCCCCAACTTCTGATTGCACAGTTGGATGCGCATGATTATGGTGTGTTGCAGGAGAAGGGTTTCCTCTATCCGGGTATGTATCTTCAAAAGCGTACTTTGCGTGAATATAACTATCCGAACGCCGCTTTGCTTCTCGGAAGTATCGGTGAGGTGGGCCGTAGCACATTAAAGGCTGACACCATCGACCATTTTTATGTGCCGGGCGATTATTCGGGACAGAACGGTGTGGAGCTGACTTACGAGAAAGACCTTCGTGGCGAGAAGGGTGAGGAGATTTTCTTGAGGGACGCTCACGGAAGAATCCAAGGAAAGTTGGAGGATGGTTTGTATGATAAGGAATCTAAGCCGGGACATGACCTGAAACTCTCCATCGATATCGATCTTCAGGCATATGGCGAACGTCTCATGGCAAATAAGGTGGGTAGCGTCGCGGCTATCGACCCTTCCACGGGTGAAATCCTCGCCTTGGTCTCCAGCCCTACTTATGACCCTTCTTTGTTGGTGGGTAGGAAGCGTTCGGAGAATTATGATAAGTTGGTCAATGACCCGCTGAAGCCTCTTTTCGACCGCCCTATGATGGCGTGTTATCCTCCGGGTTCCACTTTTAAGACGGTGAACGCGTTGATTTTGCAGCAGGAGAGGATTATCTCGCAGTGGACCGCTTTCCCTTGTACGGAGGGTTATCATGTCGGCAGTTTCACGGTGGGTTGCCACGCTCACTTCTCTCCGCTTAATCTTATTCAATCGATCCAACACTCTTGCAACGCCTACTATTGCGCCGGATTCCGTAATATGATGGATCATAGGAAATATAAGAATATCTCCAACGCTTTCGAGACTTGGAAAAACCATGTCGTATCTCTCGGCTTCGGTTATAGGCTGGGTGCCGACGTGCCGAACGAGAAGCGCGGTTACATCCCGAATTCGGGTGTCTACGATAAAATCTATGGTGAGGGTCGTTGGAAATCTCT
>CALCUH010000193.1 GCA_937907165.1 uncultured Bacteroidales bacterium | reverse complement strand
CCAATGTTGGGAGAGGATGATTTCGAAGATCAGTGCTAAGAATGCGACGCCTAAAAAAAGCAGGCTTCTGAAACGCATCTGGTTCCTCGCTTGCAGAATGGTAATGCCCATGTTCTGAATCAGCGGAGGAAGGAAGGAGGCGAAAAAAAGCAATGTGATGTCGTAGACCTCTTCGTAACCCTCTCCCGCCCAAAGCTGGATGAAGGGACGCCCCAAAACGAAGAACCCACAGAGTATCAGATACATAGGGATGAATTGGACTCTGCCTGTCTTGATGAAGAGGTCGGAAATGGCTTTCGGGTCCTCCCCTTTTGTCACCATGCTTGTCACCTTGGGAAGGAAGAGCGAAGAGATGGCTGTGGAAAACTGCATATAGATGGTCTGCAACTGGATGGCGAGGGCGAATACGGCCACGGCTGCCGTGCCGACGAAAGCGCCTAGGACGAATTGTCCGCTGCTCCAGTAGATGCGGTCCATGATGATGTTGAGGAATATCCAGAAGGAGTAGATGGCTACCTCTTTGAGGAAGCCCCAGTTGAATTTGCGGAAGTAGAGGCGTATCCGAAGCGTGTGTTTGCAGTAGATGTAGTTGATGGTGAGCGTCAGAACGTTGAAGACGGTCTGGACGACCGCCATAGCCACCGCCTTGTAACCGTTTTCCAAGAGGGTGACCATCACGATGATGTTGAGGACAACCCGTATGATGTTGACGATTTTCGGGAAGACGAACCGCTCGTAGGCGTACATGATGGATCCGAAGATGCTCATCGGAAAGGTGAAGGCCATGTTGAAGAGGAGGATGACCATCAGGATTTTCGCACGTTCGATCTCTGTGGCAGACATGGTGTCGCCGAACATGCTACCTATGTTTAGGTAGAGCACGAAGCCGATGATGAGGGTGACGATGGCGATGGCGATGTAGAGCAGGAAGAACATGCCGAACATCTCATATTGCTCATCCTCTTTCCCTAAGGCGCGGAATTTCGAGGTGTAGCGCATGATGGCGTTTCCGAACCCTAAGTCGAGTACGGTCAGGTAGGCGATGATGGAGACGATGAGCGAATAGAGTCCGTACTCGCTCTGCCCCATCATCCGAAGCATGTAGGGGGTATAGAGGAGTCCGACCAATACGCTTAGTCCGATCACAATGTAATTCAATATGGCGCCTGCCTTTAATTGGTTCATGCTATTGTTTGTCTATTCGTTATGACCTTCCTTGTAATCCTTTTTTTATTTGAGAGAGCTTTCTGACGCTCTTGGCGTAGACTTTCCCCAAGAGAGGAAGATGGTGTA
The DNA here is from genome assembly GCA_937907165.1 of uncultured Bacteroidales bacterium. GTDB lineage: Bacteria > Bacteroidota > Bacteroidia > Bacteroidales > Paludibacteraceae > UBA1181. The sequence continues at coordinate 14,208 of CALCUH010000193.1, read as the reverse complement.
GAGCCAAGCCTACTTCCACGTGTTTCCAGTTTTGTGTGGGGTGGCTCAGACCCGTCATCAGAAGTTGGTGGTGGATTTCGGGATATATCGAGCGGAATTCACGTTTCTCCATTTTGTTGTAGTACGCTTCGAAGAGCACGTCGCATTTCAGACGGAAGATGTCTTTGTAGCGTGTGTGGTCGATATGTTCGTTGATGTAATCCACACCTCGTTTGTATTCTTTCACGTTCAGACGGCGGGTGAGGCTTCCGCTGTTGGTGTAGCGGTCGTAGTGGTAGAATGCTTGGGGAACGTAAGCCACTTTCGGGTCGTGGCAGAGCAGTTCGAGTAGGATGTACATATCCTCCACGTAGTGGATGCCTTGCGGATAGCGAATGTGGTTCCGCTTGTAGCATTCTTGTCTGATGAGTTTGTTGCAGAGACTGGAAGATATGTGGAAATACATCTCGGAAAGAATGGTTGAGGCTTCTAAGGAGGCAGGCTCTTGCTTGCTGATTTCGGAGTGGTCTTGATAGTCCCATGACATATCGCACATCACTATGTCCGCCCCTGTTTCCGTCGCTTTTGCGCAGAGTGTCTCAATCATATCCGGCTCAATCCAATCGTCTGGGTCGCAATGGATGGAGAACTCTCCGTCGCATTTGTCGAGACCGAACTGTCGTGTGGAGGAGACCCCTTCGTTCGCTTTGTGGAATACTTTCACCCTAGGATCTTTCGTCGCATATTCGTCGCATATCGCGCCGCTCTTGTCGGTCGAACCGTCATCGATAAGCAATACCTCTATGTCACGGTAGGTTTGTGCGAGGATGCTGTCGACGCAACGTCTGAGGTAAGGCTCTGCTTGATATATGGCTACGATGATAGATACCACGGCGATACGATGTTTTGAAATTATTTTATAATGCCCGGACGTCGACAAGTGGACCTTCTTTCGTCAATCTCTTGAAGAACCTCGTAAATGGTTTTCGCACTTCCGTCCTCCCATCTTCTTACCCAAAATCCGATGTTGTCGAGTTTTTTTGGGTATAGTTCTTCGTTATACGTCAACTCTTTGATTTTGGTTATGTATTCGTGCATGCAACTGTCTCTATGCGAATTTCTATGTTCTAGATAATGATCGTTATAGAAATCGTCGAACAATCTGTGGTACTCATTTTTTTCTCCGTCTTGCTTGAATATCTCAAATAAGGCTTGGTAGTTATCTTCGTTTACCAAATAGTACGACGAGGCGAGTTGACTGACCGCATTGCTGAACATATCGTTATACGCTAACTTATTATAGGTGAAATAGCATTCCACCGCTTTTGCCTTAACCATGGCGACGAATGAGGAGTCTTGTTTCCTTTCGTTCCAAAGATATTTTATTGCCTCAAGTAGATAAGAGGAGATGACGGCGTTCGTTATTTCACGCATATGATTGAGTTCGTTGTGTGGATCGCAATAATCTGTTGCGCATTTCTTTTCCACACGTTCCCCGATTCGGGTTGCCATCGTGTTCAACATCTCGTCAGGATGCTGTAAGGCGTTTGGTATCATACCGACGACATCTTTTCCTTCGATTTCTATGGACGAGACTTGGCTTTTATATTTTTTCACATCGACTACGGCGTAGACCTTTTTCCCCTCTTTAAACGCTTTTGCGATGAGTCGGTCTATCCAAAAATAATTTTTCACATCGGTCTCGTATGTTCTTGTGCATACGGATTCAAGGGGGGTGTTACTATTGGTAAATAACTCATAGTGATCGGTATGGATGGAAGTCTTGCATAAAGGAGGGAACAAATTCACTCCCGAAGGATGGGATACTCCGTCCTCATCTGTATGGAAAGAGACGTAGCAATCCTCTTTTCTCCATTTGTATGCAGGTACCGAGTCTTCGTAATATATATCAAAACTATAATCATCCAGATTTGTTTTTTCCGTAATGGCTAATTTGAAAGTATGCTCCGCTCCGCTGGTAATTTGACAACGGATAATCCAGTATGATGCGAGAAGAAGCGGCAGCGCCAGCGCCGCTATCAGTAATTGTTTTTTATTGAATTCCTTCATTTTAGACATTCCTCCTTTTAGCGTGTAAGTAATAATTGATGAGGATGAGGATGACACCCCATGCGATTGAGAAAACACCTATGGTTCCGGATGTTAATTTATGCATCTCCATCGTTTGGAACATATAGGCGTACCATCCGACCAGCACGGTATTGAGTTTTACTAAGTCATGTGTTCGGATGCTTGTGTAGGTGAGATATCCTAAGTAGAGCGCTAAGAGTATGGTGGTGATTAGGTGGCAGGTGTCGTTTGTCGTAAAGGATGCGCCTATAATGACAGGGATTGACAGCAACGCCACCCATTCGTCTGATTCGATGAGCTTTCCTCTCTTTTTTTTGTAATAAATGGATGCGAGGAATAATACGATGGAGGATATCAATAGGATGATATTTAAAGCCGTGAATATTTCGATTTCGTCGAGTTTACGAAACTTATTCGCCACACCCTCAAATGAAATTAATATATATATCGCGACGAATGAACCGATTTTAAGCATGGTGGCGTTGCTCGCGATATTTTTGGAATCCCTTATCCATGTGTGAAGCGAAAAACCCCAACAGGATACGATTATTGAAACTGTTGTTATAATCGAATCGTTATCCTTACTGTCAAACAAATTATCTATGATTTCATAATATAATATCCATGATAAGAAGATGAGGATGGGAAGAACGGCTGTCCTGAACTTACAAAGAAATGTGTTGTGTTTCTTATAGTAGAAATCGTACAAGAAATAGAGGTCTATGATTCCTATGATGGGAAGAAGCAACTGGGTAAATTCGGATGATTTTTCAGAGAATAGACATGCCGTCGCTATGATCAATGATGACGATATCACCGATTGGAAAAGGAAAACGAGTGGATAACAGAGGATGGCAAGCAAGATGAATACATAATATGGAGATATCTCGGTGCTATATATTCCATTGATAATTATGAAGGTGGCATATAGGGAAAAACAATGGAGGACGCATGCGCTCTCTTTCCATACTCTACTCTCGAATTTGTGTTTGTACACATGGTAACAGCCGGTCGTGCTGATGACCAAAGGCAGGAGCGCAATGATGACTTGAAAAAAATGGGGAATAACCTCCCAATTGTTCGTTATTAGGAAGATGCTTCCTGTTACGATGAAGAGGATGGCGACGATGACGAGGGGCAACGATGCGTTGCTCATGGCGCTTTTTTTATTCTGGTAGTAATGGATGATGTCGTTGGCGACCTCCTCGCTGATGACCTGTTTATCGACCAATTCCTGCGTATCTATTATTCTTTTCATATTTAAGAAACCTTTTTTAAGCCACCTTTTATTTTCATTTGATTTGAGCAACCTCCCAAAACTCTGCAAAAGTACTTATTATTTGCGAATATGTCAAATATAACGTTATAAATGCGTTGTTTTTAGTCATTTGTTAATCGGTATCGTCCCAGAATTTGCCCAAAATGATGAAGATTGTCTTCTGTGATATTTGATAAAATGATGCCTTATACCATCAAGAATTTTCTATGTATGCGATTTAATATCTAAGTAGATGTCTGGTTCAATGGGCTTTCCTCTCTTTTAACGTCACCCACTTTTAAATACGTCAAGGTAGAGATTTTATTGCCCACACATAACAAAAAAAGGGAAGCCCCATCTCTTGGAACTTCCCTTTGTCATTTTTATTTCTGTCTGACGAATAAATTGATTGGCGTACCCGTCAGATTCCATTGCTCCCTCATCTTGTTCTCCAAGAATCGTTTATAAGGCTCTTTCACATATTGTGGAAGGTTCGCATAGAAAACGAAGGACGGAATCTGTGTGTTAGGCAACTGCGTCACATACTTGATCTTGATGTATTTTCCCTTTGTGGACGGTGGCGGATAGTTCTCTATCAGCGGCAGGAAGTATTCGTTCAGCTTGCTGGTGGAGATCTTCTGTTTCCTGTTATTATACACTTCCATCGCGGCTTCGATCACTTTGAAGATTCTTTGCTTCGTCAAAGCGGATGTGAAGACGATTGGGAAGTCATCGAACGGAGCGAGACGCTCTCTGATCGCCTTCTCCATGGTAAGGGTCGATTTGGAATCCTTTTCCTTAATCAAGTCCCATTTGTTCACGCAGACCACGATGCCCTTCTTGTTCTTTTGGATGAGTTGGACGATGTTCATGTCTTGCGCTTCGATTCCTCTTGTGGCGTCTATCATCAGAACGCAGACGTCGGAGTCCTCGATGGAGCGGATGGATCGGATCACGGAGAAGTATTCGAGGTCTTCCGTCACCTTCCCTTTTTTGCGTATTCCGGCGGTGTCTACCAGATAGAAGTCATAGCCGAATTTCGTGTAACGTGTGTGGATACTGTCACGGGTGGTTCCCGCGATGTCCGTCACGATATATCTGTCTTCATCCATAAAAGCGTTGATGATGGATGATTTTCCCGCATTCGGACGTCCGACGATAGCCACGCGAGGCAATTCGTCTTCTATGACCTCGTCCTTCTTCTTAGGCAATTTTTCCAAGACGAGGTCCAAGAGATCACCTGTTCCCGATCCAGAAATAGATGATATGCATTGAGGATCGCCCAATCCTAGTTTATAGAATTCGGCGGCGTCATATTGCAGATCGTAATTGTCCACCTTGTTGCAGATGACGATTACCGGTTTTTTATTTTTACGGAGAATCTGTCCTACTTGCTCGTCAAGGTCCGTCATGCCGTTTGTGACGTCTACGACGAAGAGGATGACGTCAGCCTCCTCGATGGCGATGTTCACCTGTTTGCGGATCTCCTCCTCGAAGATATCGTCCGAATTGACGACCCAACCGCCGGTGTCTACAATGGAGAATTCCACACCGTTCCACTCCACTTTACCGTATTGGCGGTCGCGGGTGGTGCCGGCCTCGTCATTTACGATGGCTTTGCGGGTTTGCGTCAATCTGTTGAATAAGGTTGATTTGCCCACGTTGGGTCTTCCTACTATAGCTACTAAATTACTCATTTCTTTCTTTCTTTTGGGTTACGGTATCAGCTAACGTTACTCGGGTTGATAGCCGAAATCTTTCAAGTCTTTGTCTTTGTTCCGCCAGTCTTTTTCCACTTTGACGAATAGTTCGAGGAATACTTTCTTGTCGAAGAACGTCTCGATGTCCTTTCTTGCCTCTATGCCCACTTTCTTGAGCATTTTACCGCCTTGACCGATGATGATTCCCTTTTGGGAGTCGCGCTCGACGTAGATGACCGCGTTGATGCGGATAAGCTTGTTGTCTTCCTTGAAACTCTCCACCACCACTTCCACGGAATAAGGAATCTCCTTATCGTAGTTCGTGAGAATTTTTTCACGGATGATCTCCGTCACGAAGAATCTCGCTGGTTTGTCCGTAAGGGCGTCCTTTTCGAAGAATGGCGGGGAATCGGGTAACAAGCTCTTGATGCGCTTGAGCAAGTAGTCGAGGTTGAAATCGTTTTGCGCTGAAATCGGGATGATTTCGGCGTCGGGCAAGATGCCTTTCCACTTCTCCACCAATTCGATCAGTTTAGGCTGGTCCGTTAGGTCTATTTTATTGATAATCAACAAGACTGGCGCCTTTTGTTTCTTAACTTTCTCGATGAAGTCCGCGTTCTTCTCCGCATTCTCCACGACGTCCGTCACATAGAGGAGCACGTCAGCGTCGGTGAGGGCGCTGGTGGAGAAATTGAGCATTGATTCCTGCAGTTTATAATTGGGTTTAAGCACTCCCGGCGTGTCGGAATAGACAATTTGGAAATCTTCCCCGTTCACGATGCCTAGGATTCTATGGCGTGTGGTTTGCGCCTTGGAGGTGATGATGGAAATCCGTTCGCCTACCAGAGCGTTCATCAGCGTTGATTTGCCGACGTTCGGGTTACCGACTATATTAACAAAACCTGATTTATGCATTTCCGAAAATTTTTGCAAAATTAACAAAAATCCTTCAACTGAAAAATTCTTAACCGAGTGCCTTCTCAAAAAATGTGGGAACTCGCACTCGCGGTTCCCACATTACAAAGAAAAGCCCTTTTATTTGTAAACTATAACTTACAATAGTGAGCTTGCCAACTCTGACAAGTAACTACGTTCGCCTTTTATCAAATTGACATGTGCGAAAATGTCTTGACCTTTCATTTTGTCTATCATATAGACGAGTCCGTTAGACTGCATGTCCAAATAAGGGGTATCGATCTGCTGGATATCTCCGCAGAATACCATCTTACAACCCTCTCCCGCACGTGTGATGATGGTTTTCACCTCATGAGGGGTCAGGTTCTGCGCCTCGTCGGCAATGAAGTAAGTTTCACTCAAACTACGTCCACGGATGAACGCTAACGCTTCGATGACGAGCTGCTCGCTCTTCTGCATGTCCTCCAATAATTTCAGTTCTTTGCTGCTTGGGCCGAACTGGTGCTTGATTACGTTCAAGTTATCGAAGAGAGGCTGCATATATGGAGCCACTTTCTGCTTCTCGTCGCCTGGCAGAAATCCCAAATCTTTGTTAGACATCGCCACGATAGGTCTTGCCAAAAGGATTTGTTTGTACTTCTCGTGTTGTTGAAGCGCGGCGGCGAGAGCCAAGAGCGTTTTACCAGTTCCTGCTCGTCCGGTTATAGCCACCAATTTGATGTTGTCGTCCAACAATGCGTTCAAGGCGAATGCTTGTTCAGCGTTTCTGCCCTCGATGCCGAACGCCCTCTCTTTCTTCACCTTCTCCACTAACTTAGTGTTGGCGTTGTAGCGCGCCATGATGGTGGAACGGTCGCTCTTCATGATGAAACATTCATTGGCTGTAACTTTGCCTTGCAATTTGAATGTCTCTAGAGGCAACCCGACCGGAGAAGCGTACAATTGGTCGATCAATTCGGAATCGACGTTGTCGAATTCCTCTTGGGCCTTGTCGAACATGTCCACATTGGAGACCTTGTCCGTGCTGTAATCTTCCGCCTCGATGCCTAATGATCTGGCTTTCATCCTTAAATTGACATCCTTAGAGACGAGAATCGTCTTCACCTTCGGATTCTGTCTTTCAACCAAATCCACGACAGCTAAAATCTTGTGGTCCGGAATCTTCTCCGAGAAGGCTTTCGCGATCTTCTCCGGATATTCGGAACTTGTGACGATAAATAGCTTACCGAGTCCCTTGCCGAGATTCACGCCTTTTTGGAAGATATCTTTGCTGCCGCTTATGGAGTCTAACTCACGCACGAATTCACGCGCGTTGAAGTTAATTTGGTCATTTCCTTTTTTGAACTTGTCCAATTCCTCGAGAACGACAATCGGTAAATAGATGTCATTGTCTTGGAAGTTATAAATACACTTGTAATCGTGAAGGATAACATTGGTATCCAATACGAAGTTCTTCTTAGCGCCCATGGTCATACAATTTAAGTGTTAATCAAAAAAATGTTTCACGAAAGATAATAATTCACTACCTTCGTATTCGTAAAGTTACACATATTTTTGTAAAAACAAAATATTGAAGTTAAAAATGATGACGTACGCAGAGACTATAGATTATATTTTTAGCCGTATGCCTAGCTTTCAGGTTGTAGGTTCGAGCGGCTATAAACCGGGTATTGATAGTATGAAAACGATGGACGACTATTTCGGTCATCCGCACGAATCGTTCCGCACTATTCATGTGGGTGGTACAAACGGTAAGGGTTCCGTTTCCCACACCATCGCTTCCATCCTCCAGTCGGCTGGTTATAAGGTGGGTCTCTTCACTTCTCCGCATCTAAGGGATTTCCGTGAACGTATCCGCGTGAACGGTGAGATGGTCCCTGAAGATTATGTGGTGGATTTCGTGGAAAAGCACCGCCCGTTAATTGAAAAGGTTTGCCCTTCTTTCTTTGAGGTGAACGTGGCCATCGCCTTCGATTATTTCAGACATGAGCAGATTGACGTGGCTGTGGTGGAGGTCGGACTGGGCGGACGTCTCGATAGTACGAACATCATCTCCCCTGATTTGTGTGTCATCACGAATATCAGTATGGATCATATGAATCTCTTGGGAGACACGCTGGAGAAAATCGCTTCCGAAAAGGCGGGTATCATCAAACAGGGTATTCCTGTTGTCATAGGTGAGGCGGAAGGCTCGGTGAAGAAGGTGTTCCAAGATAAGGCTGAGGAGGTCAACACGCCGATTTATTTCGCCGATCAGGAGAATTGTGAGTTTGTCGGCATGGAGGCGTCTTATAAACAGCCGTTCCAATTGTTCCGTGTGGGCGACGAGTTTTTGCGTACTCCTTTGCTGGGTATTTACCAACAAAAGAATATGGCGACGGTGTTAGCCGCCGTGAAGGAGCTCCGTCATTTGGGCTACAATATTTCCCGAGAGGCGATGCGCCATGGTATGGAGCATACGGTTGACCAGACGCACTTGATGGGGCGTTGGCAACAACTGAAGGAGACCCCGTATGTGGTGTGCGATACGGGACATAATGTGGGCGGCATCCAATATGTGGTGAAACAGCTGACCTCCATGCCTTGCAAAACGTTGCGTATTGTTTTCGGAATGGTGGGTGATAAGGATGTGAGCCATGTGCTGGAACTGCTTCCTAAAAACGCGGTATATTATTTCACGAGGGCTAGCATCAAGCGGGCTATGCCGGAGGATAAACTGAAGGAGTTGGCGACCCAGAAGGGTTTGAAGGGCAATACCTACCCTACTGTCGAAAAGGCTTATCAGGCCGCCCTGAGCGACGCTGGCGATAACGATGTGATTTATATTGGCGGTAGTACCTATGTGGTCGCGGAAATCGTCTGACAACGCATATATGAGTGTTAGGGACGCATGATCATGCGTCCCTTTTTTTTGCCAACTTTCCTACAAGCGGAATTGCCTCTTCCTGATTTCGATCAGCAGGTCATTGACGAAACCCGTGTCGATAGTCTCTGGAATGGTGGATCGTTCCATTAATTGATTCATCCGTTCTTTTTCGGTTTCGAGAAATTCTATGATTTCTTCATATTCGAACTTGTGGTTGCGCACCTCCATAAGAAAATCATGGTCCCAAGTGCGTCGCAAAATCATTCCTTTCCCTTCCGCGATTTCTCCTGCCATATGCATCAGTCGGAAACAATGCATCATATTCTTTGAATCGTAATTTTTCTCCACATTGGATTCGTATCGCTTAGGGTTACGGTTATTTACCCATTCTTGGTATTCGGCATATTGTTTGCAATGGGACGAATACCCGTCTTGGTTGTAGGAGATGAAACAGATAGGCCGCACATTTCTATCCTCAATGGAAGAGAGCCGAAGCTCGTCTGCCTTAGCGTCAGTTTTGATTACGCCGCGATAGCCTTGTATTTCTGCCTGATTGATATGGTCGATGGCGCTTTGGGTATCAATCTCATGATAATAGTCCATTGCGAAGGAGAGAAATTGTATGTCATCTTTCCAATCGGGAAACGCTGCCGCATGTGCGCCGAAATCGTAATACACGCCATAGATGTTGTGCATATTAGGCACATTCACCAATCCGCAATGTTCATGGCTCAGATGGCGGCTTGAAAGCCATCTGTTGAATTTTTCGCTTCCTTGTCCGTTGAAAGTGTAGATGAAATCGTATGGTGTCAGCCGTTCTGTTATGGGGTTGACGAATTTCTTGTTCAGACCTCTTGCTTTCTCTATTTGTGATTTAGCATACCCGAACAACGGATTGAAGCATTGTTTGCTGATGAAGCGCTCTCGTTGGTCTATCATCATTTGCATGAGCGGGTGGATCTCGCCGAGGATCTTATCTTCCGGAACAAATAGACTCTCCAAAACGGTCGGATTGGATTTTAGGAGTAGGCGCATAAGCTCTCCTATTTCAAACCATGTGTTGTCATGACGGCTGTCGCTGACTTGTGGCGTATATCCGAAACAACCGAACAGTTCATTCCTCGTGCATGCATAGACGCCACTTGTGTCAACGTCGCTGTCTTTGTTGTTGAGACCATAGAGGTGGCTTCCTCGGATATATTCGTATAGTAGCCTGCCGTCGTTTCTTATTGTGTCGAAATCATTCATTATTTTCTGTTTTATAACCTAATAAAAGCTTTATCCATCTCTCTCTCGTACGTGTGGGGTTCACATAGGCCAGTTTCTGCAGGTACTGAAGGCATTCTTTGACAGCCGAGTTTGTTTCGACTCCTTTTATCCGCATCACTTCTTTTGCGGAGAAAGGTGGCTGGTAGTTGAAAAGAGCAGTTCCCTCATCTTCCATCGCTGAACTTCTGTCAAGGATGTGCCCGACTTGATTGGGCAAACAATGATCTTTCGCATGGGATTTGTTGTCTGCGTCAATTAGCATCATTAGTTGCAGGAACCTTTCTTTCTCTCCGCAAGTAAATTGTAATTTGCGAAGATGCTTGGATTTCATGCCTGATAAATCATCTTTCCATGCTTTGGTCTCCATGTGATGGTGAACTAGAAAACTTACCTGTCGGATGAAATTTTTAGAATATTCTAATCTCCCAAGTATAGTCTCTGCCATCTTGGCTGATTTGTATTGATGTCCGATAAAATGTACCTTCCCGTCTTCTGTAACCTCACGTGTTGATATCTTGCCAATGTCGTGTACTAAGGCGGACATCCGAAGAGACAAGTCTGTGGAATTTATTGTGTCAACGACCTTCATCGAGTGTTCCCATACCGTCCCGAAATGGTAATGGTTTTGTGTCATTTCGTAAGTCTCCTCCAACTCGGGTATTATGTAATGCATAAGAGTTGTTTCGCGGAGGAGCTCCATTGCCGTAACGGGGTGTGGGCTGGTTAACATCGCATTGAATTCGTCACGAATGGATTCGCGTGACATCGTCTCCAATAGGACAGCGTTCTTTGTGATTTCTCGGTAGATGTTGGGCTTGATTTCTCCAACATCGCCAGCGGAGGCGTGACGGATGGATCGCAGCATCTCTATGGGATTGTTTCGGAAGATAGTTCCCGCATCATCGAAGGTACGGAAAGAATCTTTTTCTTTATTTTCGATGCGTATCTCGATTTGATTGTCCATTTCCTTTCTCTCTTCTGATATGTGATTTCCCATTATGCGAAAATTATGATTGTCAAAGATACAATCTATCGGGCTTATAAAAAAGAAAGAGGATGTATCCTTTTGATAGAATACATCCTTTTCGTGTTTTTTAGGCGATAGCCTATCCCGATGCTCTTATTTTACGATCATCGCCTTTCTTGCGGAGAAGCCGTTGACGTTCATCTCGTAGAAATAAATGCCAGATGCTAAGGAATTGACATCGATTTCCGTCTTGTATGAACCTGCAGGGAAATTGTTGTTGATAACATCCATTACCTTTACACCCAAGGAGTTGTAAAGTGCGATGGAGACAAGTCCGTTCTCTTTCAAGGAGAAGTAGATCGATGTTTGGTCGCTTGCCGGATTCGGCATGTTTTGAGACAATGCGTAATCATTCTCCGCCAAAGCGTTTGACACCGATGTCGGGTCGTCGCTGTGGACTGCACATTTCACATCGTCGATGTAGAAGTCGATCAAGTCGCTTTCGCTTCCCGTATCAGTGGATTGGACGTAAACGGAGACATTCGTGGCGTCGGCGGGAACTTCCATCACACCTGAAATCTTCGTCCATGTTTTGCTTGGAATCGTCTCGCTCTTGATGGTCGGATATTTTGTCTCACCGTCGCTATATTGGAAACAAAGCTCGAATGACTTCTCCTTTATGGTGTTATCTTCTTCTGATTCCTCTGTGGAAGACGAGACGTTCATGCCCTTAATAACAGAATAGTAGCAAGGCTTCGGATTGTAGCTGTTGTCGAAAAGCAACGGCTTACGGTCACCTCTCCAGCTATTACCGTCGTTCACACCCCACAATACGACAGCGCTGATGTTGTCTTTGTATTTTTTGTAGAGGTTGAACAACCACTCGTAGTAGCTTGCTTGCTGGTCGTCATTGTTGGAAGTCACGTCCAACTCTGTGATTTGGATGTCGCAACCGATGCTGGCGTATTTTTGGATAGCTTCCTCGTAGAGGGAGGCGTTCGGGTGAGAGAGGTCGAGGTGAGATTGCATACCCACACCGTCGCAGATACCCGCTTCATACATCTCTTTCACTAACTTATAGATACCATCTCTCTTTTGGGTGTCATACTCGTTATAATCGTTATAGTAAAGTTTACAGCCTTTCGGAGCGTATTTTTTTGCGAATGTGAACGCTTTTTTGATATAATCGTTGCTCTTGTAAATTTGGTACCAATAAGATTGTCCCGGGCTGATGGAATTGTTGCCTGCCGAACGAAGCGTGCCATCCTCGTTGAACGCCTCGTTGACAACGTCCCATGCGTAGATCTTCAATTTAGGATATGATGTCGTGACCAATTGAATTACGTTTTTGATGTAATTCTCCATACGTTGGTCCATGATTTCGACGGAAACGTTGTTGCCATTGTCGTTGAAACCCTCCTTGAACAACCAAGTAGGTGTTTGGCTATGCCAAATGAAGCAGTGTCCACGAAGCGCGATGCCGTTGTCCTCGCAGAACTTCAGGATGGCTTGCGCTCCGCTGTTTAATTGCGCCTGCGGGTTCACGTTGTTTCCGTTTTGCTTACTTGCGTTCTGGTTTAAGGTGGCGTCTGGTTTCAACTCGTTCTCTGGAGTCACACTGTTGAAGTGCGTTTTGATCATGTTTCTCATGGTGGAGTTGTTTGCGTTTTGTCCACCCAAACATGTACCCAATTTAAAATAGTTCTCCTCGTTATAAGCGTCTTTCAGCGGAATCATGTCCCCTGTGAGAGTTGTGGCTGGCGTGAAAGTCGTGCCGTCGAAATAGACGTAAGCTTCCACGTCATAGGTTTGTCCGGCTTGGATGCCTTCGGAAGCGCAAGTCGCTCCGTTCCAATAATCGGATCTGGAAGATACTTTTAATGATTGTCCGCCTGAATTGGCTACGTCTTTTGCAATGGAGACTGATTCTCCGCCTCGAGCCGACCATTCACCTTTGCCAGATTCGAAGTTTTCATCAATGATAGTTTGCGCATTCAGTGTCAACCCTGAAGATGCGGTAAGCATAAGTACGCTAAGTAATAATTTATTCATTTTAATAAAGTGTTTAATAATTATTGATTCGTTTTTTCTCTTGTGTTATTCATTCACCCTATCTACATTCTATCTATACTTCTCTATGTTTTCCGCCGCTAAAATATATAAATTTTTATTATGATGGATGCAAATCGATTTTTTGTTGAAGATTTTTGCTGTTTTGTTGAATGGTTGTGCGTCCCTATGTCTTTGCGCATGCGTCTATTATTTTATTCTTTTGGAGGTGTTTGCTTGGACGATTTTTAAAGGATGTTCGTGATGTGTGATAAGTAAATCGTTGTTTGTTGAATGATGTTAATTATTTTTTATCTCTATGTTGATGAAAAAACAATGGTTAATATTTGGATTTTACGGGAAAAGATTCTAATTTTGCATCGCTTTTTTAAGAGAGAAGTGCGAAGCGGTTTCTTGCTTTGTCGTTGAAATGGTGGAATTTCAAGAATGGTCTTATAGCTCAGCTGGTTTAGAGCACCTGCCCTACAAGCAGGGGGTCCTAGGTTCGAATCCTAGTGGGACCACATGAAAATTAAGAATTAAGAGTTAAGAATTAAGTGTTTTGGCTGAGTGATGGTTGGGAAGAGATGAGGGGTCGAAATGCTAATTAAAAATTCATAATTCATAATTAAAAATTATTAAGCCACCTGTCGGTGGCTTTTTTTATTTATCTAAATGTGTCTGTGTATGAGAAAGTTCGTGATTATCGTTGCGGGTGGTAAGGGGCTTCGTATGGGAGGTGACATACCTAAGCAATTTTTGCCTATTGCGGGCTACCCTATTTTGATGCGCACAATCATGAAGTTCCATCAGTATGACGCCTCTATGGGTGTTGTCGTTGTCTTGCCTGAACACCAGATTTCTTATTGGACGAAACTTTGTGCCGACTATCATTTCGATTTGCCTTACCTGTTGGCTAAGGGCGGCGAGACTAGGTTCCATTCCGTGAAAAATGGCTTGTCGGTCATCGACCACGATTCTGATGTTTGCGTGGCAGTCCATGATGGCGTGCGTCCGTTTGTCTCTAATGGGGTTATCGATGCTGCTTTCCGTGAGGCCGAACGTTCTGGAGCGGCGGTTCCAACTGTCCCGTTGGTCGATTCGATACGTAAGG
>CALCUH010000192.1 GCA_937907165.1 uncultured Bacteroidales bacterium | reverse complement strand
AAGGTTTTACAAGGCAACGGAAGAGTATCAGTTGTTCTGCGCTTGAGATAGCGCGTGAGGCTGGCTGGGATGATAGCGTGGCCGACGTTGAGACGCGTGTGCGCACGGCGGTGGCTGCTTTGGAGGATGCCGGCTATATCACTAGGGGCAACAATGTGCCGCATGTCTTCGCTACGGGTATCATGGTGAAGAATATGGATGAGGCTCGGAAAAGGTTGACGGATTCACCTCTTTTCGACGAAGAGACACGGGTGAACGCTATCCGTATCATTAAATCGTTGATATCCTGCAGAAGTATTGAAAATTCGCAAAACGATGAGGCGGAGTCTCGTGTCGATTATTTGGCGGATATTTTGGGCATGACAAAGACGGCGGTGGTGTCGGCAGTTAATCTGATGCGGCAGGATGGTATCTTGGCAGATTCGCAAGATATGTCCGCTTTCATCGATAAAACTGAGAATCGTTCGCTCCAAATTTTCCATCGTTTCGCTGCATTGGAGAAATAGAGCATGAAATAGAGTTCTCTTATAAGGAGTTGAACGAACAAGCTGCGTTGAATGGTGTGACTGATTCGTCGGTGAAATCAATTCGTACGTTATTTTACTTTCTTACAGTGAAGGGTTACTTGCGTAAGTATGAGGTGGTCGCCAATGATAGCATACGTGTGGTATTGTCGCAATCGAAGGATAAGATTTTGGAGAAACAGAGCCGAAGGTTGATGGCTTGCGATTTCTTTATACATCGTTTCTATCAGTTGGCGGTCAATACTCCTGGAAAGGATGCCGCATTGGTTCAGTTCTCCCTTACTAGTATGTTGAAGGAGTACAATGCTCAACATTCCCAATCGCTTTTCGCCCCGCAGGAGAAGCTTCAGTTGGAGGATGTGCAGGATGCCTTGCTCTATCTCTCTAAAATTGGTGCGATGAAACTTGAAGGTGGCTTCATGGTTTTGTACAACGCTATGGAGATACAGCGTTTGGTCGATAATAAATATCGATATAAGATGGAGGATTACCGGATGTTGGATGAGTTCTACAAACAGAAAATCCGTCAAATCCACATCGTGGGCGAATATGCGAATCTAATGGTGAGGGATTATAACGCTGCTTTGCGGTTCGTTCAGGATTACTTCCAGATGGATTTCAAAAAATTCATTTCGACTTATTTCGCCGGAAAGCGTGCCACTGAGATTGAGAAGAACATCACGCCTGCCAAATATGAGCAACTATTCGGGGAGTTGTCCGTTTTGCAGAAAAACATCATTCAGGATAGCCGTTCCAAATATATTGTAGTGGCTGCCGGACCGGGTAGCGGTAAGACGAAGGTCTTGGTCCATAAGTTGGCTTCGTTATTGTTGTTGGAGGATGTGAAACATGAACAGTTGCTGATGTTGACCTTCTCCAGGGCCGCCGCGACCGAGTTTAAGAAACGTCTGCTGGCGCTGATCGGGAATGCGGCTCATTATGTCGAAATCAAGACCTTCCACTCCTATTGTTTCGATTTGATCGGGAAAGTAGGTAATTTGGAGGATGCCGGCGATGTGGTTCAAAAGGCCGCTTCCATGATCGAATTGGGTGAGGTGGAGCCGGGTAGGATTAATAAGACGGTGCTTGTCATCGATGAGGCGCAGGATATGGATGAGACCGAGTTCTCTTTGGTGCGGGCTTTGATGAGCCGTAACGAGGAGATGCGTGTCGTCGCAGTTGGTGACGATGATCAAAATATATATCAGTTCAGAGGGGCTGACTCTGCCTATATGCGTTCGATGATTGACGAGTTCGGCGCATCAAAGTACGAAATGGTTGAGAATTACCGGAGCAGCGAGGGCGTGGTACGTTTGGCTAACGCTTTCGTCCAGCAGATTTCTGTCCGCATGAAATCGGCGCCTATCGTTTCGATGCGCCATGAGAAGGGTTTCGTCTCCATTACGGAGTATGGGGCTGGTGTTCATATGGAGCAGCCGTTGGTCGACCAGATTATATCCACTTGCAAGGGTGAGAAAGCATGTGTTCTGACGCGGACGAACGAAGAGGCGCTTCGAATAGTTTGTCTGTTGAACCGCCATGGTCTGAAAGCGAAGCTGATTCAGTCGATGGACGGTTTCCGTTTCTCTAATTTGGCTGAAATCCGTTACTTCTTGAAATTAATTGATAAAGATCTTAAAACGCCTGTTATCCCTGAAACTTTATGGCTATCCGCCAGAGAGAAGACTCTTCAACTCTATGGGGAGGGAGAGATGTTGAATCTATTGCGTAATTTCTTCTCGGAGTTTGAGGCGATTAACGAGAAGGTGAAGTATAGAAGCGATTTGACGGATTTCGTCTTCGAGTCGAACGTGGAGGATTTTTGTCAGGAGAATGGTGTGATGATGTATGTCTCTACGATTCATAAGGCGAAAGGGCGTGAGTTTGATACGGTCTATATGATGTTGTCCAACTATCGCTCTATGACGGACGACACTCGCCGTAGTTTGTACGTCGGATTCACCCGGGCGAAGAACTGTCTTTTCATCCATTGTGATAATCAACTCTTTTCTCCTTTCCGTACCCTTTGTGACGAATACCGTTTGGATACGAAAAAGTACGATGAACCCGATGAATTGGCGATACAACTCTCCCATAAGGATGTCTATTTGGATTTTTTCAAGGACAAGAAACGGCTCATCTTGGGGTTGCGTTGTGGAGATAAGCTTATTTATGATAATTTCTATTTGAAGAATCAAGATGGTCAAAGCGTAGCGTCGTTGTCCGCTAAGGCAAAGAGTGTGGTGCAGGAGATTATGAAAAATGGCTATGTGCCCCAATTCGCTAAGACACGTTTTGTTGTGGCTTGGAAGGGGAGTGACGATAAGGAAGAATCAGCGGTCCTTTTGGCGGATCTGTTCTTGAAACGTGAAGGTTAATTTGTTTCCCGAAATGGTTCTCTTTCCCCCGATAGAAAGGTCTTTTTTTGTCTTTTTATATTGAAAAAATTGCTGTTATATCTAATATGTTTTGACAAATTTATCCATTCTTTTGGTTTGTTTTTAACGGGGTGCTTAACCCTTATTCCTCTATATTTGCAATGGTTGTTAATTAATGAGTAGATTATATTTCGGTTCTACATTAAACGATTGTGAAAAGATTGTTAGGGAAAAACCGACAGAAGATTTCTCCCTATTTAGGACAGGTTCCTTTTAGGGAATGGTAGTCTTATGATTTGTTTGTTGTCAATGATTTTGATTTTATTGGGGTCGGATGGCGTCTTCGGATGCCATCTGTTTTTTACAAGGAAGGATTTGAATTTCGGATTCTGTCATCAATTCGTAGTTGATGCTTATTTGACCCATGATACTTACTGTCATTTTCCAGCATTTTTCCTCTTCCTCTTTGCTATTCTCGATGGTTTGTCTCATCTTTTCGGTGTTCGGAAGTACAGTTATTGTTCATTTGACCATCGTTGTCTGTGATGACGGTGATAGTATCTGTGGATACGAGGAATGGTGATGCTTCCGACGAGTCTGACTCTTGCCTGTGGTGACGAGTAAGGATCGATGCCGTCAAAACCGTCCATATAATCGTATAGGTTCGATATGTTGATGCCGCTGCCTGAGAATGAGTTTTGATGTATATGGTCTCCGCGCTGATTTGCTCACAGAAGTTTATCAGGTCTAGTATCTCATAAGCGAACGTATGAAACGTAATCATAATGGACGATTGCACCACGAATTTTATTTTTGGAAAACGTATGATAAACAGGAGATTGACTTGATAGAGTGTTCGGACGACTCTTCGATAGAGGCTTTTGAAATCAAATGGGGTGATAAGAGACCTAAATGTCCGATAGCCTTCTTGACAGCCTATCCCAATGCGTCATATACTGTTTTGTCAAGGGAAAATTATTTGGAATATTTGGCTGAAACGTAAAAATCTTCAATACACTGAAGAATTTTACGTAAATTTCTCCAACGCGTTGAAGATTTTTGTATATTTCGGGGCAATCACTTCATAGAGATGAGAGGTCAAGTTGATTATAAGGATGGTGTGAGGTTTATGGGAATACCATTGGCTCCATATTACAGCGCAGAGTATGGATTATATGCTTATTATGCTGGTGAGAATGGAACAATATGGTCTGAGAAGGAACAAAAATTTCTGGAACCTATCTTGACTCCTTCTGGCTATTACCGTATACGTTTGAAATACAAATCGTATAAGGTTCACTTCTTAATGGCGTATACATTTTTTGATGTGTTTCGACTTAATCCTCAGATGGATGTTCATCATATCGATAGGAATAAAACGAATAATGCATTGAACAATATTCTTCCCGTCATGAGGGATGAACATGAGGCGATACATGGAAGGAAAATATTTTAGAATTATTATTATGGGATAGACGACAAATAATAGAACATGGTTCGTTTTTGCCAATAATGATTCGCCTTTTAAAATCCATGGATAATTGAATGCAGAGATAATGCACCCCGAAAGTTATTTGACCAACTTTCGGGGTGCATTGTGTTTGTTATTATTCTCGATGAAATCGCCCTTTATTTGCAAGCCCCGCATCCGCTGCAGTAGGAAAGCTCACCGCGGAAACGTTGCTCGACGAGCATCCTGATCTTATCCTTCACCGCTTCTATGCGGATATTATCCAACACGTCGCTCACAAAAGCGAACATAAGTAGCATACGTGCCTCCGCCTCTGGAATACCTCTGGAACGGAGATAGAAAAGCGCCGTCTCGTCGATTCTTCCCGTTGAGGCTCCGTGGCTGCACTTCACGTCGTCGGCGTATATCTCCAAATGCGGTTTCGTATACATCCTTGCGGTTGGCGACATGATGACGTTACGGTCGGTCTGGTAGGCCTCCGTCTTGTATGCGCCTTTTTCCACGAGTATCTTGCCCGAGAATGCGCCAGTCGCTTCGTCATTCAATACGTATTTATAGAGCTCGCGGCTTTTGCAGTTCGGATAGTTATGATTGATTAGCGTGTTGTTGTCGATATGTTGTTTGGCGTCGCCTATCGCCATGCCGCTCAGTGTCGTCTGGCAATGTTCGCCGTCGATATCTATCTGGATTCTGTTTTTTGTCAAACCGTTGTGCAGGGTGATGTCGTTGACGATTACTTCGGATCCGCTCTGTTGTTTGATGTTCAGGGTGGCGACGCTGACCGATTTGGAACTTGTGTTCTCCAGCTTGTAATGGTCATAAACGGCGTTTTCACCGACAAAAACCTCTGTCACACGATTGGAGAGTTGCTCCAATTCGCCACGGGTATGGGCGCATAAAAGCATTTTCGCTTGCGCCGCCTTCTCCAAGATAATCAGGTTGCGTTGTGTTCCTAAAATGGGAGCGTTGCCCGACATGACGCAGATGAGTTGGATCGGTTTCTCTATAACCGTGTTTTCAGGTACATGGAGGAAGAAACCGTCTTGGGCGAATGTGGTGTTGAAGTCGATGATGGCGTCCTTACCGCAACCCGCCGCCTTGCCGTAATATCGGGAGACAAGCTCGGGTTTATCTTGGGCGTAATCGCGCAAACTTCCGATGGAAACGCCCTTTTCGCGTAGTTCGGTCAGATATTTTTCACTCTCTTTCGGACAAAAGAATGTGTCGTTGACTACATAGAAGAGGTAGGCGTTGATGCCTGGTACCTCGCAACGGAAGTTCTCTTTCAGGGGAACTCGGTTGATGTTCATTCCATAGTTCACCGAGAAGGCATCCTTCAGGTCTGTGTATTGGTATGCCTCCAATTTGCGGGTAGGGAATCCCTTTTGCTCGAACGATTCGAAAGCCGCATCCCTAAGCGCGTTCATGGGAGCCGCGCTATTCTTCTTCAGCACATCGCTGTACTGCTTGTAGATATCTATGTATGATTGTTCTATGGACATGCTTGAAACGTATTATTCGCCTAATTCCTTTTTAATCCAGTCGTATCCTTTTTCCTCTAATTCCAAAGCAAGTTCTTTGCCTGCGGTCTTTACGATTTGACCTTTATAGAGCACGTGGACGATGTCCGGTACGATGTAATCCAAAAGACGTTGGTAGTGGGTGATCACGATGCTCGCGTTATCAGCCCTTTTCAGCTTGTTTACGCCACTTGCGACGATGCGCAAGGCATCTATGTCCAAACCGCTGTCTGTCTCGTCCAAAATGGATAATTTAGGCTCCAACATCGCCATCTGGAATATCTCGTTGCGTTTCTTCTCGCCTCCGGAAAAGCCTTCATTGACGGAACGGTTGGCTAGTTTGTTGTCCAACTCCACCAATTCTTTCTTTTCGCGCATGAGTTTAAGGAAGTCGGAAGCCGACATCGGGTCCAGACCTTTGTATTTCCTGTGTTCGTTCACGGCGGTGCGCATGAAGTTCACCATGCTGACGCCCGGAATCTCCACCGGATATTGGAAGCTGAGGAATATGCCCTCTCTTGAACGGTCTTCTGGAGAGAGTTCCAAAAGATTCTTTCCGTTGAAGATCACTTCGCCTTCTGTGACGGTGAAGGTCGGGTCGCCCGCCAATACGGAAGAGAGCGTGCTCTTTCCGGAACCGTTAGGTCCCATGATGGCGTGTACCTCACCTGCCTTGACCGACAAGTTAATTCCTCTCAAAATCTCTTTGCCATTGATGTTGGCATGTAAATTCTTTATCTCTAACATTGTAGTTAATTTTGAATTTTGAATTAGAATTTTGAATGGAATAATCCTCCCCCTTAATTCTAAATTCTTAACTCTTATTTCTTCATTATCCGACCGATCCTTCCAGCGAAACCTGCAGCAATTTTTGCGCTTCCACCGCAAATTCCATCGGTAATTTGTTAAGCACCTCTTTGGCGTAGCCGTTGACGATGAGTCCGACCGCATCTTCTGTGCCGATGCCTCGTTGGTTGCAGTAGAAAATCTGGTCCTCGTTGATTTTCGAGGTGGTCGCCTCGTGCTCCACGATGGCCGTCTCGTTTTGGATGTCCATATAAGGGAAGGTGTGCGCTCCGCATTTGTCGCCTAAAAGGAGACTGTCGCATTGCGAGAAGTTGCGGGCGCCGGTCGCGTTCTTGGAGACTTTGACCAGACCGCGGTAGCTGTTTTGGCTGAATCCGGCGGAAATACCTTTGGAGACGATATGGCTCTTCGTGTTTTTGCCAAGGTGGATCATCTTGGTACCCGTGTCCGCTTGTTGGTAGTTGTTGGTGACCGCTACGGAGTAAAATTCGCCTACGGAGTTGTCTCCCAGCAAAACGCAGCTCGGATATTTCCAAGTGATGGCGGAACCCGTTTCCACTTGTGTCCATGACACTTTAGAGGCAATTCCCTTGCAGAGGGCGCGTTTGGTCACGAAGTTGTAGATACCGCCTTTGCCTTCTTTATCGCCCGGATACCAGTTTTGTACGGTGGAGTATTTGATTTCCGCCCTGTCGTGCGCCACCAGTTCCACGATGGCGGCGTGCAATTGGCTTTCGTCGCGCATAGGTGCGGTGCAGCCTTCGAGATAGGAGACGTAGCTATCGTCGTCCGCCACGATGAGCGTCCGTTCGAATTGTCCCGTTTGGGCGGCGTTGATTCTGAAGTAGGTGGAGAGTTCCATCGGACAGCGCACCCCTTTCGGGATGTAGACGAAGGAACCGTCGCTGAAGACCGCCGAGTTGAGGGCGGCGAAGAAATTATCCGTGTAAGGAACCGTCGTGCCCAAATATTTCTTCACGAGGTCCGGATAGTTTTTTACGGCTTCGTTGAACGAGCAGAAGATAATGCCCAATTCAGCGAGGTTTTCGCGATAGGTCGTCTTCACGGAGATGCTATCCATGACCGCATCCACCGCCATGCCCGAGAGCCTCTTTTGCTCTTCCAACGGAATGCCGAGTTTGTCGAATGTTTTCAGTAATTCTGGATCGATATCCTTTTCGCTTTTCGGCGCGTTCTTTTTCGGCGCCGCGTAGTAATAGATATCCTGATAGTCGATTTTGGGGATGGAGAGGTGCGCCCAGTTCGGCTCTTTCAGCGTTAGCCAGTGCCGATAGGCTTTTAGGCGGAATTCGAGAAGCCAGTCAGGCTCGCCCTTTTTCTGCGAGATGAGGCGCACGACATCCTCGCTTAATCCTTTAGGGATGATTTCTGTTTCGATATCGGTTACAAATCCGTATTTGTAATCGCTTTTGGTAATAGTATCTACTATGTTGTCATTCATAATCCAACCCACATGTTCGTTCCGCGAAAATACGAAAGAATTAGGAATATAAGAAGAGGAGCGTCTCGGCAATTTTATCCGGACTTGTTGAAATATCGTAAAATATTGTTATATAATTATTTACGATAAATTGAAAAACTATATTGCCTTATTTGGAAAGCCGATTTCCCACTTTCCGGACGTAGTTTGTTTGTCTATGGAAATTAAAGGGAGATAGGTAATTCCCTCTTGATGCTTTGCTCGAGGCAAATAAGTGTTTCGGTGGCGGATACACCTTTGATGCTTTGGATTTTTCCGTTTAGGAGTTGCATCAGGTGTTCGTTGTCCTTGGCGTAGAGTTTCACCATCATGGTGTAAGGACCGGTGGTGAAGTGGCACTCCACGATTTCAGGTATTTTCTCCAGTTCCGGAACCACTTCCGAATACATGGAGCCTTTTTCAAGTTTAATGCCTATATAAGTGCAGGTTTGGTAACCCAAGATTTTCGGGTTGACATGGTAGCCAGAGCCGATGATAACGCCTAAATCGGCCAAGTGCTGCACCCTTTGGTGGATGGCGGCGCGTGACACACCACATTCAGCGGCCACATCCTTGAACGGAATGCGGGCGTTTCTGGTGATAATCTTCAGGATATCTTTGTCTAACTCGTCAATCTTTTCCATTACTTATATAGAATAATTTTGCCAAAGTTAGGGATTTTTTATCTAAGGTACTAAATTTCACCTTAAATATTTTCATTTTAGAGGAGTATGGATACGTTCACACGGAACTGATAATGTTTCATCAGAGATTCATTTGAAAAATTTTCCGATTAACGGAATCGCTTTCAGCGGCAAATCTCTCTTTACGATTAACGCCATGAAAAGAATCAGCAGAAAGGTGTCTTGCGCATATCGGAGGATACCTTGCGCCGGCGAGAAGGTGTGGATGGCGAAGAAGAGAACGGTCACTCCCGCATATAGGGAGATGGATTTCAGGTCATACGGAATCGGGTAGTGCTTCTGTCCGATGAAATAGGAGAGGAGCGTGACTGTGAAGAAGCAGCAGAGCGAGGCTGACGCTGAGGCCATGTATCCGTATTTCGGCACGAACAGGATGTTTACCAATAGGGTGATGATTAGACCTATTAAAGAGAAGTAGGCGCCATATTGTGTCTTATCGGTCAGTTTGTACCATACGGCGAGGTTAAAATAGATGCCTTGGAAGAGATAGGATATTAGGATGATAGGCACAACGCAGAGTCCTTCCCAATAATCGTTTCGGATAATGTATTTAAGAATATCCAAATAGAATACCATGCCTAAGAAAATAAGTAGGGAGAAGATGATGAAGAACTTCATCGCGTCTGCGCACTCCCCTTTTTTGTCGCCTCCCTTGTTCTGCGCGAAGACGAATGGCTCGTAGGCGTAACGGAAGGCTTGCGTGAACATCATCATCACCATCGCCACTTTGAAGCAGGCGCCGTAAATGCCAAGTTGGGCGTCTGCCACAGCCCTGTCGGGGATGAGGTACGGGAAGATGATTTTATCCAGACTCTGGTTCATGATTCCCGCCACACCTAATATAAGGAGTGGGAAGGAGTATTTAAGAATTGATTTGAGTGTGGTGAAATCAATCTTCAGTTTAGCTTTGAGAATCTCCGGCAACAGCATCGCCGTGACGAATAGGGTGGAGATGAGGTTGGATACGAAGATATAGCCCACACCATAGGTCGGATTGTAGAACCAAGATATCCATTCGGGATGTGTGGCGTTTATTTTGGGGCAAGCGATTAGGAAGAAGAGGTTGGCGAGTATGTTCACCAAGATCATGGCGAGTTTCAGGTAGGCGAAGCGTATAGGACGGTTCTGGAAACGCAGATAGGCGAACGGGATGCACCCGAAGGCGTCCATCGCCACGATGACGCAGAGCATCCAGATGAATTCGGGATGGTTGGAGTATCCTAACAGGTCGGCTATCGGTTGGCTGAGAATCACGGCAAGGATGGCGAAGATGGTGGAGGTGGCGCCGACACAGCAGAGCACGGTGCTATAAACCGAGGTGGCGTTCTCCTTCTCTTTGTTGGCGTAGCGGAAGAAGCCCGTCTCCATGCCATAGGTGAGAATTACCAAGAGGAGGGCGGTCCATGCGTAGAGGTTGGTCACGATGCCGTATTCCGCCGAATTGGTGAGCACGTAAGTGTAGAGCGGTACCAAACACCAATTCAAAAATTTCCCCACAATGCTGCTAAGCCCGTAAATGGCGGTCTGCTTAGCGAGATTCTTCATTTCGTTCATCACACAAATATGTTTTCATCTAGATGTTTCGCGAATAAATCTTATTTTTCGCATATCGCAAAGTATTATTTCTATCTTCCTGTGATTTTTAAGGAATTTTTACAATAAGGAGTCAAAATAATGTCTTTAACGTTGCTGTATATCAAGCAACTAAGTTCGGATTTTTTTTGTTTTTAAGAAAATTTTGTTATATTCGTAATCGGGTTTACAAATAAAAGGGAATAAATTCAGTGTAGATGAAACGAGTGAGATGTAGGGAAGGTCTCTTCTTTACAGTGTTTTTATCCTCTTAAGTATATTAATTAAACGAATTGCTTATGAGAAGAACATTTATTCGATTCGGTCTGACAAGAGCGGCATTGGTGGTGTCGGCTACTTTGTCTTTTGTGTTTGCGGCGAATGCGGATGTTAAGGTAAGTGAGGTGATGCCATGCAACATTTCAACCTATATGGTTAATCAGAACTATAAAGGATGGGTTGAATTGCAGTACGACGCCAATTCTGGCGACGAGTTATCAAAAATCCAGTTGTTACATTATAAACTCAACAAATCTAAGGAGTTGGTTTATGAATGGAGCGTTAATCTGAGCGGAATGGAGGGTAAGTCATGCGATGGCTATGCGGTCTATTGCTTTGACGGGTCTGACATGGATAGCAAGACGGTGAAGAAATTTGATTCTAAAGGTGGAGCTATTGTTTTGAAGAAGTCGGGATGTGTTGTCGACTCATTCATTTATGACGCCACACAGACTCATGTCTCTTACGGTATCTACGGGTCTTCGAAAGGTTATATGGAACCGACTCCGATGAAGGCCAACTCGCAATCCTATTCTTCTTTGGCTTGCCGTTGCGCGTTGCCCAAGTTCGATACTAACACAAAACCGGGCGTGCTTTACCAGACAACTTATGTCAGGCTGAGTTGTGCCACAGCTGACGCTACAATCCATTATACGACAGACGGCTCGGAGCCGACGGATAAATCTACATGTTACTGCCAAGAAGGTATCAAGGTAGAGAATGGCCATGCGGCGGTGATTCGCGCGAGGGCATATGCGGACGGAAAGATTTCCAGCCCGATTCTGACGGGAACTTTCCTCTTTGTCGACGATGCCCACAAAAATTGCGGCGGCAATTCGTTCACGTTACCTATCGTTTCTATTGTGACCGACAATGCGAATCTCTATGACGAGGCGACAGGTATTTATACTGATGGGAATGGTACTTATAGTGATTATCCTACCACTTCTTGTCTGAAGGAGAAAAGTGAGGGTAAGAAACTGAATTATATCATGGATTGGGATCGCCCGGGTAATTTCGAGTATATCGTAAACGGCCATGCGGTGTTGAGCCATGAAGTGGATTTGTCTGTCATGGGCGGTTGCTCCCGTAAATATGATGTAAAGTCCTTGAAAATTAAGGCGGGTAACCGCATGGGTGATGGAAATTCAAAACTCAACTATGATTTCTTCTCTGATAAAGTCGGTAACGTATATAAATCGCTCCAATTGAGAAACGGCGGAAATGGCCATGAGCAAAAATACATCCGTTGCCGTGATGGTTTCATGCAGGCAATCGCAAAGCCGATGAATATCGACCTTCAGGCGTACCAACCTGTGGCTTTTTATCTCAATGGCGAATATCTCGGACTGATGGGGTTGCGCGAACGTACCAACAAGGCCTACGTGGAGTCTAACTATGGTTTGGACGGCGAGGATATTGATGTGATAGAGATTACTAATAATGAGGAAATCACGGCGACTTGCGGCGATAAGGAAGCTTATAATAAGTTGGTCAGCTTCTTGGAGAGCAATAATCCTACGGGTGACAGCTACTATGCGGAGGCTGCGAAGATGATGGATATGGATGAGTATATCGATTATCAAATTTTCCAGCAATTCATCGTGAATACCGATTGGCCGGGTAACAACTCCAAATTGTGGAGAGAGCGTAATAACGGTCGTTTCCGTTGGATCGTTTTCGATACGGATTTCGGTTTGGGCCTTTACAATAGCGGAGACGATAATCATTGTTTTAGGGATGTGAATATGATTGAATGGGCTTCCGGGAAAGAGGGAACCATTAGCAACTGGGCGAACAATGAAAGTTGGAAGACTACCATATTCCGTCATTTGTTACAGAACCCTACTTTCAAGGAGAAATTCGTGAACAGATATCTGATGCATCTCGGAAGTACGTTTAAACCCGCAAAGATTGAGGCTACTTGGGATAGTATCCAAGGTTTGGTGAAAAATGAGTTCTGTGCCACTTTCAATAGCGAATTGAGTGATCATGGAATGGTGGATTTCGCTAAGGATCGTCCATCCTACATCTACGAGCATCTGAAGGGTATTTGTCCAGAGTATTCCGGTTATGCTAAAATTAAGGTCCTCTCTTCCGTGTCTGGCGCGCATATCTTAATGAACGGGGATTTGATACCTGCGGATAGTATGTCTGGTAAATATTTCATTAACAAGCAATTGAGGTTGGAGGCTTATGCTCCAGCGGGGTATAAGTTTGTGGGGTGGAAGTCTGGCGACGGAAATAAGGATGTTCCTGTGGAGCCTCAAGTTGTTGTGGATACCACGAATTTAGCTTATACGAGCGATAGGGTATGGAAGTATTATACCGCGCCAGCCGGCATCGATGGTACTTCATGGCAGGGCAAGATTTTTACTGACACTAAATGGAAGACGGGTTCCGGTAGAATGGGCTATAATGATAAGACAGATAACGAGGGTTATGATACTCCGATCGAGAGTGGTGAGAAGGGCGACCATTATGCTACCGTCTATTTCAGAAGCAAGTTCAATATAGATGACGTCTCCTCCATCTCGGCCATTGTGGCTCGTATTACGTTTGATGATGGTTACGCTTTCTATGTGAACGGAAGGGAGATTCGCCGGAGTAATTTGCCGGAGGCGAAACCTACCGCATTCATCGGGCAATATGCCAACGACTCCACAGAGGTTGTGATTATCCCAAGCTCATGGTTGAAGAGTGGCGAGAATATCTTCGCCATCGAGTTGCACCAGCATGAGGCTACAAGTTCGGATGTCACATTATTGTTTGAGGAGGCTATAGTGAAGGGTGACGGAAGTAATCAATCGCAACATTCCGGAGAATACATCTCCACTGATCCTGTATTGCTTACGACAGTGAATGGTGATATGACGTTGAAGGCTGTGTTCGAGGAGACTTATGATTGCGATCTTCCTGCGGGAATCTACATCAACGAGCTTTGCTCTTCCAATAAGTCCGAGGGCGGAACTCCCGATGAATACGGAAATTATCCTGATTGGTTCGAAGTGTACAATAGCGGAAACGAGACGGTTGACCTTGCGGGTTACTATCTGACGGATAAGACAAGGGAATCTGACGCGAAGAAGTATATGATTCCTTATGGTTATGAGGTGACTAAAATCGCTCCGAAGAGCAGAATAGTTTTCTGGGCGGATAATATGTCTTTCAGAGGTCCGTTGCATGTTGGATTCAAATTGTCGAGCGACGAAGGTTCTTATGTGGCGTTGAACAAGGCTTGTAAGGATTATGTGGATGTCGTGGATTATGTCATCTACTCTTCAGCGGGACCTAACCAATCTGTCGGTTACGCTTCTGATGGCGGGTCCGATTGGGTGACCTTCGGTGTATGTTCTGAAGGTATCGTCTACTATCCTACGCCGGGTGGCGCTAATAGCTCTTATATGTGCAACTCCGACGAATGCTTCTACACTTCCGTGGAGGAGACGGAGGTTGACGAGGATTTCACCGTTGCGGTTTATCCTAATCCGGTCTTGGATCTCTTGAACATAAAGGTGGCTGACGCGGAAAGCATCTCTCTTTCCATCTACGACAACATAGGTCGTCTTTGCGGCAACTATACGGATTTGAGCGCTTCCGTTTCGTTGAACGTGAAATATTTGACGCCAGGTGTCTACCATCTGGAGATTATGGCCGGCGGAGAGGTTTACAAACGTACGATTCTTAAAAAGTAATTTTCTCTGATATTAGCTTTCATGGTAGGTAGGGTGTGTCGGTATGATACGCCCTATCTTTTGTTTTTGCGCCTATGTTACTTTTACGGTTCTGATGAGTCCGTTGAGCTATTATTTGTTAACTTTGTCCCGTAACTTCACGTTTTTTGTATGGAGAAAGAGTGGCAAGTCAGAACAAGGTTGCTTTTGGGCGACAAGACGGTCTCCTCCTTGGAGCGCAAACATGTTTTGGTCGTCGGGGTGGGTGGCGTCGGAGCCTACGCCGCCGAGATGATTGTGCGGGGTGGAGTCGGCGAGCTGACGATTGTGGATGCCGATAAGGTGAGCGAGAGTAATATTAACCGTCAGTTGGTCGCGTTGCACTCCACGTTGGGTATGTACAAGACTGAGGTGTTGGCGAAACGTCTTCTCGATATCAATCCTGAGTTGAAGTTGCATGTCCATACGGTTTTCCTGAAGGATGAATTGATTCCTCAATTATTGGACGAGGCGCAATTCGATTTCGTCATCGATGCGATTGATACGTTGAGTCCGAAAGTTTTTCTGATTCAATGTGCTTTGGAGCGCCATATCCCGCTCGTCTCCTCGATGGGTGCGGGCGCAAAGTGCGACATTACGAAGATTCAGATGGCGGATATCTCCAAGTCGTATAACTGCACGCTGGCCAAGGCGGTGCGGAAACGTCTGTCCAAATTGGGTATTAAGAAGGGTTTCAAGGTGGTCTTCAGTTCTGAACTTCCCGATGAAAAGGCGGTTTTGATGGTTGAGGAGGAGAACAAGGTCTCTACTGTCGGAACGGTTTCGTATATGCCCGCCACGTTCGGGAATTTCATCGCTTGCCATGTTTTGCTGACGCTGAAAGCCATGGTGGACGGGGAGGCGGATGTATAAGCGCTCACTTTTTTTATTGCGTCTGAATTTGTAAATTTGCATAGCTAATTAAATATTATCACAATGGAAATGACAGAATTATTTACCGCGGTACGTAACGCCTCCAAGACATTGAACGATTTGGATGACAAGCGAATCAGTGAGGTGTTGCTGGCGGTGGCCGACGAGGCGGAGAAGCAGGTTGACTATATTTTGTCCGAAAACCAGAAGGATTTGGACAAAATGGAGAAGACGAATCCTATGTATGATCGTTTGATGCTCACGAAGGAACGTGTCTTGGGTATCGCTTCCGACATTAGGAACGTGGCTGGTCTACCCTCCCCGTTGGGTAAGGTTCTGAAAGATGTGGAACGTCCGAACGGTCTGAAACTGAAACGAATCAGTGTCCCTTTCGGTGTGATCGGTGTGATTTATGAGGCTCGTCCTAATGTTAGTTTTGACGTGTTCTCCATTTGTTTCAAATCGGGTAACGCTTGTGTATTGAAGGGAGGCTCCGATGCCCATAATTCTAACATGGCGATTGTCCGCACCATCCATTCCGTCTTGCGCAAGATGGGAATTTCTGAGGATGTTGTGGCGCTCTTGCCTGCCGGACGTGAGTCTACCGCGGAGTTGTTGAACGCTGTGGGTTATGTGGATATGATTATCCCAAGGGGAAGCGCCGGTCTGATTAATTTCGTGCGCGACCACGCGAGGATTCCTGTCATCGAGACGGGCGCTGGCGTTTGCCATATTTATTTCGATGAAAGCGGCGATTTGATGTTGGGCGCCGAGGTGGTGAATAACGCGAAGACGCGCCGCGTGAGCGTCTGCAACGCTTTGGATTGTCTGATCATCAACGAAAAGAGAGTTTCGGATCTTCCGGAACTTTGCGCTAAGATGGCTGAGAAGCATGTGATTATATATGCCGACGAACCTGCTTATGCGGCTTTGGAGAACAAATATCCTTATTTGGAACATGCTACTTGTGACTCTTATGGCATGGAGTTCTTGGATTATAAGATGTCGATTAAGACTGTCAAGGATTTGGACGCCGCTTTGGAGCATATCTCAAGATATAGTTCTAAACATAGTGAGGCGATTATCAGTAAGGACGAGGCTTCCATCGCGAAGTTTGATAAGATGGTGGATGCCGCTTGTGTCTACACGAACACCACCACCGCTTGGACTGATGGTGCGCAGTTCGGATTAGGTGCTGAAATCGGTATCTCCACGCAGAAGATGCACGCCCGTGGTCCGATGGCGTTGGAGGAACTTACCACCTACAAGTGGATTATCAAGGGAAATGGTCAAATAAGAAGCTAATAAATGACTTCGGATGGGAACTAAATCTTTCTTACAGCTTGTCGCTGAGGATCTCATCGGAAAATTCGGTGATGATATGTCCGGTGTTACGGTTGTATTTCCGAATAACCGCGCAAGACTTTTCTTCAATAATTATTTAGTGAAGAGTAGTGATAAGCCGATTTGGTCCCCAGCATATACCACGATTCAGGATCTCTTCTCTTCCTGTGTCCGGCTTCAAGTGGCGGATGACATTAAGTTGATATGCGATTTATTCAAGGCATATTCCTCTCATGTCGATTGGAATGAGTTGGGTGTCGAACCGGAGACAATGGATGATTTCTATTTTTGGGGGGAGGTGATTCTGAGTGATTTTGACGATGTGGATAATAACCTTGTGCCTGTTGACCTTCTCTTCAAGAATATGGTAGATATGGCAAAAATGGAGGATGATTTTAGTTTCTTATCAGAAGATCAAGTCGCCTCCATACAACGTTTTTTCCATCATTTCTCTGTTGATGACAAGTCGTTGTTGAAACGAAAATTTATGGCGCTTTGGAACGTACTATTGCCGATGTATACGGATTTCCGCGAAGGACTTCGTGAGCAAGGACTCGCCTATGGCGGCATGCTCCATCGTATTGTTGCGGACGAGGTGCTCAAGGAGCGAGGCGTTACGGATTTCTCTTCAAGACAATATATCTTCGTTGGTTTCAACGTATTGAATCAATGTGAGGTGAAGTTGTTCACCGCATTGCAAAAGGCGGGAAAAGCTCTGTTTTATTGGGATACGGATGAATATTACATGGAGATGACGGACGTCCGGCACGAGGCTGCGACCTTCATGAATCTCAATTTGGAAAAGTTCCCGAATCAGTTGCCTAAGTGTTCTCTGAATACTTTCAAATCGAAACCTAAGAATTTCACCATCGTCAGTTCGTTCACTGGAACGGCTCAGGCGAAATATCTGAACGATTATCTCACAGCATGTAAGGAAAGGGGAGATTCAGATTCGGAAACGGCAGTCGTTCTGTGCGACGAATCCCTTCTTTTGCCTGTTTTGCATTCCATTCCGCCTTGTGTGGGCGATTTGAATATCACGATGGGTCTCCCATTGATTCAGACGCCTGTCTTTGCTTTACTGAAGGCCTTGCTGGAGATGCAATGTTCCGTAGCTACATTAAGAGAGAATTCCCGTACTATTCCGTTACGTCTCATAAAAGAGGTGTTGAACAATCCTTATGTGTTGACGGTGTTTGAGGGTGCAAAGGAACTGAATGAGGAAATCAAACGTAAGAGTCTCTACTTTCCCCAAATATCCTTTCTGAAGGGGAGAACGGATTCGTTGGATCTGCTTTTCTCTTTTGTGGATTCAGAGGATGAAAAGGGGTCGATGAAATTGGTGAATTGGTTATGCGCTATACTAAAAAAGGTGGCTTCTTATTATCGTGGAGAGAATAATTTCGATAAGAAGGATGAAGATGATGAAGTTAGTTTGGCGCTTTATGATGCCCTTTATAAGGAGGCGCTATATCGTTCGTATACGATAGTCAGCCGTATTCAGATGTTAATTGAATCTGGTGATTTGTCCGTTTCCACCCAGACTATGAGAAAATTATTGGAACGGATGCTCTCATCAACGTCGGTGCCTTTTTCCGGCGAGCCTGTCAAGGGAATGCAGGTGATGGGTTTCTTGGAGACCCGTAACTTAGATTTCAAAAATGTGGTCTTGTTGTCTGTCAATGAGGGTGTTTTGCCTAAGACAAGCGATGAATCTTCTTTTATTCCGCATAGTTTGCGAAAAGGATTCGGAATGACCACCATTGAACATAAGAATTCTCTTTACGCATATTATTTCTATCGTCTGCTTCAACGTGTCGAAAATGCGACTTTCTTGTATAATACCGCTACGACAGGCGGAAATAAGGGACAAATGAGTCGATTCCTGATGCAATTGCTTGTCGAAACGGGTGTTGACATCGAAATTAATGATTTGCGTTCTTCCATTGATGTCGCCTTGCCGCAATCCTTTAGCATTAATAAGACGGAAGAGGTCATTGATGTTTTACGGAATAAGTATGATAAACGGACGAATCCGAATGCCATATCCCTCTCTCCAACTATGCTTGAATCCTACATCAAGTGTCCGATGTCTTTCTATTATAGTCATGTCCTTGGTTTGAATAAATCAAACGAGATGGAAGATGAAGTGGATAATAGAATTTTAGGTCTGATTCTCCATTCTTCTTTGGAGAATATCTACAAACGCCTACAGGGAAGAATCATTGAGAAGAATGACCTTGATATTATATTAAATAATAAGAAGGGGTTAGATGATGTGGTTGATAGTGCGTTTCGTGACGTTTATTACAAGGAGGACGGTGTGAAAATACATAGTGACGAATATACGGGACGGCAAATCCTTCTGAAAATGGTGGTCCGGAGGTATGTTGAGAATGTCATAAAGTATGATAGAGATAATTTTACTCCTTTCCAAATTATCGGTGTTGAGAAGAAAGATATTACTCATGATTTTGAAGTGGACGGAATGCTTTTTACCATGGGCGGAACCATAGACCGTCTTCAGTTGGATGAAGATAGCCGATGGCGAATTGTCGATTATAAAACATCGTCAAAAAACAGGGAGTTGAAGGAGATTCAATTCTCGGACATATCGTACCTTTTCAGTGATGGTATTAATAATGTTGATAGTACAAAATCAAGAAATTATGGATATGCTTTGCAGGTCCTTTTGTATGCCTATGTTTGTGCTGTTGAAACGTATGAAAATGTAGTGCCTTCTTTGTTTTTTGTACGTTCAAATAAAGATATAGTAACCCTGAAGTGTGATCAGGATATCATAGAAACCCTTTCCGTCGATATGTGTACGGAGATAGAAAATAATCTCAAGGATTTGTTGCGTTCCATTTTTAGCGGAGAATCATTTTCGCAGACATCGATTCCCCACCATTGTGTTTATTGTCCATATAAAGGAATATGTGGCAAAAAGAGCGATTAATTCGGGATTAATCTTAGAATATGGCCCGGATTAAGGATGGACACTAAAATCACGCAAGCGCAGCCGAAGAGAAATCCGAGGATGATTTGACCCGTCGTATGGCGGTTCAAATACATGCGTGCGGTGCCGACGACGCCTGCGATGAGCAAACTTATTATCAAAGTCGTATTAACGTTCGAATAGGTGTGGTATCCCGCCACCATAATCGCTCCGATGAGCATTCCCATGCTGGTAGCGTGCCCGCTGATTTTCCAAAAGATGGATATTATGGATTCGATCAGAATCACAATGGTAACCGACAAGATAAGGTTGATGACCCATAGCGGCATGGCGCACCTGAACAGGATATAGGCGCAGCATAGGTAGCAGAACGCGATGCAGATAAACGGCGCGAGCCGCTCCTCCTTTTTGGGTAACCTCACGTCTGATATCGCTTTCACCAGTTTTAATGCGATGAATACGATACAAGGTAATATGACACCGAAGATGATGATGGTGCTTTTCGCCTTTTCGATATAAGGTGTAGGATAATAGGTGAACAACTGCATGCTAAAAAGCATGAAGGTTCCGTAGACAGGTATCAGCAGCGGGAAAAATAGGAAAGAGATGGCTTTCGCGATGTTCTTGAAAACTTTCTTTATCTTTTTCTTCTTATTCCTTTGGGCATATTTGTGTATCTCCGCCTCTTTGTCGACCTCATTTGCGTGAGTCGTTTCCTCTCCATGTGGAGCGGATGAGTGATTCTCTTCCGTTTTATTGGAGGAGTTGAGGCTTCCGTCGGACATATCTACCCCTTCTTCGTTATTATCTGTATTTGTTTCATTCATAATGTTATGGTTAGTTATAGTTCTTTCCTTAATCTTGCGACAGGAAAATTCAATTGCTCACGGTATTTCGCCACTGTCCTGCGGGCGATAGGGTATCCTTTTTCGGTAAGGATTTCCATCAGACGGTCATCGGTCAGCGGATTCTTTTTGTCTTCGTTGTTGATGCACTCCTCCAAGATGGTTTTGATGCCTTTGGTGGAGATGACGTCTCCGTCGTTCGTCTGTACGGCGTCCGTAAACAGATATTTTATCGGGTATATGCCGAATTCGGTCTGTACATATTTACTGTTGCTTACCCTCGAGATGGTGGAGATATCGTAACCGGTTTTGTCGGCTATGTCTTTCAGGATGAGCGGTTTGAGTTTTGTCTCGTCGCCCGTCAAGAAGAAATCTTTCTGCGCCTCCACCAATGCGTAGATGACGCTTCCCAAAGTCTCGTTTCTTTGCTTGATGGCTCCGATGAACCATTTAGCCGAGTCGAGTTTTTGTTTGACGAAGAGTGCGGCCTCCTTCATCCCTTTGCTTTGGTTCTTCTTATTGTTGGTATACTCGTCGAGCATATCCGCAAAGTTTTTGTTGATATTGAGCTCGGGGATGGAGCGTTGGTTCAAGGTGATGACCAGTTCGCCGTTCTCGTTTTCTATGATGAAATCGGGGATAATTTGCGTGCTGTTGCCGCTGATGGAACTATCCCATGAATTGCCTGGCTTCGGATTGAGCTTGATGATTTCGGCAATAGCTTCTTTGATGTCTTGCTCGCTGAGCCCCAAATCCTTGGCGATTTTATCATATCTTTTTTGTGAGAGGTCTTGGAAAGACTTTTCGATAATGAGTCTCGCTTTTTCCACGCTTGGCGTCTGGTTTCTTCTCTCCAATTGGAGGGATAGGCACTCTTCCAAGGAGCTGGCGCCTACGCCTGCCGGGTCGAATGACTTGATGAGGGCTATCGCTTTCTCCACATAAACCTCGTGGATGATCTTGCCTGTTTGGAATGAGTAATCGTCCACCATCGATTCGGCTGATCTCCTAAGATAGCCGTTTTCATCGATGTTTCCGATGACATACTCCGTCACTTCCGTCAACTCTTTTGGGACCGAATGGAACCGTAGTTGGTTGAGAAGGTGTTCTTGGAGCGTCTCACCGTTGAGGTAGGAGACTCCTTCCTGCTGCGCCTCTTTCCTCGATTGCTCGTCCAACGCATATTCGGGTACGTCGTCTTCGCTCTTATAGTCGTTCAGATAACTATCTTCGTTGAAATCCACTTCATCGTATTCCGACGTCTCTTCCTCATTACCTTCTTTCTCTTCTTTCACGTCGTTGGTCATCGGGTCCTCGCTGATTTCGAGGGCGGGATTCTCTTCAACTTCCTGTCTAATACGTTCTTCCAATTCGAGCATAGGAATCTCCAACAGCTTGATCGTTTGGATCTGCTGCGGGGAAAGCTTCATTTGCAGCTTTTGTTGCAGTTTCTGTTGTAACATATTAGTCTGTCCGATAATTTTCTATAAAGCAAAAGTAAGAAATCGTAGGTTTATGGGCAAATGAATGCTTTAGTTTTTTATAATTAATGAAATCTTGAACTTTCCCAATTTAGAATGAATGAAAATGTATTGATATAATTCGTTTATACGGTTTGCAAAAATTCCACTACGTTGAAAATCAGACATTTTTTCTTCCCGTTTGTTATAATTATTCAAATAAATGGTTATATATTTGCCGTGCAAATGAAATTAACAGGGGTGTTTATTGTTACTAAATTACAGAGGTTTTATGAAAAGCTTTTTTTTGAATTTGGCGACTGGGTTAATGTGTTTGGGCGCCATGTGTTCTTGCGGTGACGATAGTGATATTGTTATTGCTAATTCTGACCAGTTTGTCACGGTGAACGGTGTTAGGTACACGACTGCGGCAACAACCCTTTCCACGAATTCGGGTTTGAGGTTCGAAGCTACGACTGTTGACGAGGAAGTGTCGATCAACCTTGTGATGAGTGATGCTGAACTGAATAAAGAGTATGACCTAAACGTGAATGGTGAAGGTGGAAATAAGTATCTCCAAGTGATTTTTTCCAAAAGTGATTTGGATAGTTATTCTGTTGCGATGATGGGTCCTTATACATTGAATGTGTTGAAGGGCTGGGGCGGTTCCGAAAAACGTGATTTGAAGGATGCCCGCGCGAAAATCGCCAGAAATGACAATGGTACTTATTCGGTCTACATTACTGCCGAAGGCGATGGTTTGACATTCATGATGGATTTCAACGGTGAAATCGATCAGGTGAAATAACTGGTCGGCTGAAATTTTTAGGTCGGTCTCCGTGAGATTGTTACGGGGACCGATTTTTTTTGCGTTATTGTTTCTTAATTATTATTAAATCGCACGATATTCGGATTCCTTTTGTTCCGTTTCTTCCCTTTTTCCTATATCTTTAATCATTGTTCAATAAAAATATCGCTATGGGGAATAAACGTCTTTTGATACTAATCGTAGGAGCATTGTCCTATGTTCCGTTTTTTGGACAAAATTCAGCGGTTCCATCGGGAAATTTCTCTTTTTCCATCCAGAAAGATTCAACTACCATCGCCACTCGTTATCTGAATCTTGACAAAGGATATCAACGAGCCATTCCCGCTAAGGGAAGTTATGCGGAGTGGTTGCTCAATCAAAGCTTGCATGAGTATGGTTATCCTACCCATTGTTATGACGGAAGGGAGAAAGCCCACAACTGCCAAGTGGGTGTGTTAAAGGTCGATTTCATCGGAAAAGATTTGCAGCAATGCGCCGATGCGGCGATCAGATTGCGGGCGGAATATCTCTACCAAACGAAGCAATATGCGAAGATTCATTTCAATTTTACCTCGGGTTTCCGTTGCGACTACCAGAAATGGGCTTCGGGCTATCGTGTCCATTTCGGCAAAAATTGGAGCGCTTATTGGCAGAAGGATGCCAAGGAGGATTACAGCTATGCTAATTTTAGAAAATATTTGAATACTGTCTTCAACTATGCGGGTAGTCTCTCTTTGTCTAAGGAGATGGTTAAAATTCCTGCTTCTGATGTGCGTCCGGGCGATTTGCTCGTGGCGGGCGGTTCTCCCGGACATGTGATTACGGTGATGGATGTATTGCGCAGTGCCGATGGTAAGCGGTTGAGGCTGATGTTCTCCCAAAGTTATATGCCTGCCCAAGAGATCGAGATTCTGCGAAACGACGATGAAAAGGGCTCTCCTTGGTTTACGGTGGATTTGTCCGACAGCGAGAAATTCATCTCCACGCCCGAGTGGAACTTCACGGAAGATAATTTTATGAGATGGAAGGAGTAATCGTCATGAGGGGAAGAAAAGTAATCGTGTCTCTTATGTGGATGGCGCTCTGCTCACCCTGGTTTGCCTTTGGACAAGCTCTCTCTTCGAGTCGGGCGGATGACCACTCCGTTCCTGCCAATGTCCATAAACTGATGCGCGTTTATCCCGATTTCATCGAAGGATTTTCCGATAATCGGTTGCTTTTCACCGATGGTTCCTCTTTGCGCTATGACGATGGTGCGGAGAAGGATTTCCTCACGAAACTGGATCGTGCCGACGTTGAGGATATGTTTTCCGTTCCGTATGACACCTCTTCTTGGACGCCCTCCTATCTTCATGATCCAGGGCGCATTCGTTGCGACTCCCTTTTCCGCAAGATGTACGGGAATACGCAGGAGAAGGTGCGTTCCCACTTGGTGAAGGTCGATTGGTTCGGACAGAAGATCCCCTTTACTTCGTTGAACGGCGCGGCTGATAGTCTTCGTGCCGTGGCAGCCGACCTGATGCGCCTCCCTGCAGAGTATCGTAAGTTTCTCCAAAAATCATCTTCTTTTTATTGGAGGAAGGTACGCGGCGCCGACAGGCTGAGCGCCCATAGTTATGGGATGACGATAGATATTTGTGTGCAATACTCCGATTTCTGGCTCTGGGCGAATCCGGGAAAGAGCGAAATCGACCATATCAACTACAAAAACCGTATTCCGAAGGAGATTGTCCGCGCTTTCGAGCGACATGGTTTCATCTCAGGCGTACGTTGGTATCATTTTGATACAATGCATTTTGAGTTCCGCCCTGAATTGTTGCCTTGAAATTATTTAACCTTGTCCATTTGAAATAAAAGACTTATTTTGTTGCGTTTCTTTAAAATTTTTTTATCTTTGTATAAGGTTGTCCGCTGTCGATGCGCGAGGACGGCTGGTAATTGAATTTTTGAAAAAAAAATATACGATATGAAAGCTTTATACAAAAGAATCTTTGTGGCGCTTACCGCACTTGTTTCCGTCATTATGCTCCCTTCCTGCCAGGATGAGGAGGAGATGGAGGATAAGCTCATAACGGGTATATGTTGGGAAGGTACCTTGCCTATCACGGAAAATTATGGGCAGGAGAATTATTTCAGCAGATTCTTCTTCTATGACGATAACTACAAGTATGGTTACGAGGAGGTCTATTATAAGGGTGTTTACGAACAGACTTACGAGTTCAGTTGGTATTGGTTGGATTTCCATGGTTCTTATGGCGTCGTCGCTCTGAACTATGGCGGTCGTTGGCAATCCGACATCGCCTGCATTGATATCACCAAGGTGACGAATAACTATATCTACGGTTATTATTATATGGACTTATCCGATTATGAAGCCTACAAAGATGGTAATTATCCCAACCGAAGCGATAACTACTTCGAGTTGAAGCACGTGGGTTCTTCAAGACATCAGGATTAAACCATTTTTAGGTCGTCTGCAAGGAGCTTTAGTGACGGCCTTGGGGAAGGAGAAAGTTCCTTCCGATATTGAGTTTGCATATGAGTTGGACCATCAGACGCAAGGATGGTAGTTGCGGAGTTCGCGCCTCAGTTCTTTCGCCTTGTTGCCGGTAAATGAGTTGACGAGCGCCCAGAAACGCTCGCTATGGTTTAGCTCCACGGTATGACAAATTTCGTGAATTAGAACGTAATCTACTAAATGTTGTGGAAGCCGCATCAGGAACATATTGAGACTGATGTGGCTTCTTTGTGTGCAGCTCCCCCAGATGGTGCGCGTGCTGCGTATGCGGCATTCGTTGTATTTCATTCCGCATTTTTCGGCGATCAGTTTCAGCCTTGCGGGCAAAACACGTTTCGCCTCCGACATCATGGCGCGCTCGATCGCCTTGCGTATGAGCTGTTGGACGTTTTCCGCCCCGATTTCGGCGTTTTGCGGACATAGGATGGTTAATGTCCCATCCTTTAGCGTCGCATGGAAATTTTGCCCCTCAAAACGCTTGATTTGGGCTACGAATGTGAGCGTCTGGTATCGCGTGTTTTCGTCGAACCGTGTGGGAAGGTTTTGGGGCGCCCTTTTTTCTATCTTCTCCCGTGTCGCCTCAATCCAGCTCTTCTTCTCTTCGAGGAAGCGTAGCGCGTTCTGCAGGGCGCACCTCTTCGGCACGACCAGTATGATTTGTTCCGGTCGCATCTTGATGGAGATGTATTTCGCCCTTTCGCTCCGGGAAATGGTCACTTTCCCGATGCCTTCCACCTCTATTTCCTTCCTTTCTTCCACTATTTTATCTCTATTTATGCCCAATATTCTCCACAAAGATACTTGATTATCAGTTCAATAAAAAATATATTTAAATTTTTGAGCGAAATATTTTGCCACTTCGGGGAAAGTGCCTACCTTTGCAGTGCAAAAAGGAAAAAATGGTGCCATAGCTCAGTTGGTAGAGCAAAGGACTGAAAATCCTTGTGTCCCCGGTTCGATTCCTGGTGGTACCACACAAAAAAGCTGACTCTTACGGGTCGGCTTTTTTTGTTTTAGTGCATATCTATATGTTATTCCTATTGGTAGGGGGGAAATATAGTAAGCAAAGTTGTAGGCGGGAAATAGCTGTCCCACTGTTAAAGTTGGGTGTGCTTGGATCTTATATCTTATATCAAAAATCTATTTGTCCGCTTTACGGGATGGTAGTTACCTTTTTTTGCTTCTTTCCGCCCATCCTTCCCCATTTATTGAAATAGTTTCCTATTTTTGTCTCTTCACCCACTATAAGTACTTAATGAAACGCATTTATGCTTTATTGATATCCCTCTCTTGTGGCGTCCTGTCACTCATGGCTCAGCATGACACATGGACCGGGGTCGAGAAATATGTATACGAAGGAGATGTGAATAGTGTCCTATCGTTTACCATCTCTTGCGTCTACGATTCTCTTGGTAATGGGTCGATGGATACGATTCAAAAGAAAACCATTCGTTACTTTAGGGACAAGCAATGTGAATCGTACGATGTGGTTTCTTATTGTCACAAAAATGGAGAAAGGGATTCACTGCTTGATTTCAAACGTTTCAATGAACGTGGCGTCCTTTTAAGGACACAAAATAAGGATTATTTCGGTTTAGACTATGAAGCTATTGTGTCAGATGATGGGACCATTCAAGAAGGACGCTATTATAGGATTCGAAAGCGCGGGAAATTTTGTGGTAATTCTGTGCCTATATTTGATACAGATGCGCAACTTTCTTCCTGTAGATATTATGACAAAGAGGGACACGATACGGCATGGGTCTATTATGACACACTTGGCAACATCGAAAGTGTCACAAGAAAAGTCTATAATAAACAGGGAAATCTGATCGAAAGTAATTATGGTACAAGTAGATGTGTTTGTAGTTATGATTCGAAGGGTAGAGTGGTTTTGGATTCTTCGTCGTCTTTTATAAAGAGATATGAATACTACAAAAGAAACCTAAAAAGTGTTTACGAGTATGATAGATCGGCCCAAAAATGTGGAAAAATAGAACGGTACGATAGGAGAGGACGTAAGGTTTTTTCTTATGCCAACTCTTATATGGGTGAGGTGACCCAAATCTTTGATAAACAGGGGAAAATGATTGAAGAGCGGACATTCTACAGAGGATGTGGTCCTAGTGAAACGATAAAACGATTCGATGACAATAGCCTCTCTTTCATTGATTATGAACGCAGGGACTATCGGAACGACACGCTCATTTGTGAATATATCAATGTGAAAAACCGGGAAAAAGGGAAGGAACTCATTACCAGTTTCCGTGCCTATGAGGATAGTGCCATTAAGGGCGCAATGGTTTATGATACATTTTTTTATGCCACAACATTTAACCAACGAGGTGATACGTTACAAAAGAGCTCTTCTGACAGGAAAGAGGAGTTTCAGCTTGTCGACTATTTTTATAATGATTGGGGTGGGTTAGATTCCATTGTCGCCGCCAAGGGAAAGATTTATAACAGCGTATATTGCTCCACTTGGAAGATCGTCAATAAATATGATGAAAAGCGCCGACTTGTCGAGAATACCACTTTCAAAAGAAGAGATGGCAAATATGATGAAAAGGTAATCTGGCATTATGATGCGGATGACCATTTGTATGCAAAGGATAGTGAAGCGTTTGGAGGTCGAATAAAGACACATTACCGATATGATAAGCATGGTAATTGTGTCGAGCTCATCACATGTCGGAAAAACGTGTTGAATCAGATTATGAACCAGAAAATCACAACATATTCCTACCAATATTACGACGAGTAGGAATATTTAATTTAGAAATACATATGAAAAAAACGATTATTTGTGCTTTAGCTGTTCTCCCTTTTTTGTCGGGATGTAGTAGGATAAGTGTGGATTATAGGGAGTGCGAAGACGGTTATACCCGAGAAGATGACTTTCTGGAATATAGTTACGATAAACTATTCCGTATTTTGACTATAAACGTCGGTGTTTTCGTCTGTAATTGTGCCGATGATTATAAACTTGACGTGAGGGTTGAAGGGAATAGAATCATCTTGGATCCCCAATATGTATCAAATGATGAAAATATACTTTGTGAGTGTGAATGTGGACACTCCATGGAGGTTCGCATAAAAGATGTGCCTGATACCACCATGATTTTACAACTTTATAATGCTTGGGAGATAGACCTGAAAAAAGAGCCAACTAAGCGGGTCACCTTCCCGTATGATTGGTTCTGAATAGTCTGGTGTCCCCCCTGGTCGTACACTTCTTATTTTGCGGAAAAATTCCACCATTCGTCTAGTTTATTTAGCCATTTTTTCGGAGACCGACTGAATAATAGTGATGTAAGATTAGCGATGATGACGGCTATAACCCATATGATGGTCAGTCCAGCTGCGATGTGAAGAAGGTTCTGCAGGGTAGTGTTTATGGGATTAACAGGGAAGAGATATGCCAGCGTTAAATCGTTTAGAATGAAAAGGGGTAACGAAGCCGCCGCCATTTGGGAGATAGTCGCATTGTTTTTGATGTGTATGTTTTTGAATAGTAGGACTAATGCGCATGCGGAGAGAATTACGGTAGGAAAGTTGTAGGAGAATGCGTAGAATCCGCCCTCTATGAAATAGGCTACAATAATTGTGAGTAGCACGGATATGGCAAATATGAGAGCCGCTTTCTTTGCGGGAATGGTTGCATGTCTTCTTAAATATCCGCCTATGATGTACATTGTGATGAAGTTAAAAATATTGTATCCGTTAGCGTCTATACAGTAGTATTTCAGAAAGAAACCGATTACCACATCTGCGAGCAATATGTTCACGACAACTTTTCCGTAGTCTGTACGGTCGAGAGAGTTTATGCCTTTGTTGATAAGCGGGGAGATTAGGAACAAGGTGATATAGCAAGGCATAAAGGTGTTACCTGTCCTAAAATGGAGGATGTCGTTTATCAGATGATCTCCTTCGAAGGGAAGGTAGAGTAGGCAGCTCACAAAACATAGGAAAAGAATTTTTAATAGCTTTGAAGGACGACAATTGATTCCAAAGTAGCCTGAGGAGAGAATGAATACGTTGACCCCAACACAAAAGAAGGAATTGAGCGCCATTCCTGGTAGTATTAGCTTTTCGGCCACCACCACGTCTGAATAGTTTACCCAATGCATTCGCAACAGACTATGGTGGAGAAAGACGAATGTAATGGCCATGATGCGAAGCAAGTCGAATGCTGCGTCTCTGTTTTTTGTTTCTGTCAAATTCATATTTATTCTGTGCCCGATGAAGATTAAAGATTAGCGATTAGGTTAGTCTTTTTTCCCCTAATGCAATTAGTTACCATAAAAAAGAAAGCCACCCGAAAGGATGGCTTTTCTTTTTAAAAAACGCAAATTAGAACTAAACTACAAATTTATAAGGAAAGCATTTCACAACGCCATTATATGTAATACAAAAACCGTGCCAAACTTTCCAAAACCTGTAATTTATTATTTTACTTCAATTTTTTTGCAATAAACACCTACAGGATAAGTGGAATTAGATACTTGCTTAGGATCCGCCTTATCGAAATATTTCATCACTTGACGAAGGTCGTAAGGAACTTCCGTGGCGATGAGGATGAGGTTGTCGGTTCCGACTGGCTCGGAGAACTCCACTGGGTAAGTGGTCAAGTCGATCGTGCAGTTACCAGGAATAAGCAAGTGGGACATGGTGGTCGCGTCGTCGATCGGCAAGCAATCGTACTTTTCACCGTCCTTGTTGATGTCAAGGATATTAACGTACAAAGCGGTCTCGCTGTTGTTTTTGATTCTGAACACGGCTTGGCTGTCCAATGCTACCACACCTTCCAACT
The DNA here is from genome assembly GCA_937907165.1 of uncultured Bacteroidales bacterium. Classification (GTDB taxonomy): domain Bacteria; phylum Bacteroidota; class Bacteroidia; order Bacteroidales; family Paludibacteraceae; genus UBA1181. The sequence continues at coordinate 10,436 of CALCUH010000192.1, read as the reverse complement.
CAGCTCTTGTCCTACGGTCGAGGATCGAGAAGGAGATGGCGTAGTCGGTGCTGGCGTTGTTCATGGAACCGAGCGGGCTACCCTTATGTTTAGCCAAAATCGCTTTAGCGATGTCATTTTCGACGATATCACCACGATAGGTACAACCAGCCGCCTCGTGGCTGATACGGTCTGAGCCGCCGTTAAAAAGCGATTTAGACGCATGTGAGACGAAGTTGGCCGCATAGGTTTGTTTGCTTTTGTAGTTGGCGATCAAATCGCTCACTTTCTGTCCGTCGTTTTGGGAGATGGAATAGATCTTCTCCGCCTTACGGTCGATGAAAGACAAGGCTGAATTGTTGCCCACACGGATCATATCGGTCAGTTGGAGCGGGTTTCTCTTTTGAAGCGCCACCCATTTGCCGTTCTCCTGTTTCTCCGCCTGCCCGATGATGGAGTAGACGTAGATATCTTGTGCACATACGAAGCTAACCAGCATCGACAATAGTGCTATTAAAAAACATTTTCTCATAACGCTCTTTTTTTTAATGGTTTATATTATATATAATACAAAAAATATGCCAATTTGTAAATACGCACGGCCGTGCGTATCAACGCCGTGCGTATCAACGCCGTGCGAATCAAAAGTAGAGACAGACGGCCGTCCGTCTCTACTTGGAAATTCGTGCGATTACTTTTTCTCGAAGAGGATGAAGTTACCTTGCCTGTTCTCGAAGATAGGCATTTGTCTTCCGTTCGTCGCTTGTCTCACCTGGTTACGGATGTAGAGCTCAAGCGCGTCGAGTGTGATGTTTCCTTCCTCATCCACCGCTTTACCTTTGATACCTTCGAGCAAAGCCTTGGTGAAGATTCCGTTCTCCCATTGTTCGGACTCGTTGGATTTCTGAGCCTCCGTGCTGGAGTAGAATCCGATGATGTCTGGCTCCGACATAGAGAAGGTCTCTGCGGACGATCTGATGCCGTACATGGAACCTGAGTGGCAAGCATCCATGAAGATGATGATGCGGCATTTCTTATCCTTCAATCTCTTCAGCGCGCTGCGGATGATATCGAAGTCCACTGCAGAAGCGAACAAGTCGTTGCTCTCGGCGTTGCAGGAGAGGAAGTAAGTCTCCGCACCCTCTTTCGCGCCGTGTCCGGAGAAGAAGAGCAAGATTACGTCGCCTTGGCTGGCTGAGTTAACCAACGTGGAGAGACCCTTCTTGATGCTCTTGTCGCTTGCACCCTTGTTTTGGATAAGTTCAGCGGTCTTCAACGACTGATATTGGGAAAGGTTGCAAGTCTTGACAGTGTTCACGAAGTCCTCAGCGTCTTTAGCCGCATGTTGGAGCTTCAAGTCTGGTTGGTCGTAGTCGCTGATACCCACTGCGAATACGTGGAGAGCCGGTTTCGGACGATCGCCTCTGTAGTGGAGAAGAACAACGGCAGGGTCGCTGTTTTGTCCTCTGTTGTCTTTTGCGATCAGTTGCACGCGGCAGTCGTTGACGCGAGGCAAGGTTAGGGTGATTTGTTTACCGACACGTTTCACGCCTTTGGTGCGTGGCATCAATTCACCGTTGATGTAGGCGATGATCTCAGGCTCGCTGCCGTCGTGGGTGGAAGTCTCGTAGGTGAAAGTCACCTCAGGAGAAGAGTATTGCGCGCCATCCTTAGGAGAGAGGATCTTGATGGTAGGAGCACCCTCCACCGCATGTGTGACGGTTGGGGTTGGTTCCACTTTCTCAGGAGTAGTGTTACCGCCTGTCGGTTGGGTAGGCTTGGTAACAGGGTCAGGTCTCTTTTGAGGCTCTTGGGCCGCCAAGTTAGGAGTCTTGTAAGCGAATGACTCAAGGTTAGGCACTTGGGAAGAGGCGATTTTAGCCTTCGGGTTATTGGCTTGCCATTTCTTCGCCGCATTCTTTGCCGCGTTCATATCTGCGTATGTCGGTTTCACCACGAAGCTGCCCGCGCGGTCGATAGCACCCCATTTTCCTTTGTATTTTACGACGGCGAAGTAGTTCGTCGCACTGAAAAGACCAGTTTTGTCCACGTTTTCGAATACCGGTTTCATCACCCAGTTACCGAGGTAGTTGATGAATCCGATCTTCTTTACGCCGTTTTTCAGACCGATGTAGATGTTATCGCCCAATACAGCGTTCATCTCCATCTCCTTAGCGGCTTTCCTGACATCCTCTTTCGACGTGAAGAACGGGTTGATGACCATCACACCCTCACGGTCTACGGCACCCCATTGCTTGTCGAGTTTGACGATGGTGTAACTCTTGCCTTTTTCGAAACTCATCTCGCTGTCGATGTCCTCATAAATCGGGCGGAGGTACATCTCACCCGTATAGTCCACGAATCCCCATTTGTTCGCTTTGCTGTCGTAAACAGCGCTTAGGAATACGCTTCTATCACCGCCTTTTGTGGCAAGTTTTGCCGCACGAAGGGCGATTTCCTTGGTGGCGAATACGGGTTTGCAGTAATACTTGCCGTCAGCTGCGACAGCGCCCCATTTACCTTGTAATTGAACGATGGCGTATTTGCGCGCGCCGAATGCGTTCGTCGGATCGATGTTGTCATAAATCGGTTGAACGACCCATGTGGATCCGTTCATGAATCCCCATTTTCCTGTCTTCGTGCTTTTGTTGGGTTTTTGCGCCTGCAAACAGGCTACAGATAAGGCCAACATGCACAATGTAATCAAATACTTTTTCATGTCTTTATCGTTTTTCTACATTTTCTATAATTTCCTGTTCCAAAGTCTTCCCGCCTTTCCTCTTCGCTCTGAGTTTTTGGATTTTGAATAGTAGGAAGTAAAAAATCTCGGCGCCGTATCCAGCCAAACCTGTTCCTAACAACGCATAGAGCAACGTGATATTGTATTGGTGCTCGATGAAAAGGTAGCCGCCGAAGAATACGAGAGCTAACATCATCACGATTTGCAGGGTGGTGGAGAGCACGCCCGACACGTCGTTGTACTTCTCGTTGATCCAGCAATAGATGATGCAGTAGAGTAGTGTATAGATTAAACCTAATAAGAGACCGTCCTTTTCGGTCATTTGGTTGATGAGTCTGCCGGGTTTGGTCAGAGTGGAGATGGCATAGCCGTGGATGGTGGTTCCGCAGATGCGTCTGGTTCCGTCGATGTTGATCGGAATGTCGTGGAAATCCCTCAAGTCCATGTAATCTCCTAACAAGACGATTTTGTCCTTGATTAATTCTTTGAAATATTCGTCGGTCTCGTTGACGCTTTGCAGCATGATTTCCTTCTCGATAGGCTCCTCGAATTCCATATTTTCGATGGTTCTTCTCGCCTTGATCATATCCAAGACCTCCAAGATTTCTATCTTTTCGTAAACTGTTTGTTTGTAGTGGATCAATTCTTCGTTCTCTTCCCTTTCCTCCCATGCGTTGTAGATGTCCGGATAGGCCATCTTGACGATTTCGTGGACGAAGGTACTGAGCGTGGTGTCTCCGAAGGAGAGTGTTTTGTAGAATTTACGGATGGTCTCGTTCTCCACGTTCACGCAAGCTTCCACGCAGCCTGTGTTTTTGACGAAGTAGGATTCCTCCTTTTTGTACATGTCGAATTTGGACTCGTCGCCGCCCGCCGCGACTTTCGCCAGCGGATCGTAGCTTGGCACCATTCTGCAGGCCGCAATCACGTTCTTGCATCTTGAGACGACATGCTCCAAGCTGTCGTTGGCGATGCTATCGCCGTCGCCCGCTCCACCGAAGATGACGTCAAGCGCTATCACCTTAGCGCCCGATTGGTTCAGATATTCGATGCCCGCAGCGATATCCGCTCTGGAGTAACATTGGGCTAAATCCAATATCATCACTTCGGAACTGAGGTCCGCCTCTTTGTCCGACTTGTCGTTTTCCGTCTGGAAATAGCTGTCCGTCATGGTGAAATTGCTTAATATCTGTCCCACCGGATCCAGATAGGAGGAGCTGTAACGGAGCTCGTTCACAATCGCGCAGATCGCCACGATGATCGCCATTATCCCCAACGAGTGGAGAATGTATCTGAAAAATTTCTTCATATAATCGTACACTTTGTCACAAATATACAAAAGTTTTCAATCCCACAAATAGAAATTCGATGGGATATGTTCGGGCGTAAGCATGATGTGGTAAGTTGTAAATGATTATAATAGAGATAAATACACATAAACATGGTCTCTTTTCTATTCCGTGGAAAATCATAAAAATCTTTAATTTTATTAAGATGAAACTGAGAAATGATTCATTGGCTTACAGCTAAGTTTTTGTGACAGGAAGCGTATCTTATATTGATTTATGGATAAATCTCAACTCTTTTGGTATTGATTATTCAAATGGATATGGTTATATTTGTGTTATAACGATAGTACCATGAAAATAGCTCTAGATGTACATACGCATACGATTGTGAGCGGACATGCTTACAGTACGATGCAAGAGATGGCCCGCGCGGCGGCCGATAAGGGTTTACAGGTGTTAGGAATGGCGGAACATGGTCCCACGATCAAGGGAGCGTGCGATGCGGCGTATTTCAACAACCTCAGTGTGATTCCCGAAGAGATGTATGGCGTGAAGATTTTGACAGGCGCGGAGATTAACATCCTCGACACTTACGGTTCTTTGGATTTGAGCGAGAAGAGTATCCGCAAGCTGAAGATACGTATAGCGGGCATCCATCATTCCTGTTTTAAGCCGGGTACTGTCGAGGAGAATACCGATGCGGTCATCGGTGTGATGAAGAATCCGTTGATCGACATCATCAGCCATCCTGCCGATGGTACCGCCGATTTGGATTTCGAGCGTCTGGTGCAGACTGCCAAGGAGACGCGCACGATGTTGGAGATTAACAATAGTTCTTTGAGTCCAAGCCGCGGGAAGGAGCGCGCGTGGGAGTGCCACCGCCAGTTGTTGGCGTTGTGCAAGAAATATGAGTTGATGGTGATTATGGGAAGCGATGCGCACATTTCGTTCGATGTGGCGCGTTACGACCATGTATTCCGCCTGATTCAGGAGATGGAGTTCCCGGAGGATCTGATCATCAACGATAAGCCTGATTTGTTTTGGAAACGCCTCCAGCGAAGCGAATGATTCAATTCATATAATGACGCATCCAAATGTCCGGTATGTCGCCTTCGCAGGCTGTCTGATAGTCTGACGGAAGGCAAGCGTATATCTTGTCGCCTGTTTGTGTCGGGATTTTAATCCACCACCTGCCGTTTACCCTATTATGGAAGAAATGGATATCCTTTTCGTCTTCGGAAGGGAAGATAGCCACTCTCTCTTCATAGTTGTTTATATCTCTCTTAGGATAATCTCCGTATCGGTTGTCCGCGCCTTCGAGGAAGTGCCAGATGATTTGGGCTGCGAGTGAAGTGGTCTGGTCGCTGTCGTCGAACGAAGGATTGGCTTCGAAGAGACCGAAGGCGGAGAGCCTGTCGCTCAGTCCGGCGAAGTGAGCTAGTTGGCAAATCTCCTCGCCGGTCAAACCATTTGGAATGGTTCTTGCGAAACCGGGCGAATCGGCGTGACGGATGGCGGACATGTCTATGCTGAGCAGGTCTGTGTCGCGAAGTGTAGGCTCGGTGACGGCTATGTTTCTGAACATCTCACCCGCCCGCATGAATTGGCACTTCTTGTTCTGCAGTTCGTTGATGATGTTTTTCGGGCAGTAGTAGCCTTGGTAGGCTAAGAGGTTGAACTCCTCGTTTTGTTCGTCGCATATGATTTTATTGAGGAATGTGTTCGCATCGAAGATGTCGTCCGAGTTGAAAGGATAATCCAGTTTGCAGTCCACGATGGTGGTACGGATTTGTTCCTTCACTGTTTTCATTGCTTCGTAGAGCGCTAAGGTCAGTTCGTGGCTTCCTCCGATGATGACGGGAAGCACGTTGGCGGATAAAAGTTCCTCCGTCACGTAGCGCAGCGCCGCGTAGGTGTCTGCAACGCTTTTCCCTCTCTTTAGGTTGCCGAGGTCCGCTATCTTCAGGTTGGAGAATCCTCCCCTGAGGCTGTAGAGTTGCCGGCGCACAGCGTCCGGTGCGTTCGCACTTCCGGGGTTAGCGTTGTTCATTTCGCTTTTGACTCCGATGATGGCCACGTTGTAATTTTCCTTGATTAAATCGGTTTCGAAGGAGAATCTTTGGGGGAAGTTGGCGAAGTCCACGTGCAGATCTTCGCATTTGTCTAAATATAAATCCAACATTTGAGGTTTGCTTTTATCTCCGCAAATTTAGGGAAACAAAATATATTTTGGGTAATTGTTCTTACCTTTGCGTCAAATATTCATGGTGTCATGCGTAGATTATCGTTTTTTCTTCTTCCTGCACTCATTTCTCTCCTTCTTTTTTCTTGTAAGGACGATGAGTCGCTTATCCCTGATTGTGAGGTCTATGTGAAGACCTACACCAGTGAATATAATGAGCTTCGTACCTCCAATCATGCGGTTCTTTATCCTATAACGGGTGTTTATCCTTCGAATTTCAAACTTGGTTATGGCGGCGTGGCGATTTTCCGCGATTTGGAGGGGAAGGTGGGTTGTTGCGACCTTGCTTGCCCATGCGACAAGTCTCGTTCCAATCCGTTGACCATCCAGATGCCATGGGCTATTTGTCCTTTGTGTGATTCCAAGTTCGATCTCTCCTATTCGGTCGGGAATCCTGTCGAAGGGCCTGCCACCTCGGGCCTGAGAATGTATAGGAACATCCGTGACACGGGCGATTATATTTTGGTGACGAATTGATGATTTTTATGGGTGATAAGTTAGGAAGAAATTTTTGGCATTTGATGGCCGTTTTGACGGTCACTATATGGGGAACGAGTTTCGTCTCCACGAAGATTTTGCTCGGATATGGTTTTTCGGCGGTCTTCATCTTCTTCATGCGTTTCGTCTTCACTTACTTACTTCTTTTGGTCCTGTCGCATGACGCCTGGCGGGCGAAGAATTGGAAGGATGAGTTGACGATGATGGTAGGCGGTGTGATGGGCGGGACGCTCTATTTTTGGATGGAGAACACGGCGCTGACGCTCTCTCCTTCCTCCAATGTCTCTCTGATTGTTTGCACGAATCCTCTGTTGATTATGATAACGGTGAGCCTTTTGTTCAAGAAGGAGCGATTGAACGTCAGGCAGATTATCGGTTCCTTGCTGACGTTTGTCGGTATGGTGCTTGTGGTGCTGAATGGGCGTTTTTTCCTGCATCTCTCCCCCAAGGGCGATTTGTTGGCGTTCGGGGCGGCGGTGGTCTGGGTAGTCTATTCCATCAGTATGCGCCGTTTGCACGGAAAGTATTCCACGCTTTTCATCACCCGCAAGGTCTTTTTTTATAGTTGTCTGACCGCCCTTCCGCTCTTGTTGTGCGACCAGAATGATATTCCTTGGGAAAACATTAAGATACCTGTAGTGATTCTGAATTTCCTCTTATTGGCGCTTCTCTCCTCCCTTTTCGGCTACTTGGTGTGGAATATGGTGCTGAAGAATTTGGGGACGGTATTCGCCTCCAACTATATCTATGCGATTCCTTTGGTCACCATCATCACGGCGGTGATCGTGCTCGAAGAGCGCATCACTTGGGTGGCGATGCTGGGTGCTGTGGCCATTGTGGTGGGGATGGTGATGGCGGAGCGCAAAGGGGAGGCGTAATTTACAATGATACAAAAAAGAAGGTTGCCAAACCTGACAACCTTCTCTGACATTTAGATATAATCTTTTATTAGATTTCGCCGTATGGGATGGAGGCCAACATTTCCGCCGCCTTGTCCAAACCTTGTTTCAAAGGTTTCTCGACCATCATTTTGATCATCATATTGATGTCGGCTTTGATAGTCAATTTCATCCTCGTGTCGTTTTCTCCGACGGATTTCAGTTGAATCCATAGGTTGAAGGCGATAGGCGATTGGTCTGAACCGAACTTGATAGTCTTGTTAGGCTCACGTTCGATGATTCGGATGCTGATGGGACCGATTGGCGCGTCAGCGACCTCGAAGCTGAAAGTATCCCTATCGAAGGTCATGTTCTTCACCTTGTCTTGCGGAATTCTATCCTTAACGCGCTCCAAGTTGTTGAGGTCGGAAAGGATGCTGAATATCTTTTCGTCGCTATAGGGCGACTTGGTAATGTCACTCTCGATTGTAGTCATATCACTTTTAATTAATTATTTGCCCCACGTGTCCGGACTCTTTCTCCACTCTTTCAAAGTGGCTAATTCGTTCTCCCCGATGACTTTGTTGTCCAAAAGGTGTTGGAGCACAGCCTCGTAGTTGGAGAGTGTGGTCAATTCCACGTTAGCAGCCGCGAATTGGTTGGCGGCCAAAGGGAATCCATAGGTGAAGATAGCGACCATGCCCATTACCTCAGCGCCAGCCTCGCGAAGTGCGTTCACCGCCTTCAAGCTGCTACCGCCTGTGGAGATAAGGTCTTCTACGACCACTACTTTTTGTCCCGCTTTCAACTCACCCTCGATGAGGTTGCCCATGCCGTGGTCTTTTGCGGCGGAACGAACATATACGAATGGTTTGCCGAGCAATTCAGCCACGAGCGCGCCTTGTGCGATAGCGCCTGTAGCGACACCAGCCACCACATCCGCATCGTTGTATTTCTCACGAACTATATTAGCCAATTCCTCCTTGATGAGGGTACGGATTTCAGGATATGCCAATGTCTTGCGGTTATCGCAATAGATTGGAGACTTCCAGCCGGATGCCCATGTGAACGGATCTTTTGGTTGTACTTTCACTGCCTTGATGCCGAGCAATTTTTCGGCGATCAGATTTTGAACATTGCTCATGATGTATCGTTTGTTATTAGTTTGTTATTGTTTCTATTTCTTTAGTGCGTGTTGGCTTGCGTATTCTGGCGAGATGTAGTTCTCCAGCGTCGTGCAGACGTATGAGGAGAAGTCGATCGCGTAGCGGATGACGGCATCCCAACGTTTGCTGGATACGCCCTCTTTCAGCTCCTCCAAAGTGATGTTCTCTTTGATGAGACCGAAGATGATGCCCGCATTGAAATTATCGCCGGCGCCCACTGTGCTGACCGGTGTGATGTTGTTTCCTTTGTATTGCTTGTTAAGTCCCTCCGCGAAGACGTGCGCTCCTTTTTCTCCTTCCGTATAGATGAAGTTTTTGGAGTAGAAACCTACGTGGTCGTTATAGATTTGCTCCGCACCCGTCTCTCCGTAGATATTTAGGAAATCCTCGTCGGACCCTTTGATGATGTCGGCATATTCGAAGTTATCGAGGATGGTAGGCATCAGGTGGCGAACGTCGTTGATGTGGGATTTGCGGAAATTCACGTCATAATAGATAATCGCTTTCTTCGCTTTGGCGATGTCCAGCAAGTCCACCAATTTGTCGTGGAGCACGGGATTTAGGGCGAAGTAGGAGCCGATCATGAGGATATCGTCCGCTTGGATGTCAGGCATGATGTAATCGAGTCTGTCGTGCGGATAATCCTTATAGAAGAGATAGTCGGCGTTTTGTTTCTCGTCGAGGAAAGCGAGAGCCAAAGGCGTTTTACCTCGGTCGAACGAGTAGATATACTCGGTTTTGACATTGTTCTTGTCAAGGAAATCCTTGATGATCATACCGATTCTATCGTTGCCGATTTCGCTGATGAAAATAGGTTCCAATCCGAGCCTTCCCAATGATATCAGCGCATTGTAGACCGAGCCGCCTGGCTTTGCGCTGATAGGCTGTGTCTCTTTAAACAAAATGTCGAAGACGGTTTCTCCGACGCCGATAATTTTTCTCATTGTATTAGTTTTGATAGTTTAAGTCATCTGCGGTTAGTTTGTTTAGTACACCTTTCCAAACCTTTTTGGAAACGCTGTCGGAGGTGTTGCCACCCACGATGATGATTTCGCCTTGAGAGGAGAGGATGAATGTGCCTGCGTTGGAGAGACCTTCGATTCCCCCCTTCATATCTTTATGCCAGTCTTGAATCCATTGAGCGCCGCTGTTTTTGGAAGAGTAGCACTTGGAAGAGCTGGTGCCATCGGCTTTTAGACCTCCGATAATGCCTAACATTTCAGAGTATTGGAAAACGATTGGGTCTTTCAGGTAAGGGATGGTGCCGTCCGCCGCTTGAAGGTTGCGTGTGTTCCCTTTCGTATCGATAGACCAGATGGTCCCGTTACCATCTTTCGTGGCGAACAAGTAACCCAGCGAGGTGTATCCCGATGAGGAGGTGAACGAAACGATGTTCTCGGTAGGGAATCCGTCCGGCAATGTTTGTGCGGTTTTGAACTCCCCTTTATTTTTCAAAGTCAATGATTTCCCATTGTCTGAAATAGCCCAGATATTATCGCCTAATGTGAATAGAATCTTATCCAATTGGACGGAAGTCGGGTAATTGGAGAATTTTAGTTCACCGAGCTTAGCGGCGTACAAATTCCCTTCCGTGTCCAGCACGAAAATGGAGTCGCCTAAGATAGCTGAAGAAGACCAGTTGGC
>CALCUH010000191.1 GCA_937907165.1 uncultured Bacteroidales bacterium | reverse complement strand
CAACCGAAAGGGAGACACTAGGCGGAGGGAAGAACATCCTCCGCCTTGCTTATTTCGAAAAACAAACTATCTTTACAAAAAAACACCATGCAAAAAGAGACAGAGAAAAAGATGAGTTGGAAAGGTATGACGTTTATATCCATCGTCATGGCCCTCCTATACTTTTTTCCTATCCTTTCACTCGTTACCATCATTCCACCAATTGCAATCACAGAAATCTTCAGCGACTGCGAAAGCGGAATGTATACGACCTGCATCATTTGCGCCGCCATCGCCATCCTGATAATAATCCTTAGCCTCAAACATAGAAAGACACTCTACGAATCGCCTATAATAGTTGGAGTCCCCGAATTCATTTTAGCAAGCAACATCAACTATATCGCAGCGACAATCATCCTCGGGGAAGAGGCCTTTTGCCACGGAGACGCACAAAGCATTTTAGTTGTAACCTTCTCAGGCCCGATTGCGGCAGTCTCCATTATCTTATTCTTAATAGCAGTCATAATATGCTTTAAATCAAAAAGTCAACCGCATCAAGACCATGATGGACGGGAGCCCTAACCTCAAGTTCAAATACAGGGTCACACCGACAACACCGGCTCGACAACCACCAACCAGACGTTGAGCGAGCAACGCGCGCAAGCCATCGTCGACAAGCTGGTCGAGCTGGGCATCGACAAGAAACGTTTGACCGCCGTCGGTAAGGGACAGACCTCCCCTCTCGCCGATAACTCCACTGAAGAGGGAAAGGCTAAGAACCGCCGCGTGGAGTTCATCAAGAAATAAGTATACGAATAAATTGTAATATAATATTAAATAGAAGGAATGATGAAACGCACATTATTAAGCATATTAGTCACATGCCTCGCATTGGGCGCATTCGCGGCACCCAACATAGGAGATATGTTCGCCTTCGCTGGCCTGGAATCACAAAAACTCGTTCCTGATTTCGCCAAAGAAATCAGCGAGACATCGACCATCCAAAAGGGAGAAAACCCAAAGAAAGACGCTATTTACCTATACGCTGGAGATAAAGTCGATGTCATCACCCCAGCACAACTAAACAACTATTTCGCCACCATCTTCTCGGTAGTCCAAAAAGCGGCAGACGACGGCAAACTATACGAACCCGGACGTTTCGGCGACACCAAGAAAGGAGCAGAAATAACAACGCCTCTAAAATTAGAGAAATCCTTCGGACAATTCTCTTGTCTCTTCAAACACAAGGGGATCTGGTACCTCTTGGACGTAAGCCATAGGGTACAACATGACAAGTTCGTCAAAAAATATCCAGGCGAAAAATACTATGGCACCAAAATTCGGGTACAACAATATAACGTAACTGAATAGGAGTTCAACAACCAACGGCTATTGGCGTCATAAAAATTATGGGAAGTAATTTTACGCACCAACCGAAAGGGAGACACTAGGCGGAGGGAAGAACATCCTCCGCCTTGCTTATTTAAAAAAAAATACTATCTTTACAAAAAAAACACCATGCAAGAAGAGACAGAAAAAAAGATGAATTCGAAAAGAATAACGTCTACATCCACCATGATGGCTTTCCTATACTTTGTCCCCATCCTTTCATTGGTTACCATCATTCCCGCATTTATGTTCGCAGAACGCCTCGAAAAAATCGGCATATCCACAACCTGCATCATTTGCGCCATCATCGCCATCATGACAATAATCCATAGCCTCACAAAAGTAAATGAACTTTACGAATCCAAAGCAAATACTATAGCCGCCGAACTCATTTTGGGCAGCAACGTCAACTATATCGCAGCGGCAAACAAACTCGGGGAAAACGGCTTTTCCCACGGAGACGCACAAAGCATTTTAGTCGTAATCTTTTCAGGTCCGATTGCGGCAGTCTCCATTATCTTATTCTTAATAGCAGTCATAATATGCTATAGATTAAGAAATTAACTATCAAACAAATATTTCTACCTTTTTATTTCGCGCCAATATTCCTATTAAAAGGCACAAATTTACCATAACGGAAACTCACCTGTCCCTATCTTTGCAATGTTCCAATGAGGGAACGTGGTATAACTAAAAGAGTAAGTAAGCATATATAAAATCACGCGCATTGTTTTCTTAGAGAACAATATCTGGGACTCGTGCGCATAAAGAAAAACACGGACATGAGAAATTTAAGAGCAGATTTGAAAAAATGGGCGGCAATGGCTATGGCGGCGGTGCCACTCATGGCTTCGGCCCAAACGATTAATGTGAACCTTAGTAAGCAATACCAAATGATGCAAGGGTTCGGAGGTATCAACTTTCCAACATGGATCGACGATCTCTCCGCCAGCCAACGTGAGACAGCTTTCGGGAACGGAGAAAACCAACTTGGTCTTTCCGTCCTTCGTATCCATGTAGACCCTGAAGAAAGCCAATGGAGCAAAGAAATCGCCACAGCCCAAAACGCGGCTAAAAAAGGCATCACGATATTCGCCTCCCCATGGAGCCCGCCGTCCAGCATGTGCGAGTCCTACAAGACCTCCAAACGACTGAAGTCCAGCTCCTACGGCGCATACGTGCAGCACCTCAACAAGTTCATCGATTACATGAAAACCAACGGGGTGGAACTATACGCAATGTCCATTCAAAACGAGCCGGATTATGGTAGCGACTGGACGTGGTGGGAAGCCAACGACATGGCTACCTTCATGGCAAACAACGCACAAAATATCAATTGCAGGGTTATGGCGCCCGAAGCCTTCCAGTACAACAAGAACACCAGCGACCCTATCTTAAACAACTCGAAGGCACTGGCGAACCTCGACATCCTCGCCACACACCTCTACGGTACGCAAGTGAGCGCATTCAGTTACCCGAACTTCCAACAAAAAGGAGCGGGGAAAGAGTTGTGGATGACAGAAGTGTATGTGCCGAACAGTGACGCCAACTCCGCCGACAGATGGCCGGAAGCGTTGGAAGTGGTAGACCACATGACCAACGCCGTAGTGAGAGGAAACTTCCAAGCCTACGTCTGGTGGTACATCCGCCGCTCCTACGGTTTGATGAAAGATGACGGTAACATCAGTAAAAGAGGATATTGCTTCTCCCACTACTCTAAGTTCGTCCGCCCCGGCTTTGTCCGTGTGGACGCCACACAAAATCCGACCAACAACGTGAACGTCTCCGCCTTCAAAAAGGATGACAACGTCGTCATCGTATTGGTCAACAAAAACACCAGCTCCAAGACATTCACCGTCTCCATCCCTAACTCACAAGTTACGGAGTGGGAGCGATACGTGACCAGCGGACAAAAAAACGTGAAGAAGGAGAGCAACGTCGCCGGAGGAACCTCCTTCCAAATCACTCTGGAAGCCCAGAGCGCCACGACTCTGGTGGGCGGCGGTAAAAAAGGCACGCCTAAGGTGGAGTTCACCTCCCCAAGCGAAAGTGACGACTTGGAAGCGCCAGCCACCATCACCCTTTCGGTGGACGCCACAGACGAAGACGGCAACATCAAATCCGTCGCCTTCTATAACGGAGACAACAAACTCGGAGAATCCAGCAACACCCCATACACCTTCACGCTCGAGAACCTGAAAGAGGGAAGCTATACCCTCTCTGCGGTTGCGACCGACAACGAAGGAAACGAAGGGAAAGCATCCATAACCATCAAAGTGCATGTTCCGCAAACCCCTTACAACGGCACGCCAAGCGTATTGCCGGGGAAAATAGAGGTGGAGGAATATGACCTCGGCGGCAGCGGCATCGCATACTACGACAATGAAGAGGAGAACAAAGGAACAGCCTCCTTCCGTACCAACGAAGGCGTGGACATCGAAAACTGCGGCGACGGTAAGGCGATCGGTTACACCCAGACAGGAGAGTGGCTGGAATATACGGTCGACGTGAAGAAGAGCGACACCTACAAATGGAGCGCCCGTGTAGCTTCCGGAAGCGACAACTCATCCTTCCACCTGTTGCTCGACGGCAAAGACATCACCTCCACCACCAAGGTCGCTAACGGAGGAGACTGGGATACCTATAACACGATAGAAGGGAAAACCGAAAGGCTGGAAGAAGGCAAACATGTCCTCCGCCTCTCCATCGACGGAGACTACGTCAACATCGACTGGCTCTCATTCGAAGCTGAAAGCGGTTACACGCCAGAAGAAGGAGAGGAGACAGGCTTGGTGAATATTCAAAATAAGGAAGCTAGCAAGAACTACAATGTTGTAGATATGAACGGCAAGACGATCAGGGAAGTCACCATAGCGGAAGGCGACGACGCTGAAACCATTCTCAAGGAAGCAGGATTACCAACCGGCGTCTATGTCTTGTCAAACCCTCAAGAATCGATTAAGATAGATTTACGATAACAGCTTAAATATCATATCCGCGAAGTTCCATTCGACCCGATTCCACTGGGTTGGATGGAACTTTTTTTACCACTTGAAACGATAATGATCCCCCTCTACCCGCCAAAGAGAATCCGCGTCGCCGCCTAACACATCCATCACCTCATCATAAGCCTCAACGACACGCACCTTCTCCTTCGGGCGCAAGTCGATCACCGAATCAGGCGTGTCGAACGCAGTGATGACCGGCAAAACCCCTATGTGGTCCCGCCGCCAATAAGTGCACGTCGGCACCACAGTAACCCCCGCAATAGAGACGCTATCGCGCCTCTTCTCGACATCCACCTGCAAGATCATACCGAGATCCTTCGAAATGTCACCACGACAGACTTGGGAAGAGACGAAATTACCCAACGAATACGCCACCAAGGTCCTCGGAAGAGAATCGTCGGCAGGCAAGACCTCCATACGTTGGATGATATGCGGATGCGACATCACCACCACATCACAACCCGCATGATGGAGAGAGTCCGCCATCCGTCGCTGATAACGGTTAGGATTCTTCTGATACTCCGTCCCCCAGTGAAGATAAGCCACGGTAAAATCCGCGCCCGACGTCCGCAGCCGACGGACATTCTCGCACAGCCCGCTCACCTTGGCGGAATCATACTTGCAAAACTCATTGACCATGAAACACTTATCCTTAGGCACGAAGACACCGTTCAAGCTATAAGTATAAGAACAAAATCCAACCTTAATTCCCCCTCGCTCCACGATGCAAAGCCGCTCCCGTTCCAAAGAATCGCGGGAAGTACCATGATGGAGAATGCCCAAAGAATCCAAGAGATTAAGCGTGGCGACCACCCCCTCCGGTTTACAATCCATGGTATGGTTATTCGCCGTCGCAAGCAAGTCGAAACCAGCCTCCGCCAAGGTTGTCGCAAAACAATCCGGCGCATTGAAATAGGGGAAAGAAGCATAACCATGAATTTTCGAGGAACGACCTTTATCCCTACCTGCGAATACCGTCTCCAGATTTCCAATCAGCAAGCCGTTCGCATCCAAAAACGGCTGTATTTGCTTGAACACAGGAGAAAAATCGAACGAGTCCGTTTTCTCATCATAAGCCTTTTCCATCTGATAGTCATGAACCATGATATCGCCCACGAAACCGATGCGGAGCGTATGGAGAGTATCCTCCTCGACCATCGGCTCATCCATAGGAAGGGAATCGACCTGCAAAGAATCCACAAGCAGAGAGTCTTTCCTATCCCCAACATTTCCACCAGAAACACCAGAGCGTTCGCAAGAGACAAAGAAGAGTAAGAGCGGTAGCACCCATTTCCCCAACCGACAAAAACAATCCCTACATACCATATTGGCTATCATAAAAACATTTATAATGAGTTATAGAACCCACTTAATACAAAGGTAAAATTATTATATTTACTATCTATAGATTTCCCATTAGCAAATTAAATCAAAAAATGAATTATCATATAGAAATAACGCATCGTTCCCGCATCACATAACCAAGCATTCAAACCCTATATTCAAAATAGAAAAACTATCTTTGCAATAATTAAAGACTAAAAACCTAACAGAGAATATAAGATGAAATATATCTTCGAATACGAGTTTGAAGTGCGCGACTACGAATGCGACGCACAAGGGATTGTCAACAACGCGAACTACCAGCACTACATGGAGCATACGCGCCACCGTTACATCCAGACCGTCAACTTAGACTTCATGACACTCACCAATGCGGGCATCATCCTAGTCGTAGCGAAAGCAGAACTGCAATACAAACGTCCTCTGAAGAGTAACGACAAGTTCGTCTGCCGCCTCAACGTGCAGAAAGAGGGGCTACGCTACATCTTCCAAGAAGACATTTACCGCATCTCCGACAACCAACTATGCACCAAGGGCAAGTTTGAAATCGTCTCCCTTATCAACGGCAAGTTGGGGAATTCGGAAGTGGTGGACAAGGCGCTGTTCGGAGAATAATAAGATATAAAATATTAATAATCAACAATAAACAAATTAGGATATGGAACTGACATTTGAAGAGTTGGAGAAGTCCTTCTCAGGCATCGGCACATTCAGAGGCGGATACGAAGTCATCCGTAAAGAAGTGTATGAAGATTTAGAAGACGACAGCTACGACGATGAGATAGAAGCGGCAGGGATAGACGCCGACGAAGCGATTTCCGACCATGACATCAAGATAGAGATCGCCTCCCGCATATTGGAGGAAAACCTCGATTTCGGTCCTCTCAGCGAAAACCTGGATACCGACCAGAACCGTGACGCGCGTTTCGAGAAACGATATGATTTGTTAGACCCTATCGCCGATATGTGGGTAGAGGGAGAGATATCATCCGTGAAAGAAGCGCAAGCGGAATTGGACAGATCAATAAAGTGATAGATTCAGGTGGGTTCTAGGAATCGATTCCCGAAGGGGCCCACCCTATTCCTTCTCCTTGTTTTGTGAAGGGGGATAACCGAAGAACTCCTTGTATTTACGGCTGAAATAATACGGACTGCTGAAACCTGTTCTGAAAGCCACCTCCTTGACAGGCACGTGTTGTTTGCGCAACAAATCATCCGCTTTCTTCAGGCGATATTCGCTGATGATCTCCACAGGCGTCTTGTCTGTCAAAGGTTTCAATTTACGGATGAGCGTAGATTTGCTGATAGCCAACTCCTTCGCAAGCTCCTCCACAGAGAAATCAGGATCCTCATAATTATTTTCCACCACCATCATAACCTGCTCCCAAAGCGGATCGGTCTCCACAACCTCCACCTCCTCCGGTTGAGGCTCCTCCACCTCAGGCACCACCATAGGAACCGCACTCCTACGTTTCTTGATTTCCCGATAGACAAGATAACCAGCACCCGCCAATAGCAAGAAGAGTAGCAAAAGGAAAATCCACGATCCCCACCACGGGGAAGATACTTTCAACGGCAAAGAAATCTTCGAAATCATCGTCTCGCCACCCTCCTTACAAGCCACCAGCTCCAAAACATACGATCCACTCGGCAACAAAGGCAAGGAGATGACACGCCTATTATCCAAATCATGCCAACTTTCATCCAACCCCACAATACGATAACGGCAAACCACATCAGGTCCGGAAAGCGAAACCACATCGAACGAGACGGAAGTCTCACTATTATCGTATGATAAAACAACACCTTTGTCAGAACAAATTCTGTCCGTCTCATAGACGCTATCACGCTTCGTGGAGAGATACGCCCACGCCAAATGGTCCACAGGGGAAGTGACGCTAAGGTTCGTCGGATTCAGCACCACAAATCCATTCGAGCAACCGAAGAAAATATTACCCTTGGAATTCTCGTAAATAGCGCGCGACTGGAAATAGAGTTTACCATACTTCTCTTTGGGGAGAGGCATCACCTTGTACGTTTTCTCCGCCAAATCGACACGAAGGATGCCCGCCGTCCCGCTACACCAGAAATCTCCATTATGGTCGAAGAATACCGAGGCGAACTTTACCGTCGGAAGGTAATCCAAGATTTGGATTTCAGAGGTTCCGCTTTCAATGACCGCGACACCGTAATTCGAAGCCATATAGAAATTACCCTTCGCATCGCATACACCATCCGTGAAAGCATAAGGCTCAGGCACATACGTCGTATCCTTCCATTTGATCAATTCATAAGCGCCGTCCTCGCATCGCCAGACGCCGTTCGAGGAGACGAACCACTTGGTGCCATCCGGCGACTCATCCATATCATCAATCCATCTATCCGTAAGACCATCCTCCATGACGAACTCTATTCTGCGCCACAACGTGTCAGGGCGCTTCACATAGACACCGTCACCTTGGGTAGCTACCCAAATCTCGTTTCCGTCCATCACACGCACACATTTAGAGCTTTTGATCGACTTCTCCAGTCCGTCATAACGCAAGATGGAGAAAGAACCGTCCGCTCCATAATTGCCGATACCACCCGACCAAGAGGAGATGAGGATGCCATTGTCCCATTTTTCACAAAAAGACAATATACTACCGCCCAAGCCGTCGAAGAGACGTTGAGGCTCATTGAGCCACTTCCCGTCAGCGTCGGTCAGAAAAGCGCCGAAGCCATCAGAACCGATCAGCATGCGACCATCACCACGCTCGATGAAACAAGAGGCGTCCACCTTTGGGAAGCCCATGGCGGAAGAGTGGGAAATCTTCATATTACCCTCCTCCTGAAGTCGGAAGAGACCATTCACCTGCGTGCCAATCCAGATGCTATGCTCGGAATCCTCATAGATGGCATGCACCTTTTGGAAATCATCATCATCGCTATATGTGAAAATGCGTTCGAAAACGCCCCATTCGTCCATGCGCCAAAGTCCATCGCCCCATGTGCCGAACCATACACGGTCTTTACTGTCACGGAGAATCACGGAGACATTCTTGAAAGGAGTCGGTACCTTCTCCACCTTCACCACCGAAGAATCGGTCACGCCGAAAAGCCACATATCCCCGACATTAGAAGCCACCAAGACACGGGAAGAATCCACCTCGAAAATCGAAGAGGCTAATTCATTCTTAGGAGACAAAGCGTAAAAACCTAAATTCTCACCTTTCGGAGAAAACAAATGGAGACCATCGAAACCGCCCACCCAATAGACACCCCGTCTATCCTGAAAAAAAGCGGTGACCATCAAAGAGGCGGTGGAGTCAGTCAAATATGGCTCTTTCGCGTAACATCCATTTTTTGAATCATAAGAGAACACACCACTAGTGGTCATCAAGAAATCCCTTCCGTCGCGAAGGGTGACGAACCCCAAAACAGACTTCACGTAACTATCCAAGAGTTCAGGGAAACGTCTATCCGCCATCGTATCCGCCATGACATCATACGACTGAAGCATACCATAGTTACCACCGACCAACATCTCACCGTCCGACGACTTCGCCATACAACGTATGTCATCACGCAACAATTTCCCCTCTTTGGTGGAATAGACCTTGAAACGTTGACCGTCGAAACGGTTCAGACCATCGTTCGTCCCAACCCAAATATAGCCAACACTATCCTGGGCGATTCCGGTGACGAAATCGCAACATAGTCCGTTTTTTGTCGTATAGTGGTCAAAACACAGATGTTCTTCCGCAAAAAGAAGTGTACAAGACAAGAGATTCGACAATAACGCGAATAATATGTAGAGCCTGATGCGCATATCCTTTATTGAATAGGACAAAAATACAATTTTTTGTCTCCGAAAACAAAAACATCGTCCTACACAAAAAGATATTCGGGGAAAAAGAACTTAATCAATTGGTTATAATTTAATAACCATAGACTATACGATCAAATATACACGCAAAAACAGATGATAAAATACAACATTGATTCGAAAACATATAAAAAACCACTTTTAGAAATCTTTTTTCTAAAAGTGGTTTTCTCAAATTTCATATCAAAAGAAACGGACTAGCCTACTCCACGATTATCTTCTTGCCTTTGACGACGTAGACACCCTTAGGCAATGTGGCAACCTGAGTGACACCTTCGTCATAACGCGCATTCTTCACAACTAATCTGGAAAGGAGATCATAGATATCAAGAGCGCCCGGCTTGGAAGACTTCACATAAACGCAATTGTCATAAGCATAAACAATGATCTCATCATCCACGGCATCCTCGACTGTAGTCAACTCACCACCCTGAGACCCGTGACCATCTAAGTTCTGGATCCAAGCCACACTCTTACCGAGCACACCCGGATTCTCTTTCATATCGAGCACATTATCGACATTCACCTCCAACTTAAATGAACCCGAAGTGCCAGTCTTAGAAGAGATGTTCACCACATAAGTGTAGTCGTCAAGACGTTTCACAGTAATGGTGGAGTCGCTCAAATTCTCTCCATTCTCATAATATAATTCAATATCATCATAATCGAAGGTCTCTTTCCTAATCTTACGATTGAACTTAACCAAGAGACTATCCACAGAAGAGAGAGCCGTATCACCCTCAGCAGGAGCACCCGTAATAGCCAACACCTTCAAATCATCGTTAGCGTCACCCGCCCCCTCAATGTATTGACTCCACGTCGCGTTCTTACCGAACTCTCCATGATTGCCATCCATATCCAAAACATGATTAACATTGACCGCAATCTTAAAGAAGCCCGTAGCGTAAGTCTTAGAAGAGATATCTATCGAGTAGGTGTAATCATCTATTTGATTAACCTTGATGGTAGAATCGCTGAGATCATCATCAGCTTGGCAATAGAGTTCGATATCATGATAGTCGAACGTCTCCTTCTGAATCTTGCGGTTGAACTTAACCGTCACATTCTCCACTGGCGTAGTGACCGCCTCAACCTGAGTCGGAACACCAGAAATCTCCGTTACCACCAAGACGTCGTTCTTGACGATATAGTAGATATCATAATCATTCTCACCCAATGTCGTCATATAGTCTAAGAAATGGAGACGGTTCACATAAATCGGTTCCTCACCATCAGGAAGATTAACGAATGTTGTCCAAACATTATCCAAAGGAATCTCAACGCTATCCTTCACCCTCACGACCTTCTGAATCTCGTAGCAATTATCGCCCGGATCGACCATCTGAGCATAGTTCCAACCACTCAAAGAAGGAATGACAGTAAGTCTGACAACCGAATCGGCAGGAGTCACCTTCTCCTTCTCAAGGGTAGCGCGTTGCACCTTATTCACGACATCCTTGCCACCGTTTGAATAGTAAATCGCATCAGGGGTATCTTCAGAATCATTCTGATCGTTCACGAGGAAGTCAGTGACGCCATCCTCCTTTGCGCCATAAGCATCGACAGTCTTTATCAACTCATGGATATCGATACCCTTCACCAAGCTCAGTTCAGGGTTTCCGAAACTATTAGCGTGAACCACATTCGCATGATAATTCGTGAAGTGACCGAGCAAAGAGCAAGTCATCCACCAAACACCAGTCTTAGCGGTGTGCGCATCGATGTTACCGAAATCGATATTCTCGGAACCGAGATTACAATCCTTGCCATCCAAGCTAGAGCCGATAATCGAGAAGTCTATGAGCAAGCCCTTCTCATTGTCGACAATCTCCGGTTGAGCAGTCTCAAGCTTCACATTCTTAGCCATACCGTAACCTTGGTTATCGATTCTAACGCCCAAAGCGGCAGGAACACTCGGCTCGACGAAATCGAGCGTCAAGGCATCGTCACCAAGGATATTACGTTGCATGAAGTAATCGATCTGCAAGTCAGGACTTGGATTAACGGTCAACGTCACCGGATAGAGGTCAGCCTTCACCGTATCACCGGAAGAAGGATCAACATAGATGATACGACCACCGAATGAATAGTTCACAGGAGAAGTAGGTGCGGCGCCCTTCTCCGGAATGAATCTGAACAAAGCAGTTCCTTCCGTATTCGGAGCGATCTCGCCCGTACCGTCGATGGCAGAGACACCCGTCAACTTCTGCGTGTTAATCTGGAACAAATCATTGGCAAGGTCACCATCCTCGTTACGGATTTCAAGTTCAACCTTGAATCCCTCCATTGCGCCAGACTCATTACCATTGTTAACAGTAAGCGTACCGTCGAACGCCTCACGAGTCATAGTCAACGTCTGGGCGATGTGGAGTTTAACACTTGCGCAGATACTCTTCTGAGAAGGCTTGTGAGTCTCTTTGTTTATAGAAGTCAGCAAGTCATAAGTGGTTCCAAAATGCCTCAACTTCATATAAGTGTAGAAATTGACGATACTATCCATATACGCCCTGATCACACTCTCGTCCACAATATTAGGATATTGCTCGTTAGGAGCATAGACACCGTTCTCGTTCGCCACCAACGTCTCATTCCAACGCTGAGCCAGCTCGATCATTTCAGTAGTGGACAAATCCATTACCGGCAACTTCTTGATGGAATCGATTTCGATCTTCTCCCTGCGGGAATAATTTTTGATGGTATAATCAAAGTAGTCAATGATGCCCGCTTCAGAAAGCACACTCTCCGAACCGGCAAGCTCCTTCATAATATTTCCCCTACTCTGCAAGAAACCGGTGAACTCCACCGCATCCTGGGCAGCCAACATACGGGAATCATTACTTTGGAAAATACTATTCGGCAATTCCGACTTCGCTTTTTCCTTCATAAGCGTCTTATCTCTGTTCAAGGCGCTCAAACTATCCCCGTTCGAATAAAGCACATCCACCAATTCTCCATTCACAATCACAGCCGTATCACCAGCCGTAGTAGGAGTTTTCCTGGTGTCTTCATCCTCCTCATTATTACCAAGCGCTCTATCATAAAGATATCGTCCGCAATTCTCAGCATACCTTCCCGCTTCACATGACTTCGACTGGCAAATATAATCGAGACAACCCCAAGGAACGCTTCCGATAATAGGTATCTCAACAGCATCGTCAATAAGATCTTGAGCCACATCCTCATAGACAAAATCCACAACGTCATATGGATCAAAATTCTCACGATCGGTGATATAAGTCTTTAACAATTTGGCACCTTTGTGCATCTTCTGAGCTTTCCCAAGATAATCCAAAATACCATCTCCATCTTCATCACCATCACCATCCTTCAAATCGCTTGACATCACATCGCCAAACAAAAACTTCTCATCATCTTCCAAACCTTCCTTAATATCACCCGGAGAGTCGAAATCAGCATCGCCAAACCAATCGTCCTCTTCCTCCTCATGATCTTTAGCTTCCGCACTCCTTCTCTTCCTTTGTTTCTCTTCATCCGCTTTAATAGCTTCATGGAGTTTCTCTTCGCCAACCTTAATCACAGGTCCGACAATCGGAATCCAAGAAAGGACATCTCCGATACAATCCCAAGGATCAAGCTTTGACCTGCATGAGTTACATGGCAAATCCAAATTGACTGGATAGTGATGAGTGACCTTACCGCCATAGTCGCCGCCACCACCGCCACCGCCATAAGCTGGAATACCATAACCGCCAGAGATAGCGTTACCAAGAATAATCAAAGAATCACAACCCGTCCAAACACTCTTGGTGACAGCGGTCAACTGCCTCAACTCGCCACAGTAATAAGAATAATCCGCATGAAGGTTCGGACACTTAGTCTTTCCGTACGAGCCATCCTCCAAGAGCATACCGAAGTTGGTGACACTACTAATAACACCATAGGATTCTTGCGTAGCAATCTCTTCCTCCGTGCGGACAATGGTGATTGGCACGAACTCCGTATGGTTCGCAGGCAAAGAATCTATGTAATTATATGGTGCGTAGAATCGGTAATATGGACTCTGCGGCATGCCGAACTTCACATAACGCGCCGCAATCAAACCATGGTTGGTGATTTGCAGGAGCACAGTCTTAGGGACGCCTATCTCAAATCTCTCCCTTTCAGGAACCCCATTAGGGAAAGACAATGTCACAACCGGAACAGGGACGTTGGTCTCATACTCCAAATCAAGATCGATATTATACTTATCTTCAATCTCAACACGCTCCACCTTCCAATTATAAGTAATTGCCTGATAAGACAAAAATACAAGTTTCTCCAGCTTCTGACCTGCTTGAATCTCTATTGTCTGTTGTGATTCGGAATGCTTATTAGCCTTCACGCTCATCAGATAAGAACCCTCAGGGATGCTATCAAATTTCACAATGCCAGTGGAATCCGTATATCCGGAAGCGACCACCACGTTGTTGAACTGATTACGAACGACAACCTCCGCACCGCTTAGGTGTTTCTTCTCCGCAGTGTTGTAGAAGTATTCATCCACCACATCAACCTCCAGACTACCCTTTGATTCAGATGAGTATTCGACACGGAATGGCAACTGAGTCGATTTACCGTTAGCGCAGTTGACACCGATCGAACCATTGAACGGAATGTTGATAGGAGCACCATCGTAGTAGGCGATTCTCAAAGAGACTCTCGCCGTGTCGCCGGACTTGATGCTCGGCAAGGTTGTAGTCGGTACGGAAAAACCATCGAAGTCAGGCATAGACAATGTGACCTCACCCGTCTCGCCGAATCCGGCGTTCGTCAACTCAATGTTGATATATTTAGGTTTCTGTTTTGACACATACTCATTGATCTCAGCAGGAGCAACCTTAATCTGTCCATAAGGATGTTCACAATAGAAATAGGAAGAGAAATCACACGTCGCATCTTCGTCGCTATGTATACTGAACACACTAGGAAGATAGAAGTTCCCCTCCGTCAACTTAGTACCAGTAGCCTTGAACGGAATCCTTACTGATTCACTTCCTTTAAGAAGTTTCACCGTATCGAATTCTACAGCCAGACCGTCAGCCAACTCACGGGTCTCGACAACAAGGTTGTGAAGAGCGACAATACTTCTGTTCGTAATCGTGACTGAACCGTCGATGGTATCACCCTTCTGGATGGTCCACTTCGTCGTACCGCCTGTGTAAGCCATGCCCGGAATGTCAAATGAGGCATATGCCGCATCGTCAGCCTTTGCACCTACATAAACTTTCACCGTATAAGTACCACACTCTTTTGATGAAGTCTCGAATTTAACCAACGCTTTACCCGTAGAATCCGTAACACCAGTAGCAGAATGGTTGAATCCGGTATTGGAATTAGCCTCTATCGTCAGTGTCTTATCTTTCATCGGAGTACCGTAAGCATCCGTTAGAATACCGGTAACCTCCACCGTGTCTCCGGCATGATAGACGCTCTTGTCGACTATCGCATCGTACAGATAATAGTTAGATAATGTGCCAGAGAGATACAGCGTGATCTGATACTTCCCGGAATTGCCAGACTTAATGGTAAGTTCCGCAGCGCTACTCTGCTTCTTCACATCTGTTGGCTTATAGTAAATTCTCAAAGCACCACCATTCAGCTTATCCCAACCATTTTCAAACTTAGCGGAGAAGTCCGCGGCATCTTTTCCTGAAATTTCATAAGAGATAGAATCGGTCAACTCAAATCCGCGCACATAGCGAGTCAAGGAAGAAGTCTCGTTCAACTTCGAACCAAACACACACTCGGCGTTTCCACTCAGCGTGAGACTTACCGGAATATCTATTCTGAAACTATCTACCTCCGAACAAATGGTGTCACACGCGATCACCGCCTTCACCATGTATTTGTATGTGGTATGATTGTCCAAACCCGATAAATTCTTGGTATGATCCTTCACAAAGGAAGCGATAGGAACGACAGGCATTTTTTGAGAAGCCTTCCATACATACAGATCATAACTATCCACCTCGATCGGAAGAGAAAGCCTATTCCAATCAATGGTCATGTTATTGTTCTGCTCATTCACCACATACGCCACCTGAGGGACAGCGAATCTCACCATCTTCTTCGAGAAGTCAGGATATACGAAATAGTTGTAGTAGAAAGGTGTGCCAACCACGCCCGCATTGTCATAAGGAGTAACCTTTATTGTCAACGTATCGATAACGTTTCTAGTTGTGAGGAGACGCATAGCAGGGATAGTCAGACCGCTACCAGCGGTAGTCTCGAATCCAGAGACATTGCCAACCTTGGAAACCATCCAATCAATCTTCGAGATGGTGGAATCGAATGTCGCCTCAAGCGAATATCTATTGTTACAAACCACTTGGCTATAATCCAACATTTGTACGTACTTGCCATCATACTCTACCGCACCAAGATCAATCGCTTCGCCATAGATTCTCGCTCCACCGTTGATATCCTTCTCCGCCTTCATCAGGCTGTCGAGACCCTTATCGAGACATGAAGAAGTCGCGTGCAGACGATAATCACCGCCCGCCGCATTGATGAAGCAGACATAATTCTGAGAATCGTCCGAACCGCTATTAGAAGTAGCCAACTTGATGTTGTGCTCACCTGTCAATTCACCGTCAGACGCACAATACATCACCTTCATAACATTCGACACAACCACTTGAGGACGCACGTCATCCGTCACCTTATTGCCATAGATGATAGAGTTGGCGAGCGTATTAAACGTACCAGACAATGTTTTGGAATAACTAATCGCGCTTCTGTTCCTCGTAGTATTATGGGCGATAGTAGAATTGATAATGGAAGAGCTATAATTCGCTGAAATCAAACTATAGGAGGTAGAGATCACCTCATTTCCAGCCACCAAAGAGTTCTCCAAAGAAGAATTGGACAGATAAATCATATTATCATACCTCGATTCATTGTTCATAATCTTACAATTTGAAACAATTGAATTATCTTCGGCGTCAAGTACATTTTCTGATTTGAAGTTTGACAACTGAGAGTTTGACATCTTTGTGCCATCTATATAGACAATATGACCTCTTTCGGATTGTTCTATACCGCCTGTGAAGGAACAACTATCCACAACACCATCATAGATTTTAAGATTCTGAATAGTGTTGTCAACGAACTCGCAATTCTTGAACACCGACTTCTCGGCATAAACAGCTTCGATACCTGTCGTCGCATATCTAAATACACAGTTGTTGAAAGTCGTATTCTTCTTCGTCTTCGCACTTATACCGTTACTGCCGTCCATGTTTCCGTTTTGGATAGTGAAACCATCCACTACGATTGCCAACGAATCCGCGAAATCGTAGTTTTGGATGATACATCTTCTCTTTCCCTTACCGTCAATCACAGTAACGTTTTTGGTCACATTCCTCTCTTCCAAGGAGGATTCTGTTCCGTCGAAGCCGCCATACAAGCTCACACCCGCAGAGAGTGAAATGGCGGACGTCAATGAGGTGTCGCCGACGTAAGTACCCTTCGCCACCCAAATCTGATGTTTCTCTCCCGTCATAGAGGCAAGAGCCACCGCTTTATTGATTTCGCCAAGCGCGTCATCCCAGCCCAAACCGGATCCATCAGAACCAGCCTTCACATAGACGATCGGACCGACAGACGCTCTTCCCGTGAATGCAGACTCAATCGCACCCATATCCACCGCCTCACTCTGTTTCCTTACATTGCCTAACATGTCAAGAGAATCCGCGACATCCGTTCCCGCATTGATACAAAGAGAGGTCCCTTTAAGCGAATAATCTCCTTGGGAAGCGTTTACGAATGCGGCGCTCGACTTGCTTCCGTCAATATTGCCTTCTCCGTTCGCACCTCCCTCAATCATTGAGTATTTTATTGTAGCACCATTTACATAGACACTCTCCACATTATTCGAACGCTTATTACCGACAATGACCGAGTTCAAAATCTCATTGTTCGAATTATAGTTATAAACCGCATAACTATTAGACACATTGTCTGCCACCGTACAATTAACCAACTTCGATCCACCATAAGAATAGACCAAAACATTATTCCGCGACTTACAGTTTGTGATCTGAGAATTGGAAACCGACGAATTACTATTATATAAAACTGATTGGGAAGACTCATTACCGTCGATCAAACATCTTTCGAGAATCGAACCTGAATAAATCCTGATGATATAATCATTGCTTCTTTGACAAACATTATTGATGATTTTACAATCAGACATCGAGGAATTCTCCAAATCAATCACATGATAATATGAGGTCTCGTTACCTTCAAACAACGAATTGGTAATCTTTGCGGATTTAGCCTGTAATGCGCCCATATAGTACGCTGAATTATTCTTCACGATACAATTGTCAATCATACCGCCTTCCAAGTACAAAGCCGCATATCTATTAGAAGAGGAAGAGTTCACGTCTCCATTACCACAGATTACAGAATTGGTGATGCGAACGCCTTTGGAGTAGATCGCCATTCCATAGTCTTTAGCACGACAATTTCTCACAATACAATTGTTCAAAGTGGTATTCGCACTCAAATATGCGCCACCTCCGTTCGCCGCAAATCCGTTTTGGATGAGGAATCCGTCCACCACGACCGCCATGGAATCCACGAAATCATAGTTTTGGGTGATACAACGTCTTACATTCATACCATCTATGATAGTAGGGTTCT
Organism: uncultured Bacteroidales bacterium; assembly: GCA_937907165.1. Taxonomy (GTDB): domain Bacteria; phylum Bacteroidota; class Bacteroidia; order Bacteroidales; family Paludibacteraceae; genus UBA1181. The sequence continues at coordinate 39,670 of CALCUH010000191.1, read as the reverse complement.
TAGCCGTGTCACGTGCGGAAAGGGACGTCTCACTTCCCGCAAAACCTCCATAGAGGCTGATACCCTTCGCAAGGTTCACCACCGTGGGAAGAGTCGTGTCGCCATAATAAACGCCGGCAGCAACCCAAACCTGATGTTTGCGTCCGTCCGCCGATGCGGCCAAAATCGCCTGTTGTATATCGTCAAATGCGGCGTTCCAACTTGAACCGTCACCTTTGGAGGAGCCCGCCTTCACATATACGATTTCACCGCACTGAATATGGGTCGGAGCCTTCGTATGGGATGACTCGATCGCTCCCATATCCACCGCACCTCCTTGTTTCCTCGCTTTCCCAAAGAAATCAAGAGAATCGGCGACGTCCTCTCCAGCATTGATGCAATAGGAATTCGCAGACAAGGAGTAATCACCGTTGTCAGCATCCATAAATGCCGCATATACCATCGAACCGTCAACATTTCCATCCAAGGAAGTGGACTCCAACATATTATTGGTGATTGTGTTCGCATCACCTTCCTTTCTTAAGATTCCGTTATAATTCACATCCATCTTATTGCCGACGACAATCGAGTTTTCCAATATGGAATTATATACATATATGACATTCGAGGACTTTATATCATTGCGTACAACCGTGCAATTAATCATGGAAGCCTTACTACTCAAACTGACTGGTTCACTTGACGTTGACGTACAAACATTATCGCATATCAAACTGTTTGACAACACCGCCGAAGAACCCAAATCCGTCAAACGAGATGAGGTGGTATTCCCCTTCATGATACATCTGTCGGCTTTACCGTAACTTATGCTCAACAAGGTCGAATTTGTCGAATTGTTTAAAAACTGGCAATCAGTCATTAAAACATTTCTATTTGAAACAGAAACAATAGGTATACCGACGTCCTTGTTTCCTTCAAACAAACAACCGTCCATCAATGAGGAACCGTTCAATTCGACGGATGCGCCATAACCATTTCCCTTGAACTTGCAATCGATGACTTTGGTCGAATTGAAATATGAGCCTCTGAAATTAGAATAATAACTATAGTTAGAACTATTCCCCTCAATGATACAATTAGTTATCTCAGAATTTTCAGTGCCAAACGCACCATGATAATATGCCTTATTGTTCCTCACGACACAACTATCCATCTTACAATTGCTGAGGAATACGGAGGAAGATAGGCTGTTCGAATAGGTATTACCGACAACTTGGGTATTCTTAATGATTGCGCTTACAGCATATACCGCGGAGCCTTGGTTTGAGGCTTTGTTATTTGTGATGATACAATTGTTTATCGTCGTGTTCGCATTGATGTTCACACCGCCTCCGTTCGCCGCGGATCCGTTCCGGATGGTGAATCCGTCCACCATGACCGCCATGGAATCTGCGAAACCATAATTCTGGGTGATGACACGTCTTACGTTCATACCATCCATGATGGTAGGGTTCTTCGCCGTGTCACGTGCAGTAAGCGAGGTTTCACTTCCCGAGAAACCGCCATAGAGGCTGATGCCTTTCGCGAGGTTCACTACCGTGGAAAGCGTCGTGTCGCCATAATAAACGCCGGACGCAACCCAAACCTGATGTTTGCGCCCGTCCGCAGACGCCGCGAAGATCGCCTGCTGGATATCACCGAACGCAGACTTCCAGCTTGAACCGTCTCCATTGGAACCCGCCTTCACATATACGATTTCCCCACACTTCACATATGCCGGAGCCTTCGTATGGGAGGACTCGATCGCTCCCATATCCACCGCACCGCCTTGCTTTCTCGCCTTTCCAAGGAAATCAAGGGAATCGACCACCTCTGCTCCCGCATTGATGCAATAGGAATTCGCCGACAAGGAATAATCCCCGTTGTCAGCATCCGTGAATGACGCATACGCCATCGAGCCGTCTATATTTCCATCCACGAAGGTAGACTGCAACATATTGTTGATAATCGTGTTCGCATCTCCGTTCTTGTTCAACGCACTACTGTAATTCGCATCCGTCTTGTTGCCGACAACAATCGAATTTTTCAGTATGGAATTGTATACATATACGACACTCGAGGCCTTTGTCTCGTTACGGGAAACGGTGCAATTAATCATCGACACGTTGTCGTACAAATAAACGGGTTCGTACGATGACGAGGTAGAAACATTTTCGCAGATTAAACTGTTTGAAATCGCCGCAGAAGAATAATACAACTCCGCAATGCGGGACGATGTCGTATTTCCCTTAATCAAACATCTATTAAGTTTCCCGTAATACGCACTTAGCAATGGCGAGCTTCCCGTATTGTTAATGACTTGGCAATCCTCCACCATGACATTGGCGGATCCAACATATATCATATTACAGCTAAAGTTCGTGTTCCCTTCAAACAAACACCCGCTCATCGCTGTAGAACCTTGTAACTCAACGGTCGCACCACAGCCATTCGTATTCACGAACTTACAATCGCTGATTTGGGTCGAATTAAAATAAGAACCTCTATAACCGCTATAATAAGAACTATTCCCTTCAACCACACAGTTACTTATCTTAGAATCGATTCCGTATATCGAGCCGTTATAATATGCCTTATTGTTCCTCAGAACGCAACCATCCATTTCACATTTTGAGAGATAGACAGTGTAAGAAAGTCCATTCGAATAGGTATTGTCGACAATCTGGGTATTCTTAATGACCGCGTTTGTGGCATAAATCGCCGAACCGTGATTTGAGGCTTTGTTATTTGTGATGATACAGTTGTTTATCGTCGTGTTCGCGTTGATGTTCACGCCGCCTCCGTTAGTCGCAGATCCGTTCCGGATGGTGAATCCGTCCACCACGACCGCCGAAGCTTCATCAAATGCCTTATTCTGATAGATTACCTGAATTTTTCCATCGCCATCCAAGACGGTAGGATTCTTCACCGTATCACGAGCGGTCAGCGAAGTTTCGTTTCCGGAGAAACCTCCATAAAGGCTTACATTAGGTTTCAAGGAAACCACAGCCGACAAATCGCTTTTGTAGACTCCCTTTGCCACCCATACGTCAGCTCCTCGTTTCGCCGCAGAATCTACCGCCTGCTGGACATTTCCAAATGCGTTACTCCAAGAACTTCCGTCTCCGTTGGCTCCTTGTTTCACATAAAGAACACCTTTCGCCGAAACCGTAACTGCGGCAAAAGAAAACACCAGAACCGCCAAAAGCGATTTCAATCTAAAATAAATAGAATTCATGGGCTATCTATATATTCATTAGTTTTTATATATACACACTCTATATTAGAGAAATGGCAAAAAACATGCCAAATGTATCAAATAATTTCGAAAGCACATTTGTTTGATAATGAAATTTATCATTTTTTAACACTCCATTATAAACTATCATTAATAAAACTATGAGATCTTCTATTAATTATGCATGTGACATCTCTCAGACAAGACTTCCAAAAAGATTCATAACTATAAACTAATTTCAAGATTAAGTTTAATGATTAGTATAACGCCTAAAAAATGAAGAAGTGAATTAAATGTAAATGGCGTGAAACAAATATGCAAAAAATCACCTCGTCAACCCACCGAAACACAAGAATTTGTCCATATATAATTTTTTCAGCTGAATCAAAAATATATCTCTTTGAAACGGATGTATAACCCTTCTGAAGAGAAAACGTGCCATCTTTGCGAAGATGAAAAACACTGATGTAAGCATTATTAGTAATTCCAAAAACACAAAACACATGAAAAAAATTATTGTCACGATTATTTCTGCCTTGCTCCTTTCCTATGGAGAGGCGACGGCGGCGATCAGCAAGATCCCTGTCACAAAAGACGCGACTGAAGGTGCCGGAAAGCTCTACTCCTTCCTATACGACAACTTCCAGAAGAAGACCATCTCAGGTGTCATGTGCGGCGACATGGACAACGGTAGCAGTTACAAGACGCAAGTCGACGTAGCCTACCTCCACTCCATAGACGGTAACAAATACCCCGCATTGGTAGGCATCGACTTCCTGAACGCCACAGGAGCGCAATCCAACGAATCATGGTTCAAATCCTACACCAACGCAGGCATCAGCCTTGCGAAAGAACTATGGAAGGACGGAGGCATACCTAACTTCAATTGGCACTGGAAAGTGGGCAACGAAAACGCCTTCTATGCCAAAGGGGCGAACGACAGCTACACCAATTTCGATTACACCAAAGGATTCAAAAACGGCACCACGGAATGGGACACCTCCTCCGATACCTACAAACTTCTTGTCGCAGACATCGACCATATCGCCGACCTCTTCCTCGAGCTGCAGGACGCCGGCGTGGCTGCCATCTGGCGACCGCTCCACGAGGCTTCCGGCGGATGGTTCTGGTGGGGAACGAAAGGTGCGGAAAGCTATGTGGCGCTCTATCGCCTCGTGTATGACCGCATGGTGAACGTCAAGGGCGTGAAAAACCTGATATGGGTCTGGAACTTGGAGAAAGACCCTAAACAAAACTACGCCTACAACGAAAAGTGGTATCCGGGCGACGAATATGTGGACGTGATAGGCGTGGACCTCTATAACGGAAGCGGAAACACCTCCTCCAACATCAGCGCATGGAACACCATCATCAGCAAAATGGGTTCCGACAAAATCCTCGCCCTGACGGAAAACGGTCCGATAGTGGACCCTGCGGAGGCGAAAAAGAAAGGCGACATCTGGTCTTGGTGGATGCCTTGGTACAACTCTTGGAGCGGAGGCTTCATCGACCAAACAAGCAAAGACCTCTGGAAAAGCGCCATGAGCAACGATATGATCATCACGCTCGACGAGATGCCCGGATGGGGCACCTATTCGGCTGCGGATCCCTGCGATAAATATAACACAGCACTCAAAAAAGAGGCCGAGTGCGCAGACTATAAAGGCTCGTTAGAGACTTTTGACAACCAATCAGGGACAGGAGCCGTCAACCTGAAGGAGTCAGACGACTACGTGAAGTTCACCTTCACCGTCGAGGAAAACGCTTCCTACAAAGTATATGTCGGCTACAACACAGCCTACGGATTCAAGCAGATTTCCTGCGCCACCAACAGCATAGCGGGGTCTGTCGACTTCGACTACGATAAGGAGGCGGATGGAAAAGACGACGCGAAGGAATCGCTCGTCGGCACCTACGCATTCAAGAAGGGTGACAACGACGTGACCGTCACTCCGATCTGGACATGGGCAGTCATCGATTACGTGCGCATAGAACCGGACGAGGACGCCCCCGTCTACGAGACGAAAGTGTCGGACGTCGACGGTTTCAAAGTATCAGGCAACAAACTGCTGGACCGATGCGACAACGAGTTCGTCATGCGCGGCGTCAGCATGGCCTACACATGGTACAAAAGTTCCGCTTTCAACCAACTGAAAGCGATCAAGGATAACGGAGCCAACGCGGTGCGTATCGTATTGACCAACGGTAAGGCATATGGTTCGCCGGCCGACGACGCTTCGTCCGTGAAGAAGATCATCGAAACCTGCAAAGAGTACGGAATGGCGGCTATTTTAGAGGTGCATGACGTGACTGGTAGCGACAAAATCAGTGACCTAGAGGGAGCGGCGCAATATTTCGCCAACCTCGCCTCCACCCTCAAGGGAAGCGAAGCATACGTGATCATCAACATCGCCAACGAATGGCACAACTCCTCCGCGGCAACCAACTGGCGCGACGGTTACCTCAAAGCGATTCCCATCATCCGTAATGCGGGACTACGACACTGCATCATGATCGACGCCGGAGGATACGGACAAAATGCGGCGACCATCCACACCTACGGCAAGGAAGTGCTGAACGCAGACCCCGACAACAACGTGATCTTCTCCATCCACATGTATGGAACCGCCGGTAACACCAACCGTGTGACCAGCAACATAGACGGCGTCATCAACCAAGACCTCGCCCTCTGTATCGGTGAGTTCGGCTGGTACCACAGCGACGGGGACGTGGACGAAGATAAAATCCTCTCCTACTGCCATGAGAAAAACATAGGCTGGCTCGCTTGGTCATGGTACGGAAACGGAAGCCCGGTGGAATACCTCGATTTGGTGAGGGACGCCTCCGCCAACCCGTCACTCGCAAAACAATCCACCGGAAACGTCAGCTGCGAGTGGGGGAAGAAGATCACTGACGCATGGAAAGCGGAAGCGAAGGCTCCTCAATTCGACGCCTGCGGCACGACGGAAACCAACGACTACGTCGCAAACTCTAAACAAGGAACGATATATTATTCCCCTTCCGAAGAGAGACTATTCGTCACCACCCGCGAGAAAAATGATTTGAGAATCATTGGTATGGACGGCAAAATAGCCTATGAAGGAAACATCGCGGGCGAAAACGTCACGATCAGATTAAACTTCCTTCCATCAGGATTATACATCGTCGTCATGAACGACATGAGCCTTAAAATTGTCAAATAACACAAACACTATTATAGACGCCCCCAACGTCTAATATGAACCTTCAAAAACATAGAAGGGAAGGACGCACAGGAAGGGTAAAAAAGGAGTTAGCGCCTGTTGGAACGCTAACTCCTTTCCCTAAATGGATTGCTCGAAGCGAGCCACCACCATAATACGTTTCTTCCCACAAAAAGCGATTGTCCTTTTAGGACGAGGATATAAAACGGAATCATTATGAGAAAGATTATCTTTATGATATTCGCCATCATATCTATGGCCTCCACATCCATCAACGCCATCACCCCCAATAAGCTTTTGAGCAGAGGACTACCGGCTTATACAAGCCACGGGGTCAACACCTACATCACCGACGGTGACCTCACTAACTGGAAACAATGCACAAACAATGACATCGCCATCGAAATCGGTGAAGGAGCTTCCCGTCTATTCCTAACATGGGAGTCACTCGGAGACTGCGCATGGGCGACCAACTTCACCTCCGGATGCACGCACTTCGGCACTCCCCTAAGCAATTTCAAGGTTCTCACGTCCGCCAACTCCACCAATGGTCAGGACGGAGACTGGTCATTAGCCACAGAGGTCAAAAACAACGTCGTGATGTCACGAGGCGTCTTTGTGAATTTCGAAGGGATGTCTTGGATTCGCATAATCAGCGACACAGAAGTGGGACAACTACTTGAAATCGAAGCATTCGACGCCAGTTCGGGAGCAGACGACACTTGGTTCTTTATGGGAACCAGCATTAGCCAAATGGGACTCAAACAACAGTCGACCGACACCACGACCGCCGACCTTATCAATGCCCGATTCCCAGCTTTCACACCCGCCATGTTAAGAGGGGGAATCGGATGCATCAACAGCACAGAGGTGGTCAACCACCTTCCTGACTATCTCGAATATGCGGGCAACGTGAAACACTGGGCCATAGAAATGGGCACCAATGACGCTTGGGGCGGAGGCGACTGGAATTTGGAAACCTTCAGAAGAAATATGCAGAGCATCATCGATGCGGCAAAAGAACATGACATCGAACCCATCTTGGCCCGCATCATCGCCACTGACGAAAAAAAGGCGGGTTGGCAAGTCAACAGAAAATTCTTGGACGTAATCGACGAACTAACGGAAAGTAACGGACTGAGGAAAGGTCCGGACTTCTTCAGCTATTTTCTGAACCATCCCGAACAACTTGCTTCCGATGGTGTCCACCCGAACGAGAAGACACTTGGAGGTCAAGCGATGCACCACCTATGGGCGGAAGCTTTGGCGCCAATCTACGCGGAAAGCGAAGCGACTGAAAAAGGAGAAACAAGCTCAGCTGTCGTGAAGACTTTCCCACCCGTCATCGAGGTAATAGGAAGCGACATAACATTGTCGAATCTTCATACAGATGTAAAAGTGGAAATCATATCATCATCCGGATCACTAGAGAATAGTTACACTGTCCCACAAGGGACACAAACCATCCTATCGGCCCATATACCCTCTGGAGCATACGTTATCGTCGTAAAATGGGAAGGAGGAATGATGTCCCGCAAGGTGATAATACGATAGGCAACCCTAAGGGGGATAACGTTTAAACAACTATCCGCACATATACACAGAAAGATGTTGCGGAATAATGGTGCCGCTAGCAATCCAGTTAGGAATTAAACAAAGTGTGTGTTTGCCAAATTTTATTATCTTTGCAATCCGCCCATCGCTCCCAAGGCGAGAACCGACGACAAACCGAGCGCAATCAAGCTTGCTTGAATTGCCGAGGTGCGAAGGAGGAATACCGAAGGGCAAAACTGTTGGAGCAAATGAGATATGAGTATGTATAATTTGCGAGACATAGTAGAATATATGGTTATGTTGATTGGCTCGTTTGCTAAGAGATATAACATTAGTTGCCAGGAGGCTCAGTCTTATTTGAGTCGCTATGGTGCTTTAGATATGATTCAATCTCATTATGGCATTATGCATACACAACGATTTGAGGATATGGTGGAAGGCTTGTCTGCTTTCTGTAAAAGGAAGGGAGGGAATTTGTCTTGAAACTATATCATGGCTCAAATATGGTTATTGACAAGATAGACTTGTCTTATTCTAAACCTAATAAAGATTTTGGAAAGGCATTCTATTTGTCTGATGCTTATGCCCAGGCTGAGGAAATGGCAAAATTAAAAACTGTTTTCCTTGGAGGAGAACCGATTGTTATGACATTTGAATTTGATGATTCGTTGATATATGACGGAACGCTACGGTTCAAAAGTTTTGATAGTTATACAGAGGAATGGGCACATTTTATTTATGACCATAGAAATGATGAGCAAGGACGAACATTGCATGATTTTGATGTTGTGTATGGTCCTATAGCCAATGATAGAGTAGGTGCTCAAATAAATAATTTCAGGAATGGTTATATATCTTTTGAAACATTCTTGGAACGAATAAAATATATGAAAGGCATAACTTTTCAATATGCCTTTTGTACGGAGTTGGCAATATCGAAATTAGTAAGGATATGAATGTTACAAAGCAGGAGTTTGATTTTATGGTTCAATCACTCACAACCGATCTGATAACCATATTGACAGAAGAAAATCATCTTCCTGTCAGCAAGGCTTTTGATATTTTGTATCAGTCTAATACCTTTGCCAAACTTTGTGATGCAAATACAGGTTTGTATTATCAGTCTGCAAGGTATGTTTATAGTTATCTTGTAGAAGAAAGAAAAGAAATGATTGACCAAGCATTGGCTTGTTGATTATATCCGCCCATCGCTCCCAAGGCGAGAACCGACGACAAACCGAGCGCAATCAAGCTTGCTTGAATTGCCGAGGTGCGAAGGAGGAAGACCGATGGTCAAAACTGTTGGAGCAACGACATAAATAAAAGGCGTCATCAACGCTTTGTTCTTGGTAATTCGGAACCTGAGAAATTTTGAATTTGCTATCGAGGACACTGCAGAGAGGATGCCACGGATGAGTTGTATAAACCTTAGTCCGTAGTGTGTCCGAGGGTATCTTGTACCCTCATGGCACACTCTACGGGTGTTTATATACTACTCGGCGTGGGTATCTTGTATCTGCTCGTCTATAGCAAAGGTTTCTCAGGACCTCGAATTCGGACGAGTTTGATACAAATCCTCACGCTTTTTTATTGTTTAATACTGACATTGGGGATTTTGCCAGTTTTTTGCGATTATGAATGAAACTATAAAATCACACTTCCTGAGAATTTGGTGTATGATTGTAGCCGACGGGAATGTCGATCAAAAGGAATTAGCCCTAATGTACCAATTAGGGAATGAGTATGGATTGTCTATTGTGGATGTACAAGACGCTATCTTATCAGGTGGTAACATTACAACTTTCCCAGAAGATCCAATCGAAAAAATCCATCATTTATACGATTTGTCACGAATAGCATGTGCTGATGACAATTTACATGAAAGGGAAAAGATGTTATTGTGCGATTACGCAAACTTATTCGGTTTTTCACCCGAAATAATTTCACCTTTTGTAGAGTCTTTACTGCAAAACGCTAAGGAGAACGTTCCATTTAATGATTTAATAAAAAAAATAAACTAATTATGGATATTTCTAATTTTAAACTAAAAAACCTATTTAGGAAATCTGACAACGATACTCCCAATGACGATAATTCCGGTAGGGTAATTATCGTTGATAGCGAAGAAGTCAGAAAAGATGGAGAGACTTACAGAACCTGGGGGTTCCGTTTGGCAGGTAGAGCTGGAGGAAACAACTCGGTTCTAAGTTCTGCACTCACCGTCGTCGAACAAAACAATCGGAAAGAACAAGTTGGTAATCAACAAGATCAAGAGGATAGGAAGCAAAGACTTCAGGCGGAACTAAACTCTCTGAATCAAAAAAAACTACAATTTGAAAACAAAAGAGACGGATTACAGAATGACATTGAGACCATCTCAAACAAAATCGCAGAACTAAAAGATGACTACACAGAAAAAATTGCGGATTTTGAAAAGCAAAAACAAGAAATAAAGAATGGCGCTACCGGAACAAATCGAACAGCTAAACTCACATTGATTATCGCCTGCGTAATTTTAATCGCCCTTGCGATATATCTATTCACATTCTACTCGTCAGCTATTTATAGCGCATTCTTTAAAGAATTCTCCGTCGATGATTTAGGCCTAGGATCTACAATTCTAGATTCACAAGCGCTATCGAAAGCATGGCGACAAGGTGCGCAAGCGGGTTTATTCTGCTCTCTTCTACCTTTTGTTTTCGTCGGTTTGGGATTTGTAGTCTCTCAGTTTGAAAACGAAGAAGGATGGAAAGGCATTGCAAAATCTGTAATGATGTATGCGATCACATTCATATTTGACGCTATTTTGGCCTATGAAATTAGCGAGAAAATCTATGACATGAAAGCATTGACCACTTTAAATGACATGCCAGAATATACTCTTCATATGGCGTTCGCAGACGTCCGTTTTTGGTCTATTATTTTTTTAGGGTTCATTGTTTATTTGATTTTCGGATTTGTTTTCGGATTTGTGATGAAAACATATGACGATTTGACGGATCGGAAAGGTCAATTACGGATAATCGATAAAGACATTCAAAAAGAGGAAGAAAAACTAGAACGGAAAATCGTCACAGAGGAAGAAAAAATATCTAAGAAAAAAACGGAACTGGACCAAGTGAATAACGATATTCTCGCCACCAATCAGGATATTGCAACAAAAGAGGGCCAAATTAACGGGAATGTAATAGATTTTGATGATTTGTACAAAGCTCTTAATGAATTCTTTATGGGGTGGATGAGCTATCTGTCCGGAGCATCGTCCGGATCGAACACCAAAACATTGGCTAAACAAATTTTTGACAACAAAATTACGGAGGTGAAATATAGTTTGACTCCTCAGAAAAAAGATTTACTAATTGACCAATTAACATTAAAATCAGAATAATAATGAAAACAATTTTTATTGTAGTCTTGGGAACTTTATGTTTTGCCCTCTTGGGGTATAGTTGTTCTTCTGAAGGAAACCCATCAGGGAAAGATCTCAATAGTGATTCTATTTCGGTTGTTATTCACAAACCATTAAATTTAACTGTGTTCATTGATTTGTCCGATCGTATAGAAAAAAACACGAATAATGTGTCCTCTGTCGAAAAGGATTTGGCAATATTCAAACACTTGACCGCAAGATTCAAAGAAAAGGCAAATAAAGAAAAAATAGTGCCATGTAAGGATAGAATGGAAGTTTTCTTTTATCCAGCTCCCGCTGATTCCAATATTATCCAATTATCCAATACTTTGGAAATTGATTTTGCCAAAACAGATTTTAAAGATAAAAAAGAGATTCTGATAACTTTTGAAAAGACTTGGAATAGCGCTTTGGCAAGAATTTATTCTCAAGCAAAAGAGGACAAAAAATATACTGGAGCCGATATATATGGATTCTTTGGCAAAAAGATTAACACACAATGTGTGTTGCCTAACTATCGTAACGTGCTAATAATACTCTCTGATGGTTATCCATATAACGGTGAAAAACCTCAGAAATCTGACAATCATGAATACACGTATATTACATCAAAAAAACTTATCGAAGATCCTAACGCAAAATTGAAACATCTAAGTGTAGATTTGTCAGATTTGGAGATTTTACTTTTAGAGGTAGACGAAGAACGTCAAGGCGATTTTTACACGTTGCAAAACATATGGACCGATTGGCTAAACGGAATGAAAGTCAAAAGATTCCAAATGGCAGAAACTGATTTGCCAAACCAAACAAGAAAAGTATTAGATGCTTTTTTGGCAGACTAAAGTATCAAGACAAACAGAATAGCCAATTAACAAAGGAAAAAAGGAGATGAGTCACGAAGGCTCATCTCCTTTTCTGTTTTTTCGAACGTATTATAACATCTCACACCGAGACCGTCCCTGCGATGTGCGGGTGCGGGTCGTAGTTCTCCAACATGAAATCCTCGTATTCGAAAGAGAAGATATCCTTCTTTTCGGGATTAATACGCATCGTAGGCAACGGACGGGGATCTCTGGAAAGCTGCAGCTTCACCTGCTCCAAGTGGTTGTTATAAATATGCGCGTCGCCCAAAGTGTGGACGAAATCTCCCGCCTTAAGACCCGTCACCTGCGCCATCATCTGAAGCAGCAAGGCATATGACGCGATGTTAAACGGAACGCCCAAAAAGATGTCCGCGCTACGCTGGTAAAGCTGGAGACTGAGACGACCGTCCGCCACATAGAACTGGAAGAAAGCGTGGCAAGGAGGAAGATTCATCTTGTCCAAGTCCGCCACGTTCCACGAGCTCACGATGATGCGGCGGGAGTTCGGATCGTTCTTGATCGTGTTCACCACCTCGGAAATCTGGTCGATGTGACCGCCATTATAATCCGGCCAAGAACGCCACTGGTAACCATAGATATGACCGAGACCGCCATCCGGATCGGCCCATTCGTTCCAAATTCTGACGCCGTGGTCCTGAAGATACTTCACATTCGTATCGCCATTGAGGAACCACAACAACTCATAGATGATAGACTTCAGATGAAGCTTTTTCGTGGTAAGCAGAGGAAAACCCTCCTCGAGATTAAAACGCATTTGGTGTCCGAAGACGCTGATAGTGCCGGTACCAGTACGGTCACCCTTCTGCACACCCTCGTCGAGCACCCGCTGTAAAAGGTCTAAATATTGTTTCATGAAAGATTTTCAAAATTATTATATGCGCAAAGATAAACAATCAGATTTTTTTATTGTAAAAAATAATGCCGAAATTAGTTGGCGTAATAATTTTATCATTACCTTTGCACCCGATTTATAAACAAATTAATATTTATTGTTATGTATCTAGATGCTGCTAAAAAGCAAGAGATCTTCAGTCAATACGGAAAGTCGAATACCGATACTGGCTCACCTGAGGCCCAGATAGCGCTATTTTCATACCGTATTACTCATTTGACTGAACACATGAAGTCAAATGGCAAGGATTATGGTACACAAAGATCATTGAAGGCCCTCGTAGGAAAGCGTCGTCGTATGCTCGACTACTTGAAGGAGATCGATATCGAAAGATATCGTGCCATCTTGAAGGCTTTGGATCTTCGTAAGTAATCCGGAAGAGAAAAAGGACGGAAGGGCGGATCCGATGGGTTCGCCCTTTCTTTTTACCCATAAGTAAGATTATCATTAGACAATAAATTGTATTTTCGCGGGTATGGAAGATAACAATTCGACAAAAAAACATCAATTCGACGTGCGCTACATGCGCATGGCGCAAGTCTGGGCGGAAAATTCCTACTGCGAACGACGCAAGGTGGGCGCACTCATCGTAAAGGACAAGATGATCATATCCGACGGATACAACGGCACCCCGTCAGGTTTCGAAAACGTCTGCGAGGACGATAACAACAAGACGAAACCCTATGTCCTGCACGCCGAAGCCAACGCCATCACCAAAGTGGCGCGCTCTTCCAACAGCAGCGAAGGAGCCACCCTCTACGTCACCTCCTCACCCTGCATCGAATGCGCGAAGCTCATCATCCAATCCGGCATAAACCGCGTGGTCTACGCGGAAGAATACCGCACGCTCGAAGGCGTGGAACTATTGGAAAGAGCAGGCGTGGAAGTGGAACATCTCAACCTAGAAACTAAATAAAAACTACAAATCCATGAACAAAAAAATATTCAACCCTCTATTCGTCGCCATAGCGGCCATCCTCGGCGTATTGGCGGGCTCCATCATCACTGAAAGGGCAAACGAGAGAATCACCCGCACCCACAAGAAGATGGACAGCAAAATCGACATGCTGCTCAACCTCGTGAACCTGCAATATGTGGACACGGTGGACATCGATTCGCTGGTGGAGAAATCGATTCCCAAAATCATGGAGGAACTGGACCCGCATACCGTCTACGTGCCCGCGAAAAACCTTCAGATGGTCAATGACGAACTAGAGGGAAGCTTCTCCGGCATCGGCGTGCAATTCAACATACAAAACGACACGATAATGATCATCGACGTGATCAGCGGCGGTCCATCCGAAAAGCTCGGCATACTTCCGGGCGACCGTATCGTGGAAGTGAACGACACGCTTTTCGTCGGCGAGAAAATCAACAACGACGCCGTGATGCACAAATTGCGCGGACCGAAAAATACACACGTGAAAGTGGGCATCAAGAGACCTGGGACGGACGAGCTGCTCTCGTTCGACATCACGCGCGGCGACGTTCCGGTCAACAGCGTGGACGCCCATTTCATACTGAAGGAACACATCGGATATGTGAAAGTGGGCAAATTCGGCGCCAACACCTATAATGAGTTCAGCAGCGCGCTACATGACCTCAAGAACAACGGAGCCGACCGCTACATCATCGACCTCAGAAGCAACTCCGGAGGCTATTTGGATGCCGCCGTCTACATGATCAACGAATTTCTGCACGAAGGCGACCTGATCGTCTACACCGAAGGGAAAGCGCAAAAACGCCAAGACATCATAGCCGACGGAAACGGAGAGTTCCAGAACTATCCGATGACTGTGCTCATCGACGAATGGTCAGCCTCCGCCAGCGAGATATTCGCGGGCAGTATCCAAGACAACGACAGGGGTACCATACTCGGCAGACGTTCGTTCGGTAAAGGATTGGTGCAACAACAAATACCGCTCAACGACGGTTCCGCCCTGCGTCTGACAGTAGCGCGCTACTACACGCCTTCGGGACGCTGCATCCAAAAACCTTACGGCGACAAGAGCAAGTACCAGCAGGAAGTGTATGAACGATACCTGAGCGGAGAACTCTATAACCAAGACAGCGTCAAGATGGGCGCTGACACGATGAAGTACTACACCAAAGAGAACCACGTAGTCTACGGAGGCGGCGGAATCATGCCAGACGTGTTCGTGCCATGCGACACCACCTTCAACTCCTCCTTCTACAACAAGCTGGTCAGCTCCGGATCTCTCTACGACTACTCATTCAGATTCTCCGACGAGCACCGCCAGCAGTTGACCGATTTCGGAGACTACAAAAAGGCGGACAACTTCCTAAAGAGCCAACCGATTTACAAAAACGTGACGGAGTTCGCCCTTACGAAGAAAGTACAATGCGACACACCACAGCCGCAACGCACGCAAGAAAAAGTCACCCAATTGGTACGCGCCTATATTCTGCGGAACATCTACGGAGAGAACGCGTTCTACTCCATCTACTACGAGAATGATCCGGTACTACAAGAGGCGATGAAAAAGTTAGGGGAATAAGGTGATATTCGATAACAAACGAGAAGGGTGTATCAAGGTCAGCAAACCATGATACACCCTTTGCATACTTGCCTCACCCACACTATGAAAGTTAGTTCCTCACAATAAAAAACGTTTGCTTATAATGTTTGATTTTCCCCAGTATGTTAACTATTCATTACCAATTATAGTTTATCCTTTCACGAAAGTTACGAATCACCTACAGAAAACCAACACCAAACTCTCTTTCAGTCCCAATTAATCAAATATAATTTTTTCGTGGAACGCGTGAAAGCGGTGTAGAGCCAGCGGAGATACTCTGCGTTCACCATCTCCTCCGTCACATATCCTTTGTCCAAGAATACGTTAGACCACTGTCCGCCCTGCGCCTTATGGCAAGTCACGGCATAAGCGAACTTCAGCTGCA
The DNA here is from genome assembly GCA_937907165.1 of uncultured Bacteroidales bacterium. Lineage (GTDB taxonomy): Bacteria > Bacteroidota > Bacteroidia > Bacteroidales > Paludibacteraceae > UBA1181. The sequence continues at coordinate 23,586 of CALCUH010000191.1, read as the reverse complement.
GCGCGTTCAGGAAAGGATCCTCCCTCATCTGTTTCATGCGCTCCCGCTTATTGCCTATGTGCATATAATCCTCCTGCACCGCCTGAAAGAGACGGTTACTCTCCTCATAGGTAAGCGAAGGCGATTCGCTACGGAGCGTATCCAACAAAATCTTCGCCTCGATCTCAATATCGTAATCAGGGAAATAGAGCGTCGCCTCCGCGAAATGGAAGCCGTACACGTCGCTCCGCCTACGTGTTCTGCGCACCTCGGCGATGTCGCCGTTCGCGATGAAATCCAGTTTGCCATCACTCTGCTTCGCCCAGAAATAGTTATTCTTCACCACCATCACCCAATCACCCGAAGAGAAATCCTCCTCCCTATACAAGATACGGTTACGGATTCCCTCATTGAAAATATTAGTCCGTTTATTAGACCTAGAGATAATGATCGTCTCGTCCATCCCGTCGCGGGAATAAGCCGAAGAGATCTCCTCGATCAGATCCTCCCCCGAAACCTTCTTCACGTCAGGGAAATCCATGTCAATCGTAGGGAACGCCCCCTCATCGCCCCGCATCAGCATCAGGCGGAGAGCGGTAGCGTTGTAGAGGATGCCAGACTCGTTCGCCTGGCGCACCACATCCGTCAGCACGTATTCGTCGACGGGAAACCCATAGCCCGACATATAATCCGAAGAGAGCGCCGGGCTCTCCTCCTGACCGACAGGAGGAAGCTGGGCAGTATCACCCACCAAGACGACACGGCAGCCGTCGCCACCGTAGACATAAGACATCAAATCATCCAAAAGATTTCCCGTGCCGAAAGCGGAATCACCCGCATTCGCCAGCATAGAAGCCTCGTCCACGATGAAAAGCGTATGTTTATGAAGATTGACGTTCAATGAAAAATCGGCGTCCACGCTCCCGCCCACACGTTGGCGGTAGATCTTTTTATGAATCGTATAGGCGTGATGGTCGGAATAAGATGCAAGCACCTTTGCCGCGCGACCGGTAGGCGCCATAAGGACGACCGGCTGCTCCAACTCGTCCATCACACGAATCAGCGCCGCCACGACGGAGGTCTTACCTGTTCCCGCATAGCCTCTCAAGAGGAAAACATGGTCAAGGCCATCCACCACAAACGCACTAAGCGCCTCGATCAGTTCACGCTGTTGGGAAGTGGGTTCGTGCCCGAAAGCGGCAAATATTTTATCCGACAAAAACCTTCTCATCACTTTTTTTCAAAATAAGTCCCGTTTGGACACCTTGATAAAGCCTTTTTTTTTATTTTTGTGCATTAAATAAAAAACGAAACAAAAATAATTATTAAAACGATATGAGAAACGTATTAAAAGCCCTTTTAGCCGTCGCTTCTATTCTTTTAGCGTATATGTGCTACAAAAGCGTGAGAACCCCAATCGAGTTCGAAGAGGAAAAGGCAATCCGTGACCAAGCGGTAATCGAGAAGTTAGTTAACATCCGCAAAGCGCAAATCGCCTACAAAGAGGCAAAGGCAGAATATGCCGGCAAGATGTCAGATTTGATCGACTTCGTAAACAACGGCGTGATTCCAAAAGTGGCTAAGAAAGGTGAGTTGACCGACGACCAAATGAAGAAAGGTTTGACCGAGGAGATCGCCATCAACCTTTTGCCTGAGGACGCAGAAAAATACGGAATCACCAACTATGATTCCTTCATGACCAATTTCCGTCGTGATACCATCTTCGTAAACGTGAAACAAACCATCTTCGGAGCGAACTTCAACGCCAACGACATGGGCAAAGTGCCTTACGCAGAGAACACAGAATTCGATATGAAGGCAGACAAAGTGCTCACCGCATCTAACGTGACTGTTCCTTTGTTCGAGGCTAGCGTTCCTTTCAAGGCATATCTGAAAGGCTTGAACGAACAACAAATCATCAACCTCATCGAGGAAAGAAACACTCAAGAGAAGTTCGCTGGTTTGAAAGTAGGTGACGTTCAAAGCCCTAATAATAACGCAGGTAACTGGGAGTAATTCTATGATAGAAATAGCGGAGTCATCTTTCGACCCGGCGAATTCGCCCAACCATACATTATCCATTCGGTTTCTACCGGATGGATTTTGTTTTGTCGTGGCTTCCCTCACGGAGAGACGCCCGCTCTATTTCTGCCGCATCGCGGAGGCGGGGAAAAGCGTCAGCCAACAATTCCTAGAGCAATTCAACAAGTTGGACTCGCTCAGACGCAAGTACAGCGAAGTCTACTTTCTCAACGACGACAAGCACTACACGCTCATGCCCTCCACCCTTTTCGACGAAACGGACAAACAGACCTACTGGGAGTTCTGCACCAACGGGAAGAGCGCCGGCATGAAAATCACGCAAGACGAACTATCGTTCTGCGACGCCCTACTCCTCCACAGCATTCCCGAAGAAATCTCACAACCTCTCACCGAGAGGTTCCCCGCCATACGCTTCGTCCATAGGCAAAGCATACTCGCCTCCCAAACCATGGTGCAAAGCAAAAAAAGCGGAAAGGGGGCGATAGGCATCTACGTGGGAGAAGGAGAGTTCGACATAGTGGGCGTCAAAGAGAATCTCCTGCAGATAGCCAACACCTATCCGCTGAGAAACAACGAGGAGTTCCTCTACTTCACGCTTAACGTCTTCGACCAACTGAAATTCGATCCCTACGAGACCGAAACGCTCCTCCTCGGAAACGTCAACGCAAAGAGTCCGCTTCTAAGCGACCTCCGCAAGTACGTTAACAACGTGGAAATAGACATCCGTCCACACGTCGAATTAGGCAAACTATTCGCCAAATCCGATGTCTGCGAGAAACAAACCATCCTATTCGACTTACCGACATGCGTATAATCAGCGGGAAATATAAAGGGAGAGCGCTCAATCCTCCCAAGAACCTCAAGGCGCGTCCGACAACCGACGTGGCGAAGGAGGCTTTGTTCGACATCCTCAACAACCGTATCGACTTCGAAGAGACGAAAGTACTGGATATGTTCGGCGGTACCGGCAGCATCAGTCTGGAATTCGCCTCCAGAGGTTGCCCGAACGTCACCTTATTGGAGATGAACTCCATCAACTACGGATTCATCAAAAAGACAATTAGCGACCTAAAAGCCACAGAAATCAACGCTATTAAAGGCGACAGCTTCAAATATGTGGAGAAATGCGGATCCAAGTTCGACATGGTCTTCGCCGACCCGCCGTACGACCACCCTCGCCTAAAGGAGATTCCCGACCTGATTTTCCAGAACGATCTATTAAACGACGAAGGAGTGCTCATCTTGGAACATCCCAAAGAGTTCAGCTTCGAATCGCACCCTAACTTCCTCGAACACAGGAAATACGGACACGTGAATTTCACCTTCTTCCAAAAAACGTCAGAATGAATTATCTAATTGTCGACGATCTGCGAATCTTCGCCTACCACGGCGCCATTCCCACCGAAAACATCGTGGGCGGGGAATATAGCATCTCCCTCAAAATAGGTTACGACTTCTCCGAAGCCGCGCGGACCGACAATCTCTGCGCCGCCATCAACTACGCCGAAATCTGCGAACTCATCAAACTGGAGATGGCAAAGCCCTCCCAACTCATCGAAAACGTGGCATGGAGAATCCAGAACGTGATTACCTCGCATTACCCGCAAATCGAGACCTTGCGCACCACCGTCCGCAAACTCAACCCGCCTGTTTCCTTCCCGATGGAGGCTTCCGCCGTGGAACTGAACTACGAAAAAGGCGAATGACCTATTCGCTCCATCTATATTGACCATAAATATAAAATTCTTATAGCCATAATCATTATCATAAATTATTAATATCCAATTATTTACATGATTCAAAAATCATTGGATGAAATGTTGGTAAAGCAAAGGTTCTACTTCTATTCCCATAAATTATTTGAAAAATTATTTTGCGGTTTGGGAAATATTATATTCCTTTGCAACGAATTAAAAAAGGAATAATATTTTGTTATGAATAATTCAAAGAACAATATCAGACGTTGGTGGCGCTGGTCCTAATTCAAATGGAGGATCAGTTAATCGACGTGCACATTGTTCGAACAAAATATAAAACCGCAAGCCTCCAAGGTCTGCGGTTTTTCTTTTTTTATTTCAGGTTGATAAAATAATTAAATACAAAATAAGATGGAAAAACAGAAAAGATTTTTCTTGACGGAAAACGAGATACCAACGCAATGGTATAACATTGTGGCTGACATGAAGAACAAGCCACTCCCGATGTTGAACCCTAAGACCAAGAAGCCCATCACGCTCGACGAGATGAGCGTCCTCTTCAACAGGGCATGTTCAGAACAAGAATTGAACACGACCGACGCTTGGATCGACATTCCGGAAGAGGTGCGCGACCTCTACAAGAACTACCGTTCCACCCCTTTGGTGAGAGCATACGGTTTGGAGAAGGCATTGGACACCCCAGCGCACATCTACTTCAAGAACGAGAGCGTCAGCCCGATCGGTTCACACAAGCTGAACTCCGCATTGGCACAAGCCTACTACTGTAAGAAAGAGGGCGTGACCAACATCACGACCGAAACAGGAGCGGGACAATGGGGCGCCGCACTCTCCTACGCGGCCAAAGCGTTCGGCTTGGAATTGGCGGTCTTCATGGTAAAAGTGAGCTACCACCAGAAACCATACCGCCGTTCCATCATGCAGACGTTCGGCGCGCAAGTGATCGCCTCTCCAAGTATGAGCACACGTGCGGGAAAAGATATCCTGACCGTCAATCCGAACTACCAAGGTAGTTTGGGGACAGCCATCTCGGAGGCTGTGGAATTGGCGATGCAGACACCAAACTGCAAATACGTGTTGGGTAGTGTTTTGAACCATGTGACACTCCACCAGACCGTCATCGGTCTTGAGGCGGAGAAACAGATGGAGATGGCAGGCGAATATCCTGACGTGGTCATCGGCTGCTTCGGTGGTGGATCCAACTTCGGCGGAATCTCCTTCCCGTTCATGAGGCACAACATCCTCGACGGAAAGAAGACCCAGTTCTTGGCGGCTGAACCGGCTTCCTGCCCTAAGCTGACCAGAGGTATCTTCCAATACGATTACGGAGACGAGGCGGGTTACACGCCGATGATGCCTATGTTCACATTGGGACACAACTTCGCTCCCGCACACATCCACGCAGGCGGATTGCGCTACCACGGAGCAGGCTCCATCGTCAGCCAATTGATCAAAGACGGCTTGATGAAGGGCGTGGATATTCCTCAAATCGAGACGTTCGAAGCCGCTACCCTCTTCGCCAGAGCGGAGGGAATCATCCCGGCACCAGAATCCTCACACGCCATCGCCACCGCCATCCGCGAAGCGAAAAAGGCGAAAGAGGAGGGAAAAGAGAAGGTTATCCTCTTCAACTTGTCCGGTCACGGTTTGATCGATATGACAGCCTACGACCAATTCATCTCAGGCGACTTGACCAACTACGTGTTGCCGGATGAAGTAATCGCAGACAACGTCAGCAAATTGGAGAAACTCATCTAATAAGTTTCCGAACTATACGAAAAAAGGTCACTTCCGAAATGGAGTGACCTTTTTTATTGTTAGAAACTCAAAATCCATATGGGAAAGCCATCCGTAAACATAATAACTTTGAATATAAAACCTTTTGTTTTAGTACAATACTTTTCCTATTTTTGAAAAAAATACCATGAACAAAATAAGCTTCATTTTCCCTCTCTTATGTTTTTCCCTTCTCTCCTGCGACACGAATACCACACCCGTCCAACAAGAGAGAGAGCAAGAGAACACAGTCGTCGCCGAAACCGCTGACGACCAGCAACAAGCGGACACCCCAACCACCCAAATGAACGAAGAGGATCAATCGTTCTATGTGGATTCCAGCACTCCCCAATACACAACGGAAAGATACAATGAATTGTTCGATAGCCTCGCGCACTTCTTCAAACCCAAAGACGAGTCATATTACACGGATAAATATACAGGGGAATATGCGGAACAAGATAATTATTTGAAAAACGAAGACTCTACTATAATCGCAAAAAGGCTCAAGAACATATCCGAACTCACGAGGCTTTACGAATTCGAAAACGACTCGTTCCTCTGCTACGAATTCTACTCAAAAGTGGAAGAAAGAATCGTATTGGGATATCTCCTATATCAAAAAGAGCAAGGAGAATTCAAACTAATAGAGAAAAAGCCACATCTACTTTCCGGTTCAATAATACTCGGTTGCGGAATAAAACATAAGTCATCGGAAACAGGCGCCCTGTTGCTAGAATACGATTGGACATGTTCATGTGACGCCGGCACAAACATCCAATCAGGGACATACGATTTGCGCGGCCATCTTCTCTATACTTATTTCTCAGAAAAAATTGACGCGGAACCAAACGAAGACGGAACGACAGACTACAATTCGTCGTCCTCCTCGAAATCCTATGAACTCGTGTCGAAAGATACCCTAAAATTCACCTATGAAAACATCGAATACAAAGGAGCGACGAATAAAGTTCTGAAGGGAAAGGACACGACAGGCACCATAATCTACAGTCCTGAAGACGACACCTACCTATATGAAAACGGAGAAGAAGCAGAATGTGAGTTTAGCATCCCCGAATTAGGAGGATGCTGCTGATAACAGATTAAAAGCCGCGTCTAGATTGTCTTTTCGTGATCACATCAATCTTACCACCTCTGATTCTCTCCTTGACTACCTTTCTGAAATAGAAGCTATAACCTCTGATTTGCTTGATTGTCTGGCGAGAGAAGAACTTCTGCGAAATAGGACGTTGGTAATCATGGTTGATGGAGACATAGGGCAAATAGACCGTCTTGTAACCGACGGTAGTCAAACGGCGGCAGAAGTCCGCATCCTCAGGACCATAGAAGATACGATCGTCAAGGAATCCGACCCTCACCTGCGCCTTTCTACGAACCATTTGGCAAGCGCCGATAACAAAATCGACCTCGATAGGATCCTTGCCTTCAGTTTGTTCGGCGGGATAAAGAGTCTTCGCGTACGATTCCGCGAAAACATTATAACCCGATTGGGCTAATATATTGTGGATACCGCTTTTCGTGACTCCCGAACGCGTAGGGAAATGCTTGCAACTCGCCTGAGGAAGGCCGTCCTGTCCGATCAGTTTACAACCGCAGACGCCGACATCCTCATGTTCATCCAAATAATCGACCATAGCATGGAAAGCCTCAGGATTCATCTCCGTGTCGCTATCCAAAAAGAGGACATACTCGCTCAAAGAATTGACCAGCCCCACATTCCGAGCAGCAGCGATACCAAGATTCTTTCCACAGGTAATCATTTTGACCGACGGATAGGAGTATGCGATTGCCGCACGAGTGCCGTCGACAGAGGCATTGTCAACATATATGATCTCCATGTCGGGGTCATTCATCAAAAACTCCAACGAAGCCAAATTCTTTTGCAAATCATGCCAAGAATTGTGTCCGATAATAATAATAGTAACCTTTGTTTTCATAATCCATCGTGTAATATGTAAAAAAGGGGCCGAATATCAGAAAGGAAACATTTTTTCTAATACTCCAACAACAATACTAACTCCCCTTATAAAAATTCGTAGTTAATGTTTCTATCGCTAGCCTAAATAAAAAAATGACGTCCTAAACAACGTCATCCAACGCAAATATACGAATTAATAAAAAAATCAGAGACGGCAACGTCCAAAATCACAATATTTCTTAACCTATATTAAGAAACACGCAAGATACGATTATTTGGGCAACATCCATATAATCGTCTATTCCGGAAGCTCCTCCTCTTCCATCTCAACAGATTCAGTAGACGCAGGAACGCTCATTTTTGCTAGAGCCGCCTTGTCCTTGAACACGTCCCAATCCTCTTCGGAAAGAACCGTCACATAATTTTTAGGAGCAAGGCGGTTCAACTGCTCCATACTATCGTCAATACGCTTCTGCGTCGCGGGATGATCAGAGAAGAAAGCGATTCTATCCGTCCAATTACCATTCAGAATCTTCCGCATGAAAGAAGGGAAACCCTCCGGGTCGATGTCAGCCTTGTAAAGATAGACAACAGAGAGAGCGTCCGCCTCCCGTTCATCCTTACGACTCATCTTAGCCATCGTCAGATCAGTCACTAGCGAAGAGTAGTTACGGAAGAAAAAAGAGAGGATCAAAGAGACGCCGACCCTCTTCTTCAAAGACTCGGTCACATGATTACATTCAAGGTGCGCCAACTCGTGTCCAATTACCGAAAGCAACTCGTTCTCCTTGTCGCACGCCGCCACAAGCCCTGCATTGACAATCATATTCCTTCCGCAATACGCATAAGCGTTTATATCGCTCGACTTCACCAGATAGACCGTGACACTATCCATTCCGTTCTTCTCGCACAAATAGTTGACACAAGTGCGCAAATACTCCTTTGCCGTCTCATCGGCCAACTCTTGACCTTTAACATTGGTTTCATAGACCGCCTTCTCTATGACATCATAAAGGCAGAAGTCCGGGTATTCGAAATCCCTTTTAGAAAGAAGCACGGAGAGCGCCATGACAAACGCCACCGCCGTCCCCACCACAACCAAAGAGTCGCGCAGAGCCCTGCCTTTTGACTGCTCAGCCATCTCCATGTAACATGAATCAGCCGGTAACCATTTCCTTTCCCACTTGTCCCACGAGACCTTCGGACAAAGCAAGTGACTCAAAGGAGAGACCAATAAGCAATCCACCTCCATACCTCGTTTCGCCCGTATGCAACAAACAACGCAGAAGACAACCACGCCAAGATTAAGGAGCCCCGCCAACACATAAAAAGCGGCGAGCCCGTCAGAAAACGACCACTCGTTCCACATCAACTGCCATAAGGAATACCATACGAAAGAGTTGACGATGGAGAGAAGCAATTGCGTCACAAGAATATTCATGGCATGCCACCGCACGGGATAGGTTGATTTCCGACGGCAGAAGTAATAAATCACACTGGCGACAAAATTAATGATTGGCATGGCCATCGTTGTGACCAAAACAACCAACGACACCCAATAGCCATTAGCTATTACATCCTTTCGATTATCCTTCAAGCTAAATGCGTTCATATGGAATGTGCGATTAGGTAAAACCAATTCACGACGATAACGAACAATAAAACATAAAGCCCCTTCCCTTTCAACAAGTACGATTCCACGGCACAAAACCTGCGGTAGCACCAATCAGGGGAAAAGAGTAACAAAAAAGGAGAGACCACCAACAACAGGAATACCAAGACCGACAACGGATTGGTCCAAAAAGCGTTGGTGATATCTCCTTCCGATATTAGAAGCAAAGCGGTCGTTAAGCCGCAACCCGGACACGGAAGCGTGGTAATCCTTTTAAAAAGGCAAACCGTCACACCCTCCCCTTCGGCACAGCACCAATTGAAAGCCAACCAAATGTAAGCCGCCAACAAAATTCCAGCAGAGAAGAGCAGGAACGAACGTTTTGTCCTGAACGACCCCAAAGCGCAAAAATCTTAGTCTGACAGATCACTCATCCGACTTAGGAGCATACCTTGAAAAATCGTCCGATTTAGGAGCGTAATTCATTGGATCCTCGACACTCCTTACAGAAGGGACATTCAAGTCAGGCAATTTGCTATTATTCTCCTCAAAGTCAACACTTTCAACCTCCTTGGAGAAATTCGTATCGTCACTCTTTCTGGAAGTCGAATTAGAGACAGGAGGTCTCTGCGTCTTAGTCGCATATCGGTTAATCAAGTCGACAATTTTATTCGCATTCACAGCCTTAGTCTCATTCATAATAAGGAAAATATCGATTATCACCCAGATGCCAAATCCTCCACATGTAAGCAACTTAGCGATAGCCAAACCCGTTTGACCCAAAAAGAAACGATCCACACCAAAGAAACCACCCACAAGTGAAAAGACCAAAGCGTGGTCAGGTCTTTTATAATCAGCGCCTATGACATACAACGCATTCTCATCAGGCACCATCGCCAAACCCTGAGCGATTCGAGGAACATCCATTTCGTCGAACGAGCCGGCGTTTTGAATAAGGAATTGATTAATAAGATTACTATTCATATTTTGAAATATATTGTTTTAACGATTAACGAATATCCCAGAAAGATATTTTATCTACAAAATAAATTATAGGGGAACCATGAAGGCTCCCCTAAAGACATGATTTATTCGACAACGGTCCAGAAACCGAGGTTCTTAGCACAGATTTCGCTATCATACATCGAAGAAGTGATGAACGCAGGAGCGAAATACCTACCGATGAACGAAGCGTGCAATTTGACCGTAAAGGCTTTAGTCTCCCTTGAATTCAACCTAAAGTAAGTCATCACACGGTCGTCACGGATATCGCGGTAATTGAAGTTCTCAGACTCATCGGAATTACCGGATATACGGTCGTTTTGGATTTCCCAACCTGAAGGGAAGACCTGGATCAAAGAAATCTCCTTCAGAGATTGGTATGAAGAGAGATTGTGGACCTCCACCTTCACCTTGAAATCGGTACCTTGTTCAAGACGGTTGACATCCAACGGAGTGCCATCCAACGTATAATAGGAAACCTTCATACTCAAACCGTTTTCGATAGCGCCACCCGAATTCTCGGTTGGAATACCGGAAGTTACCAAAGAAACGAACAACGTGTTTTCTCCATTGTTCTTGACAGACAACTTCTGGTTGCCTACACCCTTCACATCCAACGATTTCCTCACGACGCCCTTTTCGGCGTTGAAGGAGATGGAGTTGCCATCCTTAATGCAAGCTGCGCTCACCTTATCAGAACCCATCTTCTTGGAATAGTGAGAGAAGGCGACTAAAATCTGAGCCAACTCCTGCGTGCTATATTGCTTCCCGTTATTAACTTCAGCGGAGATGTTCTTCAGCAACATATAGACCTTCTTATTGTCGGACCCGATCAGCGACATCGCATCCAAGATCAGCGCCCTATCCCTAAGAGGAGAACCGAAAGTCTCGTCATCATAACTATACTTGCCATTCACCTCTGCAGTCAAGTTGTTCACCAAGCCTTGAGCCACGTCCTTCTTACCACACATCGCATAAGCGGCAGCCAATCTCCAAGTGGAGACCTCGTTCAACTTCTTGCCCTTCAATCTGTTCATCGCACTCAAATCAGCCTTGCCCGCAAGCGCCAACGTATATAGACGATACGCCTGCGTCAAATTATCTCCGTCGGAAGAACTGCTAGACCAAGAGGAGGCCATCTTCTTCTGATAAGAAAGATAATTTATGATCACACTGTTAGAGACGTCATAGCCATGGTTCTTAGCTTCCAAAAGGAAATGTCCGGCATAATTGGTCACCCAAGGATAACTATAATTACCTCCCATCCAATAAGAGAAAGAACCGTCAGCCATCTGCATCTGGCTCAACTTAAAGATAGCCTCCTTCACATGCTGCTCGCACTCCTTCTTCTCCTTTTCAGGCATATCCATGATTTCAGGAAGCAACAACTGAGGGAAAGCCTTTGAGGATGTCTGCTCGGCGCATCCGTGAGGATAACCGATCAGATACTCTAAACTTCGGCTCAAGTCGATGGAAGGCAAAGCGCTAACCTCAACCGTCAAGTTGTTCGTACCCTCGACACCAAACAATTCGTAAGGGCACTCCACCTGTTTGTGTGCAGGGACCTCGTACATCACACTTTTTGCGACACGCTCGTTCGGATTACGGATATCCATCCAGATATCGCTCTTCACATTGTTCGTTCCGTCACTCGCCGTAATGGTGATCTTCTCTTTGCCGACGATAGCTTTCGCCTTCATCTTAAAGGTAACGATCTTGTCCTCGTTAGCGTTGAAATGTTGTTGGAACTTAGACTCACCCACCACGGTGAATTTATTACCCGAAGAGATGGAAACCGTCACATTCTTGCTCTTGCCATCCATTGCGAAGACATTCACAGGAACGGAGAAATCCTCATTAGGACCGATGACGCGAGGAGCGGTAGGCAGAATCATCAGAGGTTTTGTAACCTTAACCGCCTTCTCGGCGCTTCCGTAAGCCTCCTTGTTACCTGCGACCACCATCACACGGACAGAACCGAAATATGGAGGCAGAGTCACATGGTGAACCTTCTTCTCGCCCTTAGCCAATTTGATAGGACCGAAGAACCTAACGATCGGCTCGAAACGCTTGTTCATTCCGTCACGATTCAACGCCTGGTCACCACCGATAGCCAAAATCTGTTCGATTTTTCCGCCATAAGCGCCAATCACCATATCATACATATCCCAAGTATTCACACCGAGCGCCTCACGTTTGAAGAACTCGTCATGAGCGTCAGGCGTCTTGAAGTTCGTCAAATCCAAGAGACCCTCGTCCACGATAGCGAGCGTATAGCACATCTCATTGCCAGACTTTTCGCTGACGGTCACGTCGAAAGTCTTCTCCGACTCAACTTGGTCACTCATCGTAATCTGAGGATGAAGGAAACTCTCCGCGCGCTCCACCATGAAGTTCTTCACACCATACATTCTGATAGGAAGATCATTCTCCGTCTTGTTGTATGGTTGCAACAAGTTCACGTAGACATAAGCGTTCGGCAACATATCGGCCGTGACATCCACGTCGACAACAGTATTACCCTCTTGAGCGTCGACCCACTTAGAGTAGAGCACCCTCGAACGGTTTTCGATCGTCACGAGAAGACGACCCTTTTCAGGGGTAGGAAGCGTCACCTTCAACTTTTCGCCCACCTTATAACTCTCCTTATCCAAATTAAAGTTCAGCAACGTAGCAGCGGAGCCACCCGAATTTTGGGAACGGGAATACCAATTCTCCCAATCGAAATAGACGACGCTACCAGCCTCATGACCATTCTTTCCATCCTTAACGACAAGCAAATATCTACCCCAATCGCAATCAGGCACACGAATCGTCACGCTCGCCTTTCCGTCCTTGAAAGAGATATCCTTTTTCTCGAAATAAGGTACTTTGGAACTATTCTCCGTATAATAAGCAATGTCGTCATCCTCGTCGGAATCCCACCACCAGTGCCAATACATCTTATACAATTTGAGAGAGACGCCTTCACCATCGACAGGATTGCCATTCTCATCCAAAAGGACCAAATTGAATACCTGATCCTTGTTAGTGACCACATACTTATGACCTTGCTTGATAGGATATTTGACACCCACATAACGTCTGAAAGGAGAAAGCGGCACATTCGCGTAATTCACACTATTGTCACCTGTTCCTTCGTCCACCCTTGTAGTGAAAGTAGCTTGCAACATACCAGGAGCAGTAACCAGTTTAGGAATGCTGATAACCTCCTCAAGGTCACCATCCTCATCCGTTTGGGATTCCACCACCGTATTCTCCTCGCTCGTGAACTCACCCACATGAGGAGATTCGAAGATATAACCATTATATTTAGGGAACGGATTAGGATTCCTCCTATATCTCATGGCGACATTCACGTCCTTGTTAGCCGTCTTCCCTCCATGCAACCATTCGGAATGGATGGACAACTTCTCATTTGTCCCTGCGGTGAGCACCTTATGGGCGGTAGTCAACTGCACCTTCATTCTATTAGGTTTCACCGTCTCCACCGACAAAGCCTTGTGGAACGAAGAACCACCGATGGTGAACATGACATGCCATGTTCCCGTTTGGTCCTCCATCTTTGTTGGAATTCTAAAGCTATAGATGCAATTAGACGGATCGTACTTCTGAGTTCTTTGGGCGTATCGCTGTCCGCGAGGCGTTCTCAGCTCCATGACGATCGGATGACCCTCAGGAAGCGTCTCGTCAGCGTCTTGGATCATCAAAGAAATGTTCAATGTGTCGCCCGGACGCCAAACGCCGCGTTCGCCATATACATACCCCTTGACACCCTTAGAAGAGCTCTCTCCGCTCACGTCGAAAGAAGACAACGACAAGGCTGAATTATCCCTCAGGCGTAAGTAGCCCATGCGGCCATTCTTCTCCACCACAACAAATGAAGGTGATCTGGAAAGTTTCTTTTTGACGAAACCATCACTATCCGTCGACGACTCGTCGATCAGTTGCATCTGATAATCATAGAACTTCACCTTCACACCGCTTTCAGGAAGAGCGGTCAGAATGTCCGTCACGATGACATCATAGAAATTGCTCTTTCCACCTTTCGCGGTGATACCGAAATTAGAGACGAAGATATTCGTTGAAACCCTTCTCGAACTATTCAGATAGTAGGAAATCTTCGACGGGTCATTAGACTCGTTCCAATCATAATAATAGTCGCCGCGCACCTGCACACGGTCCTCATCATCGCTATCATCCTGATAATAATAGTCCCAATAGTAATAACCATCGTCGCTACCACCATCCTTGAGGCCATCGACGCAACTGTAATCGTGATTGCTATCATCAATCGAATCGGTTATCTCGCAAGGATAAGTCGAATAAGCCCTTTTAAAGGAGAATATCACATAATACATCGCCCCCGGATCCTCCTTAGAGAGCTTGGAGAGATCCAATGAATAGGTTCTCCACTGACCATACTCGGCGGCGTTCTCAGCCGTCAGGTCAACCTTCTTTTGGAACATCAGGCGAGCCGTCCTCCGCATGGTGGAGTAATCGGTCTCGTTCATCTTATTCGATTGGAGATATTGCAACATATTGTTCTCAAAAACTTTCACCACGCTAACATCCACAGCCTTCAAATTGACGGCTTGGAAAGGCAACGCCGCCGTCTCGACGGAAGGAAGGATGACACCACTCTTCAACAAACGGACCGCCGGTTTCAAGCTGGAGAATCTAAAATACAAGACCGTATCACGCTCCACCTTCTCGCCATCCTCACTCATCAAACCGGAGAAGACGCGCAACTCGGAATCGGAGAAATTCAGTTTTTCAGGGAACAATTTCAACACATTACCCTCTCGCACATAAGACACGCTCACATTGTTGACATTCACATAAGTACGCCACTCCTGATTATCACGGATCGGTTTACTGAAGAAGAGCTTGAGACAAGCGTTTTCCCCATTTATCACATCAAGATTCGTCACCTTGAAACCTGCGACATATGGAATGTCCACCGTTGAAACGTCCTTACTTTCGCAACTGATATTCTTTCCGTCCCAAGCGATTTCGCAATGGATATCCTTCTTGATATTCTCTCCGAATCCCTTTACCACAAATGTGTAGACATTGTTGAAACCACTATAACCATCACCTCCGCCGATAGTCCAATCCATATCCAACGTCTTTTTCTCAGGTGCGGTCATTTTAGCCGTGAAACAAGACTGAAGATCGGCAAGATCCTCCACATCGTTCAATGTGACACGACCCGTCACCTCATACGTGCCCTCATTTGTCATTTGAGGAGTCTCGACAATAACGAGCATCTTCTGCTTCACCACCTGAAGAGGAAAAACGAATTGGCTCAAATCTTTGTTCGCGCCTAAATCCACCACCTTCCCCAATTCGAATGTCACCTTGTACTCTTTGTCGCGTTCCAACAATTCCTTCGGTTGGAACTCAATCGTGGAATTGTCCAACCAATAGGTCGTTCCCTCCACTTTCGGGCTGAAAGAGAAAAGTTCCTCCGTCTCCTCCTGTCCCGGCTTCGCCTTCTCGGAAGGATTTGCCAAAACAATACGGACAGATGAATGACGAGAAATCCTCTCTTGAGGATAACTATTAATAAACTCCCCAAACTGTCTATCGTCTGAGACAACCTCCTTCTTTCCACAACTCGTCCAAAGTAACGGCAGAAGGAGTAGCACTCCTAATAATTTGAAAAACCTGCTCATAACCATAATTTTTCTATTTGTTATTTTTTTAATGAATTTCATTGAATCGATCGTCCCTCTTCACGCAGACAATCTTAAATTCGCCGTCTATAGGCAATAAGGAAACCCTATTCCCTTTGAAATACTTAGAATACTCGTCCTTCCTCTCCTTCTCCAAATAGCGCTCGGTATCACAATAGATATGGACACTGTCCCCCCTACTGAATTCGCAATGGAGGAAAATCATCTCGAAACGGTTTGCTAAAGAGTCAGACGTTAACCCGTCAGCCTCCAGCTTTTCCTTGTCGAAGAAATCGGAAATCTCCACTTTCGGGAAAGGAATCGTCTTTCCGCCAGTCGTCTGGATACGCCACCAACCATCGCACATCGTACCGCAAACCCAAGAACTGAAGCCATAGACTTGCGTGGAATCGTTAAACTGCCACATTTTTGAAGAGACATAACCCTGATCAGACAATTGGAGAAACGCATAATTATTCTCTTCGTATTGCAATAAAGAAGAGGTGTCCCGATAAAGATTGACAACATGGCTCGCACTTCCCGTTTCCTTGTAGGAAGCGATCAGACGTTTCAGCAAATCAGGCGATAACTGCGTAGAGGTCGGCACCATATGAATCATATAATCTTCCAACGTCAGAGCATGGCTCACGCCGAACAATAGACAAATACCAAGGAATAATGCAAAAAAACGTTTCATTTACACTGAATAATTATTCGACAACTTACATTTTTCACGTTCGAAAACTCTCTCCCGCACATAAATACAAATATAACGAAATCTTTTGATTTACCACAAAATAATGAAGAGCATAAAACGAACAACTATAGATTTTTAAATAAAAACAAAACACCTACTTTAACACAAACACAACAGCGCACACATTTCACAAGACGCCCATTCTTTTCAGCGCCCATACCCAGAAAGAATCCACCTTTTCCACTTTGGGGTAGACAACCATCTCCGTTCCGAATTGTTTGTAGGAGTTGGCGATTTGCGGATCCATGCTTCCCTCGAAATCGAAACGTTCCGTCTTGCCTTGCAGGAATTGCAACGCACGCCAAACCATCAGTGTGGAGGCGCCAGACGCCTTGTATTCGGGATGGATGGCAGGAATCAGGTAGTAGGCGGAATGCTCGTCCCACACGAAGAAAAGAGCGCTGTGGATATTTCCTTCGCCGTCATAAATAGTGATAATCTTCCCTTGCCCGCGCTCAATCGCCTGACGGCAAAGATTCTCCTCCACCATCCGTGAATTGATGTTCTTCCTGCCGCGAAGCCTCAACGCCTCGCTATGAAAATCGTAGAAGTCGGAGACATCCATGTCCCAGCCCACCTGCAAGCCATTGCGCTCCGCCTTGCGGATGTGGCGCTGCTTGGAAGAGGTGAAACGCTTGAACAATCCATCCAAGTCGCGGATGTCGGGTATCACATACGTCACACGGTCGGAGACATCATACCCCCAAGAAGCGAACAACCCCTTCGGACGGAAAGCGGGGTCGAAATATTGCATGTACCAATCGAGCCCCATACCCTTCAACTGCGAAAGGATGCGTTCGCACACTTTATGCTCGAACGCATCCTTCCCCTTCTCGTCCATCCCCTCCGGGTAGAAAAAATGGACTCCGTTATTATTAGAAAAAATAGGTTGCAAAATGAACTTGAAGAAGTATTTGCGGACCAAAAGATATGGCAGCGCACCTAAGACGACACCATCCTCCTCGACCAGCAGGACGTCCCACGTCTTTCCCGCGCAGATAGCCTCCATCCACCAATATTGGGCGAAGAGCGGCACCTCGGGATGGCGCTCACACAACTGGCGATACTTCTCCTTGTTACTCACTTAATCCCTCTTTTGCAATGATTGACCCGTGGAAACCGTCGTTTGTTTGGACTTCCACAGGAAGAAACAAACAGCCGATATAACTAAAGCAACCGCACCCGCAACATAACCAACCGTCGGTTCCATGCCCAAACAATCCTTAGAAACGAAGAAGAAGGTCACACTGACCATCGTCATGAAGAGCGCAGGGAACAACGTAATCCAGAAACATTTCTTATGCAAAGTCAGATAGACAGTGAGCGTCCACAAGGTGAAGACGGCCAACGTCTGGTTACTCCAACCGAAATAGTTCCATATCACATTGAAACCTTGAGGATTAGATATGTTAAACCATAGTAATCCCATGGTGACGGCGAACATCGGAACACAGATATATAGACGGTTTCGAATGGTTTTCTGTTCCAAATGGATGAACTCGGCCACAATCAGACGGGCGGAACGCAATGCGGTATCGCCGCTGGTAATCGGAGCCGCCACCACACCTAAGATGGCCAGCAAGCCTCCCAAGACGCCCAACCAACCTTTGCTCACCTCGGTAACCACTTGAGGAGCCTGTAACGTATTTTCAACACCTAATTCCTGGGCGCCGCCGCCATAGAAGAAATACATGGAGATGGTCGCCCAAATCAGTGCGACGATGCCCTCCGTAATCATACTGCCATAGAAGACGGGACGACCGTACTTCTCGTTCTTCATGCACCTTGCCATCAACGGGCTTTGGGTAGCGTGGAATCCGCTGATCGCTCCGCAAGCGATTGTGATGAACAAGGCAGGGAAGATATCCTTCCCATTAAACGAGTCCGTAGAGACACCCACCTCGAACAACTCCGGCAATGTGGGCCATTTCACGAACAAGCCGACACCCAACGCAATCGCCATGAAAAGGATGGCGAACGCGAAGAGAGGATAAATCTTACCGATGATTTTATCAATCGGCAACAAGGTGGCGATCAGATAGTAGATAAAGATGATAAAGCACCAGATATATACCGAATTGTCCATTATGTCATTCGTCATACCTCCCAAGATGAGTGCGGGACTGTAGACGAACACCGCACCGACCATAAGCATGAGGAATACCGTGAAGACCAACATCACCTTTTTCGTCTTCTGTCCCAAATACTTGCCAATCAATTCAGGCAAGCCCGCACCATTATTACGCATAGACAACATACCGCTGAGGTAGTCGTGGACGGATCCGGCGAAGATACATCCTAAGACAATCCACAAATAAGCGGACGGACCGAATTTGGCTCCCATAATGGCTCCGAAGATAGGTCCGGTACCGGCGATGTTCAGAAATTGAATCATGAAAATTTTCCATGTGGGCATCGGAATGTAGTCCACACCATCCTGCATAGCGACCGCAGGCGTAACTCTTGACGGATCGGGCGAAAAAATACGTTCCACCAACTTTCCGTAAACGAAATAGCCAGCCACCAAAGCCAGCATTGAAAGGATAAACGTTATCATTTTCTATCAATAAATCTATGTTCCGCAAAAATAAGATATTTTTATCTTCTTGAATTCGATTGGTCAATTATTATTGTATTTTTGCCACTGTTTTATGATGCGTAATAACCCAAAGAAATGAAAAGAATAATTTTAACCACCTTGCTTCTCCTGACAGCGATCTCTTCTTTCGCCGTCCTCAAGGAGAAGAACCTCGAACAGACCCTACTCGTACTCCGCATGGAGCTGCAAACCTACAACGAGGAACAGCAGGATATTATGAAGAAATATGATGCGATAAGTAAAATACAACATCAGAACCTCATCAACACCATGCAGAAGAGCGAACAGACCGCCCTAATGCTCTACTCTCAAAAGCAAGACTACACGTTCGACCTCGCCTACGCATGCCACGAAGCGACGCAACAATACAACAACTTCTCCCAAAACATGGTTCCGTTCCAAAAAATACTGGACATGTACAAAGTGGAGGTGAACCGTTACAACAACATCATCGACATCCTTGAGATGCTTCCGCCACGCATACGGAAACAAAGAGCCGCCAACGACACTTCCATCATCCGTCCGATCAACCACATACGAATGAACGAGGAGGGAGAACTAGTGGATTCCGTCCGCACACTACCCAAACAGATTAAAACGGACATGAAGGTTCTCGCCGACAGCGCTAACTCCAAGAACATCTTTCTTCTGAGCGATCAAGGTAGACAAGACAGAGACTCCTGTCTCGCCTTGGCGAAAGTGATTCGCGACAACCTTGTATTCCTTTACAACGAAGTCTCCAAAGATAGCGAACATTACGAGTTCGTCTCCCAAAGGCTGAAAAAGGTGAACGACTACGCCATGGAGCGCTATTCGGACATCAAGAACCTCATCTTCCTCAACGGAGACGAGGATTACTTCACCATTCTCAGCCGCTGGTCTTTCTATTACAACAACGCAAAATCGGACATTCTGGAGAAATACACGCAACCGAAAGACAAGAGCGTCCGCTCTGAGTGGCGGGGACCGATTGTCATCGGGTTGGCGATTTTCGTCATCTTCTATCTGATCGTGGCCTTCGCCCTCAGCAACATCATCATCCGTCTATTGGTACCCGCACGGTTCAAGACGAAAATATTCAACGCCAAGAAGCCATACTACATTCTGGCCTTCTCGTTCGTGCTCTTCGTCATCGTGTTACTGGTTCTGCGACTCTTCACGTTGCATAACTTCTTCATGTTGGCGAGCGGACTGCTGATTGAGTACGCCTGCTTGGTATCGGCTGTACTCTTCTCCCTGCTCATCCGTTCCAATGTCAAACAAATCAGAAGTTGTTTTGTCATCTACACCCCTATCCTGCTGATGGGATTCATCATCATAGGATTCCGCATCGTCTTCGTGACGAATAGCGTAGTGAACATCCTCTTCCCTCCGATTCTGCTCATCTTCACCATTTGGCAAGCCGTTTGCCTGAAGAAACATAGAAAGAACATACACACCAGCGACGGTCTCTATACAGTAGTCTCCTTGGCGGTCATGGCCTCCAGTTGCGTCGCCAGCTGGTGCGGCTACTCATTGCTCGCCGTGCAGATCTTCATTTGGTGGTTGTTCCAGCTGATGGCGATACAAGCCATCACCTGCATCTACTACCTCATCCAGAAATATGAGTTCCGCTTCCTGACGGCCCGCGCCATCAAGAAGGACGAGACACTCTCGCTGCGCCAAGCCAGACAGCTCGCCTACGACATGGTCCATCCGACCAAGCATACCCGCGGCGACCACATACGCATCACATGGTCATACGACCTCTTCATCAAGACATTGGTGCCGGTCTTCATCATCAGCTCCATCTTGATCTGCATCGTGCTCGCCGCCGGCATCTTCGACCTTTCGGAATCCTTCAAACAGATGTTCTACAAGAACTTCATCAATGTGGAGGGCGTGTGCCAACTCTCCCTCTTCAAACTATTGGTAATCTCCCTCACCTTCTTCGTTTGCCGCTACATCTGCTACGGTCTGAAGGCGATCTACAAGCACTACCGCACGGAGCATACCATCATCAACGGAGACGCCAACATCACCTTGGCGAACAACCTCATCTCCATCCTCGTCTGGGGCGGGTTCTTCATCTTCGTCCTCGTCTTCCTGAAAGTGCCTAAATCGGGCATCTCCATCGTGACGGCAGGTTTGGCGACCGGTGTCGGTTTCGCCATGAAGGACATCATCGAGAACTTCATCTACGGATTGTCGCTCATGACAGGACGTTTGCGCGTGGGCGACTACATCGAATGCGACGGCGTCAGAGGTAAAGTGGACACCATCACCTACCAGAGCACGCAAATCGTCACGCTGGACGGTTGCGTCATCGCCTTCCTCAACTCCGCATTGTTCAATAAAACCTTTAAGAACCTCACTAGAAACCATGGCTATGAGTTCAATAAACTCGCCGTGGGCGTCAGCTACGGATCCGACATCAAGCAAGTGAGGGAAATGCTGGTGAAAGAACTTTCCGTTTTGACCAAATCAGATGAGACGGGAATACCGCAAGTAGATCCGAACAAAGGCATCAACGTATTGCTCGACGAATTCGGCGACAATAGCGTAAATCTGTACGTCACCTTCTGGGGTTTGGTGGAAACGAAACTATCCACCTGCGCTAAGGCGAAGGAAATCATCTACAACACATTGAACGCCCATAACGTGGAGATTCCTTTCCCGCAAAGAACCATCTACATCAAAGAGATGCCGAAGGAGAACTAATCTCCCGCACATACAAAACGCAAAGGGAGCGGTCGCAATGGGCGGGCGCTCCTTTTCTTTCTATAAATCTTTCCCTAAAAGCCAATATTCACTCATTGCGATGTTGACTTTTTTTGTTATCTTTAACTGATGAAATATATATAATAAAATACAACAAAATGGGCAATATTACTTTTCAAATAATAGAACCCAACCTTAGACAATCGACATGGCAGATAAATTATTCATTTTCGACACTACACTGAGAGACGGAGAACAAGTCCCGGGCTGCCAACTGAGCACAGTGGAAAAGATCGAAGTGGCACGATGTTTGGAACAATTAGGCGTAGACGTCATCGAAGCGGGATTCCCCATTTCCAGTCCGGAGGATTTCAACTCGGTGGTGGAGATTTCACAAGCGGTACAAAACCCGGTCATCTGCGCATTAACCCGCGGCATCGAAAAAGACATCGACATCGCGAACGAGGCGCTCGCAAAAGCGAAACGCAAAAGAATACACACGGGCATCGGCACATCCGACCAGCACATACGATACAAATTCAACTCAAACAGGGAAGAGATACTCGAACGGGCGATCCTCGCCACCCGCTATGCAAAAAAATATGTGGAAGACGTTGAATTCTACTGCGAAGACGCCGGACGAACCGACAACGAATACCTCGCCCGCATCGTGGAGGCGGTCATCAAGGCAGGCGCCACGGTGGTCAACATTCCGGACACGACAGGCTATTGTCTGCCGGACGAATTCGGGGCGAAAATCCAATACCTGATGGAACATGTGGAGGGCATCCATAAAGCGGTCATCTCCACCCATTGCCACAACGATTTAGGCATGGCCACCGCCAACACGCTCGCCGGCGTGCGGAACGGTGCGCGACAAGTGGAAGTGACCATCAACGGTGTCGGCGAAAGAGCCGGCAACACCGCTCTCGAGGAGGTGGTGATGGCGCTCAGATGCCACAAGGAACTGGGCATCGAGACCAACATCGACTCCAAACACATCTACCACACCAGCCGAATCGTCTCCAACCTGATGAACATGCCTATCCAAATGAACAAGGCAATCGTCGGAAGAAACGCCTTCGCCCACTCTTCGGGTATCCATCAGGACGGCATACTGAAGAACCATTGCACCTACGAGATCATCAACCCGTCAGAGATTGGCATCGACGATAACATGATCATGCTGACCGCCCGCAGCGGACGCGCCGCCCTGCGCCACAGACTGAACGTGTTGGGCTACAATGTGGACGATGACACCTTGAACGACCTCTACAATAAATTCCTCATCTTGGCCGACAAGAAAAAAGAGGTGCTCGACGACGACATCCGCATGCTAGTCGGGAAAGATGGGAAGGAAAAGGCGCTCGAAGTGGTAAAGCTCACGGTCATTTCAGGGAAAAACATAGAACACGTCGCCGAACTGACCCTTTCCGTACACGGAGAAATCAAGACGGCGAAAGCCCAAGGTAACGGTCCGGTCGACGCCGCCATCAACGCCCTGAAAGCGATCATCGGCGACCGTATGACACTCTGCGAATTCACCATACAATCCATCAGCAAAGGCAGTAACGATATCGGTAAAGTGCACATGCAGGTGGAACACGAAGGGAAAGTTTATTTCGGATTTGGCGCCAACACGGACATCGTGGAGGCCTCCCTCGAGGCTTACGTGGACGCCGTTAACAAATTCTTCTAATAGCTTATGAATACACTATTCGACAAAATATGGGATGCCCACGTGGTATCGCAAATAGAGGAAGGTCCCGACCAACTCTACATC
>CALCUH010000190.1 GCA_937907165.1 uncultured Bacteroidales bacterium | reverse complement strand
AGCGTGGAGCATAGGTTGGAGCCTGTCGCTTCCGTGAGGGGCGTTCGTTTCATCAATGATTCGAAAGCCACTAACGTCAACTCTTGCTGGTATGCGTTGCAGACCATGGAGACTCCCGTGGTGTTGATTTTGGGCGGCACGGACAAGGGTAATGACTATTCCGAAATAGAGGATCTGGTAAAAGAGAAGGTTCGCGCTATCGTTTATTTGGGTGTGGATAATAAAAAATTGCACGATTTCTTCGACGGCAAGGTTGCGCAGACGACCGACGCGCTCTCCATGAAAGAGGCTGTCGATAAGTGTTTCTCCATGGCTAAATCTGGTGACACTGTTCTTCTCTCTCCTTGCTGCGCTAGTTTCGACTTGTTCACTTGCTACGAAGACCGCGGTGAACAATTCAAAGCATGTGTGAAGAACTTATAACATAAAAATAGATTTTAGTATATCGGTAATATGAAGGAGTTCTTAGCTAAACATTTTAAAGGCGATACGATCATCTGGGTGGTGTTCGTGTTGTTGATACTCGTTTCCTCCTTGGAAATGTTTAGCGCCTCTAGTATGTTGGTGTATGACCGTCGTTTCCGAGGCACGTCATTCAATCCGATATTGTCGCATCTTTTCTATTTGGCGGCTGGCTTTGTGGTCGCTTATCTGATTCATTTGGTTCAGCCTCGGAAGATATTCATGATAGGTGGAGGGGCCGGCTATTTCGTGAGTATATTGGCTTTGGGGGCGGCTTTGGTGATCGGTACATCCGCTAACGGGGCGGCTCGTTGGATTCGTGTGCCGGGAATCGGCATCAACTTGCAGCCTTCCGAATTCGCCAAGATTTCGGTGGTGTTGCTTCTCTCATCTCTGATGGGCTATTTCCATAGGACTAAGAATGTGAATGATGGTCTAAAGGTTTATTTGGGGGTATTGATTCTTCCCGCAGTATTGATTATGGTGGAGAACCTTTCCACGTTCCTTTTGCTGGGTACGGTCTCTTTCCTCCTTTTCTTCGTGGCGGGCATCTCTCTGAAGAAACTGGGTGTGGTCATAGGTTCTGTCGGTGGTGTTTTGGCTTTGGTGCTGATGCTCACTTTTGTGGAGAGTTGGATTGCTCCCGAGAAATCGGGATTGAAGGTGGAGGGAGTCGAACAAACTAGTGAGCGAACACCGCTTTCCTTTATCACGCACCGTACAGGCACTTGGATTAACCGTGTGAAAAGACATTTGGGCTCTGATTTGACCGAAGAGGAGCGTTTGGCGGAGAAGTTCGACGTGGAGAGCGACGATAAGGTGCAGACGGGTCATTCACACATCGCAATAGCGAATGGAAAATTTTTCGGAAGGGGCATCGGAAATAGTATCGAGCGTGACTTCATTCCGCAAAGTTTCTCCGATTTTATTTTCGCCGTCATCGTGGAGGAGTGGGGGGTATTGAGCATTCTGATAGTTGTGCTCTACTTGACGCTCTTTTATAGGGCGTGTGTCATTATGACAAAGAGTGATAGTTATAGCAATTCTTTCGCTGTTATCGGATTGTCTAGTATGATAGTGCTTCAAGCCTTCATGCATATGTCCGTTGTCTTGGGATTTATCCCTGTGACAGGTCAACCGCTTCCGATTATCAGCCGTGGAGGTACCTCTATTTTGATGACCAGTTGTTATTTCGGTATCATATTGGCTTTAAGCCGCACTGTTACGGAAGGTGGTACCGAAAAGAAGGCTGCGAAGGGCGGGAAGAAAGAGAAGAAGGTTGAGAAGGAGATGACCTCAGAAGATGTCCAGTGTGTTACGGCTTGATTATAAGAACGTATAAATTATATTGGTTATGGCAAATCAAAAATTTATTATAAGTGGCGGTGGTACGGGAGGTCATATCTTCCCGGCCATATCCATCGCCAATGCGCTGCGAAAAAAACGCCCTGATGCGGAGTTCTTGTTTGTGGGTGCGGAGGGACGTATGGAGATGGAGAAGGTTCCGAATGCTGGTTACAAGATTGTTGGCTTGCCGGTGAGCGGTTTTGTACGTGGCAATATCTTGAAAAATTTCAAGGTGGTTGCTCGACTGGTGAAGAGCTTGTGGATGGCGAGGAAGGTGGTGAAGGATTTCGCTCCTGATGTTGCTGTCGGTGTGGGTGGCTACGCTAGTGGTCCGACTCTTTATATGGCGCACCGTTTGGGTGTCCCTACCGTGTTGCAGGAACAGAATTCTTATGCGGGTGTGACGAATAAATTGCTGGCGAAGAAGGCCGCTAAGATTTGTGTGGCTTACGAAAATATGGATCGTTTCTTCCCGAAAGAAAAGACGATTCTGACTGGAAATCCGGTCCGACAGGACTTCTTGGAGGTTGCTCCGAAGGCTCCTGAGGCGTATGATTTCTTCCATTTCGACCCGTCCAAAAAGACCTTGTTGATTGTGGGGGGAAGTCTTGGCGCTAGGACAATCAACCAAAGCGTGATCGCTGGATTACAGAGACTGAAGGAGTCTGGCATACAGGTGCTTTGGCAAACTGGTAAATATTATTTTGAGGATGCGAAAAAGGCTTATGAGCCTTTCGAGTCGGATGATATCGTGGTGACCGATTTTGTTAAGCGGATGGACTTCGCCTATTCGGTCGCAGACTTGGTCGTTAGCCGTGCGGGCGCCAGCTCCATTTCCGAGCTTTGCTTGTTGGGGAAACCGACAATCTTGGTGCCTTCGCCGAATGTGGCGGAAGACCATCAGACGAAAAACGCGCTCGCTCTCTCTTCGAAGAACGCTGCTGTTATGGTGGCGGATAAGGATGCGAAGGATCAGTTGGTGGATGAGGCGCTTCGTTTGATTATGGATGAGGAGAAATTGAATCTTTTGGGTCAAAATGCGAAGTCTATGGCTCAGTTGGATTCCGCGGATAGGATAGCGGATGAGATTTTAAAATTGATTGAGAAATGAAAAAGAGGAATATATATTTCTTGGGAATCGGGGGTATCGGTATGAGTGCCTTGGGTAGGTATTTCAAAGCGAAAAACTTTGAGGTGGCCGGTTATGATCGTACACGTTCCGCTTTGACTACGGAATTGGAACGGGAGGGTATTCCTGTCCACTATGAGGACAATGCGGAT
>CALCUH010000189.1 GCA_937907165.1 uncultured Bacteroidales bacterium | reverse complement strand
GAAGGATGGTTCTTCCGCAAAAGATTATTTCGCTGATGAACATTTCTATTTGTATCAGTATCGTGAGAATGCGAATGCTGATTGGAAGAATCTGATCACAGGAAACAACCCTTACTCCGAGAGTAATGTTTACGATGTGGATCTCACCACTTTCCCAAGTGGCGCTGAGTGTCGTACCATTTTGGCGCGTTCCAAGACCCGTATCGATCAAATTGTGAATTTCTATGATCAGAAAAAGAATCAGGGTGTCGCCAAAGAGGAAGATCGTTATCCTGAGGTGAATTGCGAGGATGGTATCTATGGCGTTGCTTACGGATTTACCATCAGCTACTATCCTGATTTGGGCGAAATCAATGCTGAGAAAGTCAAGTACGCTTGTCCAGGCGAAAATGTGAACTTCAACTTCAATCCTGGAGAACTATGGAAAGAGTTGTCATGGTTGGATGAATCGAAAACAGTGGTCGGTAACGGAACTTCTTATTCATTCAAGAAATCCGATAAGGAGACAGACTTCTTCTATTTCGCTATCGCTGGAGAAAACGGCGTTTGTCCAGACACAATTGAGTTCAAGTCTCCGGTCAGCCACGTTTTGAACTGGAACGACGATTTGGATGATATCCATGCATACGCCGGCGCTGATTGTAAGGCTGACGTGGCGCTTGTCGCTCCTGCATATTCATATTGCGCGAAGGACTTAGACAAGGTGGTTTATTACTATCGTACCGATAAAAACGCTTCGTGGAATACCTTTGTGAACAATGCCACTACGAAGGCTGCCAACGGGGACTCCATTTATTGGAAAGCTGTTTTGTTCGTGACGACCTCTTCTGATGCTGCGGATTCCATTACAACAGCCCAGAAAGTGTTTGTGACGGATAATGTTGCTCCGACACTTGACTGCCAGGTAGAGCCTACCTATTCTTTGTTGAAGAGAGATTCGATTTCTGGTGTGGTGAATGTCACTTTCGATATCAGTGAAATGGCGACCGTCGCAAAAGACAACTGTACGCCTTTAGAGAGATTACAATTGTATCGTAGTGAAAACGGAAGCGAATTCCTCCTTTATAGAGAACCTTCTTATACGGTCAATTTGAACGTTTATACACACCCTATTGATTCTGTCGTTTGGAAAGTGAGAGATGAAGCAGGAAACGAAAGTCAGGAGTGTGAGAAGTATTACGAGATTAAGCGTGATACTGTCGATGAAAACGGTGATGGTCCTTATGCAATCATCCGCGATACTTTCATCTGCGCTAGTGAATTCCCTATCCAATGGTATGGACGTGATTTCGAGAAAGATGGCGATACTGCTCATGTGGGTTACGCTCTTCTCAAAGTTTTCGCTGATTCTTCTTATTTCAGAACTATAAATGAGACTGTTTGCTCTCAGTTCGAATTTAATGGTAAAGTTTATACCGAATCTGGCATTTATTACGATACTATTAATAACGGTAGTAAATGTGATAGCATATTCAAGTTGGATATTGAAGTCCTTCCTGCATATAACGACACTTTCAGTGTGATAGAATGTGATTCATATGAATGGGATGGAACCATTTACAATAAGTCGGGTATTTACACCAAGTCTTATATGTCTGTTTCGGGTTGCGACTCTTTGTCTACCCTGAATTTGACGATTGGAAACTCTTTTTATGACACTATTGTCGTAAAGGTCGCTAATGAATATACTTGGGATGTGAACGGTACTAAATATACCGAGAGTGGTCTTTATAATGTGAAGAATAAGACGAAAGAGGATTGCGATTCAATCTACACGTTGGATTTGACCATCTATAAACCTTCTTATGGTACCGAACGACACACTTTATGTAGCTCGGAGTTACCATTCGTTTATAATCCGTCTTTCGCACATTTGGGTGATCCCGCTTCTAAACTTGTAGTTTCCGATACTACATTCATTTTCCCTCGTTTCGAACAAGGTGATTCCATCATAACATTCAGAATGACGATTTTGGAACCATCTAGCAGTTCTCATGATAGAAATGTTTGTGCGAACGAATTCCCTTATACGTTCAATGCTAGAAATGGATTGGTTGTCTATAGCCCTGCCACGACGGATACCTCTTTCGTGCTAGAGAATCGTGTGGGTTGTGATAGTACAATTTATTTGCACCTAAATATTTTGCAGCCTTCTTCTGCAACTACCATCGATACGGTTGTCTGCGAGCTGTTTGAATATGACGGAGTTGGATACACCAAAGATACGTCTTTCTCCGTTACTAGGTCTAATGCTGCCGGATGTGATTCTGTCATCAATTTGAACGTGAAGGTTAACCATGCAATTTATACAACAGATGATAGAGGAGAGGTTTGTGACTCCATCCGTTGGCATGGACATCTCTACACCGAGAGCACTAACACTGCCCATTTCGACACAGTATCTGTTGCTACTGGTTGCGATTCAATTGTCACATTGAATGTGGTTGTTAACCATTCTGCTCATACGAGAGACCAATTGAATTTGTGTTCTTCCAATTTTGTGGGTGGATTCTATACAACTCCGCAAGGTATAACTTTGAATGAGCCAAGTTTGTCCGAAATGCCTATGGAGATTGATACTATGGCGAGATTGACTACTGTGAAGGGTTGCGATTCTATTGTTGACCTTCGTGTTTTCATCGGTGAAACCATTCAAATCTTCGATACGGTAATCGCAAGAGACTCTTTCTCTTGGCGAGATAATAATACATATTATTCGGATGTCACTATTATTGGAGACCCAGTGAAACCTGTTGGCGGTTGTGATAGTTCGTCCTCTTTGTCTTTACATATCATTCCGACGAAATATGCGACGTTATATGATACCTCTTGTAATAGATATACATTCAATTATGGTAGTGTTCGTTTGACGACAGAAAAGGATACTGTTTGGACATTGAAATACGAATACGATACTCTTCTCGTTTTGTCTAAAGATACAATCGTGTATGGAGATTCCATCCTTACCGTGAATGTCAAAGTGAACCACTCAGATACTGTCTATTTGAGCGACTACGGATGTGGCTCTTATGTATGGAATGGTAGGACATATATTAGAAGCGGATTTTATGAACACCATGAACCGTCTAAGGTGACTGGTTGTGATTCCACCGCTATACTTGATTTGACTATCTTCCAATCATCTGCGGACACGACATACAAAACTGTCTGTGGCGAATATACATGGAGTTTGACTAATGAGACTTATGACAAGACAGGCCTCTATTATGATACGATTAGTTATCTAAACGGTTGTGACTCCCTTGTCCATGTGTTGGATTTGATAGTTAACAAACCTAGCTCCGATACGCTCAAATTCATTCTCCCTTATTCTTCTTATGATACGTTGGAGATTGAAGGTGTGCAACCTGCCATAACGGCAATTCAACATCTGAATGGTACTTTGGAAACCATCGTGCCGGCCATAACTCCTCAGATTTCTAGAATGAAGAACTCCGTAGATTGTGACTCTTTGTTGTATGCTGACGTGACAATTTTGGAATCTTCCGATACGACATTTATTTATGATACGATTTGCGCTCAGAACTTGCCTTATAATTGGTCTTCTTTCTCTGCTTATAAGGATACGACCGTAGCGTTGAAGAATATGCTCGGTGGCGATAGCATCGTTGTGTTGAATCTTTTGGTCAACACGGCTTCTGAACCTGTGACAGACCGCTTCGACGAGTGCGGATTGTTCTATGAGTGGAACGGAAATCTTTATGAGAATAGCGCTCGTGATACGATACTCCTTTCTGATGTGAATGGTTGTGATTCCATCGTCTATTTGGATCTTTCGCTTCGCAAGCCATCATATTTTGTTGAGCAGATATCAAGTTGCGATTCTTTCGAATGGAATGGTAAGACCTATTATGAGTCTATCGAGGCGAATGCCGAAAGAATTAACAATACATTCAATAGCGCTGTGACTGGAATCATTCCTCGTGGAGAAAAGCTTCCTTATTACATCGCTTCTGAAAAGAATGTCGCAGGTTGCGATTCTGTCGTCATGCTTTCTTTGAACATCACAAAGACAGTTTATGGTGATACTATCCATGAAACCGTTTGTGATTCAATCTTGTGGTTGGTGAACGATGATCATGCCGATGGTGTTTATCGCAACTCAGGTCTCTATTCCGCGGTACGTGTTTCAAAAGTTTCCAATTGCGATTCTGTCTCATTCCTCGATTTGACCGTTCTCAAGTCTACGACTCTCGACACGACTATGACGGCTTGCGAGAATCAGCCAATTGTATTCTCTGGCATTAAGATAAATGTCGACACGACTGTGATTCTTGAAAATTTCACAGGTTGTGACTCTATTGTAAACATTACCGTTAAGAGAAATCCGGTTTACGATACTACATTCGTAAAACAGATTTGTGACTCCGTGTTCTCATGGGAGGGTAAGGAATATAAAAATAGCGGAGTATATGTGGATACTTTTAAGACTGCGATTTGCGGTTGTGACTCTATCGTGAGATTGGATCTCACGTTGAATCAGACTCCTATTGTCACTATCGACACAACGGTGTGCGGACGTTTCTCTTGGAACGGTAAGTCTTACGCTTCTTCCGCGACCATCTCCGATACGTTTAAGTCTGTCGCAGGTTGTGATTCTGTCGTTCTTGTTAACTTGACGGTTTCTCAGCCGACATTCGTTCCGCTTACCGACCTTGAGGCTAATGCGGGCGATGATTGCAAAGCGGAGATTCTGCTCGACGGTTATAAACCTGCGTTCTCTTATTGTGACGATGATGTGAAAGCTGAATATGCTTTCAGCTCCGATTCTATCTCTTGGAAGTCTGTCGATACTATAGCGACTGCTATTGTGGCTGACGGAGACACAATTTACTGGAAAGTGATATTGTCTGATGAATTTGGTAAATTGGATAGCGCCGCTATCTCTCAAAAGGTTAAGGTGTCTGATAAGACTTCTCCTATTTTCGTGGAAGAGTGCTCCGCTTGGACTAGTGTCTATAGTGTGATCGATACAATTTCCGGAAATGTGAAGTTCTCTCTTGCTGCAGATTCCATCCGTGCTAAAATGTCGGATAATTGCACCGAAACATCTGACCTTGATGTTCAATGGAGCGTAAATGGTAACGCCTTCGAAAAGTTTGTCGGCGATACTACGTTCATGTTGAACGCTTATAAGGGCGATTCTGTCACAATCTCTTGGAAGATTGTTGATGAGGCTGGTAATGCTAGCGAAATTTGTGATAAGACGTATGAGATTGATCGTGACACGTTAGGTCCTGATGAGAAGAAATATTCTATCATCCGTGATACGATGGTTTGCTCTAATATGATGCCGTTCTCTTGGTACGGCGCGACATTCAATAATGATGGCGACACCGCTCATGTGGGTAGCACGTTGTTGAGCGTTCATGTAGACAAATCCTTCTTCAAGACGGATTCTGTAGTCGCTTGTGGTAGCTATTTGTGGCGTGATGGTGTCACCTATACCGAGAACAATAATACGGCTGTATTCAAGAAGTCAAACGCTACTTCCTGCGATTCCGTCTATACATTGAATTTGATCATCCTTCAACCTTCTAAGATTGATACAGTTCTAAATGTCTGCGAAGGTTCATTGCCTGTCTCTCTTGGAGGATCTTTGATCTCGGGTGATACGACATTGGCTCTTACGAATGCGGCTGGTTGCGATTCTGTCGTAAATGTTAAATTGAATGTGGTATCCGTATTGCGTGATACCATCGCATTCACTTCTTGCGGTTCTTATGTTTGGAATAACGTTAAGTATGAAACCTCAGGTTTCTATGCAGACACGATATCTTCCGCTGCGGGATGTGACTCTATTACGGTTTTGGATTTGACAATCGCTCGTCCATCGTTTGATACGGTAGTCGCTAAGAACCAGTGTGCGCCTTATATGTTTAACGGCAAAGGGTATACTGCTTCCGGTGTCTACAATGATACATTAGTTACGGCTGCCGGTTGCGATTCAATCGTCACTTTGAATTTGACGATTGCTCCTGTTCTTTACGATACGGTAACCGTTCGAATCTATTGTGGCTCATACCCATGGAATGGAGCTTCTTATGATACTACAGGCCTATATAACGACACTCTAAGTTCTTCATTCGGTTGCGATTCTGTCGTGACGTTGAATTTGACGGTTGAGCCTAAGTCTCATTTCATCGAGTTGAATACATGCGAGGGTGTGCCTGGATCTTATAAGGGTGTCTCGTTTTATTCCGATACTGTATTCTCTCGTTTGGGAGATACGGACTGTGATGAATATTATTACGTGACGTTACATGTCACTCCTGCTATGTCGGGTGATACGGCTAAAGTGTTTGCTTGCAACTCTTATGAATGGTATGGTCACACCTTTACTCAGTCTGGTATTTATACCGATACTGTTAAATCCTTGACGGGTTGTGATTCGACTGCTGTCTTGGCTTTGACCATTTCTAATGAGCCAATCATGGGTGACACATCCTACATCTCCGCTTGTGAGTCTTATGATTGGAAGGGCGTTACTTTGACAGAGAGTGGAGTCTATTATGATACGCTTATCTCCGCCATCGGTTGCGATTCTATCCTCTCTTTGAATCTCACCATCGGTCATCCGGATACGATTACTATCGATACGACTATTCTCGTTGGTGATTCAATCTATATCCATGGACTTTCTGTGGAGAATGCGGGATATGGTTCTTATCATTATGATACGACAGAGATCGCTTCAACAGGTTGCGAAATATTGTATCATGTGACTGTTAATGCTGCCGGTATTCCTATCGTAATTGATAGCGTTGAGATTTCAGGCGGTGAGAACGGTTATGATTCCAAAAAGATTATTGATGGAGAGGACAACGGTGACTCTGATACCACTTCCACTTCTCCTTCTACGAAAGGTCCTAAGTTCAATGTTAAGGGCGGTCTTTGGTTCTGTGAGGGTGATGTCGCTAATTTGAAGTGTTTCGCTACTGGCGCTCCTGATTCATTCGCCGTGTTCTTCTCCGATTCCATCACATTGGCTGCAGGATTCGAAGACCAAGCGGCTTCTATGGAGAACGACAGCATGGTACGTTTCAATATTCCTGAAAATGTGCCTGCCGGATACTACGAGGCGAATGTCCAATTGTTCGGACAAGGAAAGTCTAGTGAAGCTATCAAGTTCAGATTCTACGTGAGCATGAGTAACGATGTGATTAAACGTAAGTGGAATGATGTAGTCGTATGCAGTAATCCTGATAGTTTCTTCGTGGCTTACCAATGGTATCGCGATAACGAGAAGATAGGAGGCGCTACAGGTCAATATTACAACGAACTTACTGGTGTTGATGGTGTCTACTCTTTGGATGTCGTTACCAAGTATGGTGATACACTCCACGTTTGTGGAAAGAGCTTCGACATCATATTGCCTGAGTTCTCTATCACCGCTTATCCTGTTCCTGCTATCGCTGATCAAGAGTTCACGATTCAGGTCAATGGACTGGACAAGGCTCAATTGAATCAAGCTAAGTTGGTCATCTACTCTATCGATGGTGTGGTGATGTACAAAGATCTCGATGGTCTCTCTGAAAAGAACATCCTCACTTTGCCGATTGGCGATTACGTCGCTGTTGTTACCGTAGATAATGGCTTAAGCGCTAGTTGTAAGATTTTGGTTAGACCATAATTGAATAATTGTCGTAAGAAAATAGTTTAAAATAATATGAAAAGAATTGGTTTAATTCTGTTAGGACTATCTCTCGCGTCCTTTGTGTTTGGACAAAGTGAGTTTCTTACATTGAGTGCGGGCGGGGGCTTGCACTCCTTGAAGCATGATCCTAAGCTCCCTGACAAAAATGAATTAGGGAATTGTTTTGGGGAAGGAAAACTCTCCGCAGGTGCCACGTTTAGCGTTAGATACCAACACTTCTTCCGTGATGGGAATTGGGGTATCGGTTCTGGCGCAGATGTCTCTTATTACACTGCCACCTCTTGCTTGGATGGTGTGCAGTCAAGTGAAGTCCATGATCGTTATAATGACGAGGACTTTGAATGTACGGTATCATATTATGATTGGCAGGAACGTCAGCGTTCTTTGACTTTGGAAATTCCTTTGGGCGCTTATTTTAGAACCGACTTTACCGATCGTTTGGGTATGGTGGCCGGCTTGGGTGTTAAACTTATCATGCCGCTCCGCTCTCGTTTCGAAATAGAGGAGGGCTCTTATGACATTATTGGTGTATACCCGGCGGATAATGTGACTTTCGAGGATCTTCCTCAACATGGTTTTTATGACAATTCTCCTCGTTTCAAGAATGGTATTGACACGAAGCCTGTGTTTGGCGTATATGCCGAATATGGCTTGAATATCAAATTCACGGAACGTTTGATGGGTTACGCAGGTGTCTATTTTAATTATGGAATCACTGATATGGCCGAGGATCACACTTCTGATTTGAGTGCTATCAGGGACGATTTCAAGAACGGATATAAGGGTGTCTTGAACTCTTCTGCAGTAGATAAGGCTAATTTTATGGCTCTCGGTCTAAAGATAGGTGTTACTTTGCCATTCGGTAAAACAGCAGAACCTCTCGACTCTTTGTTGATGGACGAACCTCTGCCTATGACTCCGTTGGTTGAACCTGCTGATTCTTCCGAAATCTTGGATAGTACAGCAGCTGCAAACATCCAAATTGATCCGGAAGACTTCCGAATCGCTAAGGATGCGTTGGGTGATATCAATAATACGGTTCACTTTAAACTTGGTTCTGCTCGATTAATCAAGTCTAAGACTTTGAGCCATGGTATCCAAGTTGTGGCTGACTTTATGAAGAAGTATCCTAATGTTAAACTTGAAGTCGACGGACACACATGTACTTTGGGTACCGAAGAGCGTAATGATAAGTTGGGTATTGCTCGTGCGAACAGTTTGATCGTTCCGTTGATTAAGGCTGGTTGTCCTAAGGAGAGCATCGTTACTACTTCTAAGTCTTACCACGAGCCTGTCGCTTCTAACGTCGCTGAAACGGGTCGTGAGTTGAACAGACGTGCTGTTGTGAAGTTTATTATCAAATAACAATAAAATTCCTTATGGGGGAAGGGCTTGCCGTTGGGCAAGCCCTTTTTCGTTTGTTATATTTGTTTTAGTCTTATTTTTTGACTATATTTAGTGAAGTGAATCTAAATTTTATCGCTTATGAAAAGAATATTTCTATCCTTGTTTCTCATCTCTTTTTTCTCGATGGGTACATTGTCAGCCCAAACAGCTGCAGGTAATGATGGCTTTTATACGGTTCGTTATTCGAAAGATACCGTACGAATCGGACAGGAGTTCCGTCTCTTTTATGCGGCAGAGTCCGAATTGAAAAATTTCACTTCTCCTTCTTTCGAATCCGCAAAATTTAAAGTGGGGGCCGAGCGATTGCCTCAATCTCTTAAAGACCGACCTTTTGTTGATGGGAAACGTATGGAATTAGATTTGAAAGGGTATAGTTTCTTTGTCACACCGATAGATACAGGCTGGTGTACCATTCCTTCCGCAAGTGCGAAATTAGGGAAGAAGTCTATCCAGTCGCCTGCGCTTCAGGTATATGTTCTGCCGATGTATGAGCAGTTGAGTGATTATGACGTGAAGATTATTCCCGCAAAACCTAAAGCTGGGACTAAATTTGAATTGGTTGTCTCATCGAAATTTAGGTTTGACGTGCATCCGGTGCTTGACTTTGACCAGTTCCAGACCTTGGCAGCAAGACCTAAGGTGGGTATGACCATGGACCAAAGCGGAAGCCGGTATACGTACACGTATGTGCTAATAGCCGATTCGCCAGGCTCTTACACGATTCCAGCATTCGATGTCTCTATATCCAGAAAAGTGTATACGGTTCAACCTTTCTCTTTTGTGGTTGATGAAAATGCGCAAAAATAAAATTATTTATAAAACAACCCTTTTCTATTGCACATTCAAAAAAATAAAAAGTAAATTTGCGTTAACTAAATTTTGATATAATGTATAAGATAGTTGGTAAAGAACACTTTTCTGAGAATGTTGTCAAGATTGAGGTCGAGGCGCCTTTGATTGCCAAATCTCGTAAAGCTGGGCATTTTGTTATTGTCCGTGTCGGGGAAAAAGGTGAGCGCATTCCATTGACTATTGCGGATGCGGATATCGAAAAGGGAACGATTACACTCGTTGTCCAAAAGATAGGTGTCTCCACGACAAAACTTTGTTCGTTGAACGTCGGTGATGAAATAACTGATGTGGTAGGTCCTTTGGGTAAAGCTACTCATATCGAAAAGTTTGGAACTGTCGTTTGTGCCGGAGGTGGTGTGGGCGTTGCTCCGTTATTGCCTATCGTGAAAGCGATGAAGGCGGCGGGTAACCGTGTCGTCACTGTCTTGGCGGCTCGTAATAAGGACTTAATCATCTTGGAGAAGGAGATGCGCGATGTCTGTGATGAGGTGATAATTATGACGGATGATGGTTCCGCTGGTAAAAAAGGTCTCGTGACACAGGGCGTTGAAGAAGTCATCAATCGTGAAAAGGTTGATTTGTGTGTCACCATCGGTCCTGCCATCATGATGAAGTTCGTTTCTTTATTGACAAAAAAATACAACTTGCCTACTGTCGCTTCCTTGAATACCATTATGGTGGATGGCACGGGAATGTGCGGCGCTTGCCGTCTGACTGTTGACGGTAAGACTAAATTTGTCTGCGTGGATGGTCCTGAGTTCGATGCCCACAAAGTCGACTTCGATGAGATGTTGATGCGTATGGGTGCGTACAAGGAGTTGGAGCAGATTGATTTCGCTAATAAAATTGGAAAGAAGTAGGACGCTTAATTAATTGGTTATGGCAGAAGATAGAAACGAGTCTTGGCGCGAAGAATTGCGCAAGGCTACTAAAAATAACGAAAGGGTGCAGATCCCTCGCATCCACATGAATGAGTTAAACGCGAGTTTCCGTGCGAGAACTCGTGACGAGGTGAATCAGGGTCTCTCTATGGAACAGGCGCTGCAAGAGGCTAAGCGTTGTTTGGATTGCCCTAATCCTACTTGTATGACCGGTTGCCCGGTTTCCATCAATATCCCTGGGTTCATCAAGAACATCGAAAGGGGAGAGATCCTCGAAGCCGCTAAGGTTTTGAAACAGACAAGCGCTTTGCCTGCTGTTTGTGGACGTGTGTGCCCGCAGGAGAAACAGTGTGAGTCTCAATGTACATATAAGTTGAAACTGAAGAAGGAGCCGGTTGCTATCGGTTACTTGGAGCGTTTCGCCGCAGACTATGAGCGTGAGAGCGGTCATGTCTCCGTGCCAGAAATAGCATCGAAGAATGGCATCAAGGTGGCTGTTGTCGGTTCTGGTCCTGCGGGATTGTCTTTCGCTGGCGATATGGCTAAGAAAGGTTATTCTGTAACGGTTTTCGAGGCATTGCATGAGATTGGCGGCGTCTTGAAATATGGTATTCCTGAGTTCCGTTTGCCTAATAGCATTGTCGACGCTGAGATTGAGAGTCTTCGTGGCATGGGTGTCGAATTCGTGAAAGACTGTATTGTCGGTAAGACTATCTCTACGGATGATTTGAAGGCGGAAGGATACAAGGGTATCTTTGTTGCCAGTGGAGCAGGACTTCCTCGTTTCATGAACATCCCGGGAGAGAACTTGATCGGTGTCATGTCGTCTAACGAATATCTTACTCGTGTGAACCTGATGAACGCTTCCGAAGAGGAGAGTGATACTCCTGTTTTGAAGGGTATGAATGTCGCTGTTGTCGGCGGTGGTAATACGGCTATGGACTCTGTCCGTACCGCTCTTCGTTTGGGTGCTAACAGGGCGATGATCGTATATCGCCGTTCCGAAGAGGAGATGCCTGCGAGATTGGAGGAAGTTAAACATGCCAAGGAGGAGGGAGTCGAGTTTATGACGCTCCATAATCCTATCGAATACTTGGGTGATGAAAAGGGTAGGGTCAATAAGATGCGCCTTCAAGTCATGGAATTGGGTGAACCTGATGCGTCGGGTCGTCGAAGTCCAGTGCCTGTTGAGGGTAAGGTGATTGACGTGGACGTCGATGTTGTCATCGTAAGTATCGGTGTTTCTCCTAATCCTATCGTGCCTAATAGTGTTAGCGGATTGGAGGTTTCTCCTAAGGGAACTATCGTGGTGAACGAGAGCATGCAGTCTTCCATCCCTACCATTTTTGCTGGTGGTGACATCGTTCGTGGTGGTGCTACGGTTATTTTGGCTATGGGTGACGGACGTTCTGCCGCTAAGGCGATGGACGAGTATCTGAATAAATAAATCGTTCGGTTATATATACGAAAAAAGAGAGCTGAAAGGCTCTCTTTTTTGTTTTTGGGAAGTACGTGATACTTTTCCTATCATGGATTGTCCCGTTAGAAAGGAACGTTGTCTGTGATAGGCGGCATGCTGTCGAACGGATTCCCCGAAATTGCAGCGGCGGGCGCGCCTTCCCCTTCGTTGTTTATTTTGGATAATAATATTTGTCTAGGCGCATTGTCGAAATCTCCGCCTGTATAATCTCCAAAACCTTCCTCCAAATTCTGGAATCTCGCCAATTCGTTTCTGAATCGCAACCTCACGTCGCCCGTGGCACCGTTACGGTGCTTGGCTATGATGATCTCTGCGATACCCTTCAGCGATTCTCCTGTGCTTGGGTCTTCCATGATTTTGTAGTATTCAGGTCTGTGGATGAACAATACCATATCGGCGTCTTGCTCGATGGCTCCTGATTCACGCAAGTCGGAGAGTTGCGGACGTTTGTCGCCGCCCTCTTTCTTCTCTACGGAACGGTTCAACTGGGAGAGGGCGATGATTGGAATATCCAACTCCTTCGCCAACTGTTTGAGCGATCGGGATATCATGCTGACCTCTTGCTCACGGCTGCCGAACTTCATACCGCTGGCGTTCATCAATTGGAGGTAGTCGATGATGATACACTTCACACCATGCTCCTTCACCAGACGTCTCGCTTTCGTGTTCAACTCCATGACGGAAAGACCGGCGGAGTCGTCGAGGAAGATAGGCATCTCTTCCAATTTCCTGGATCGCTGCATCAGGTTGTTCCAGTCCTCCGAACTCAGCTTTCCGTTCTTGATTTTCTCGCCGGGTATTTCGCAGATGTTGACGAGCAGACGGTTGACCAGCTGCACGTTCGCCATTTCTAGGGAGAATACCGCTATCGGGTTGCCCGCCTCCGCCATATTCTTCGCCATGGAGAGGACGAAGGCTGTTTTACCCATGGCAGGACGGGCCGCGATGATGACGAGGTCCGAACGTTGCCAGCCAGAGGTCATCTTGTCCAATTCGGTGAATCCGCTTGGAATACCGCTCATACCGTCCGATCGTTTGGAGGCATCCTCCACACGTTTGATCGCTTCCTTGATGACCGGTTGAATCTCCGTGAAGTCCCTTTTGGCGCTTCCTGTGGCGATTTCGAAAAGCATTCCTTCCGCCCGTTGTACCAAGTCGTCTACGTCCGAGTTCTCGTCGAATGCGTCTTTTTCGATTTCTGTAGCGAAGGATATCAGTTCCCTGGCGAGCGCCTTTTGGGCGAGAATTCGGGCGTGGTACTCTATGTGGACGGAGGAGTTCACCCTTGATGTCAGTTGGGCGATGTAATACTCTCCGCCTACCTCCTTGAGTTTCTTCTCTTTCTTGAGCTGCTCGCAGACGGTAAGCATATCGATCGGTAATTGAAGCTGTGCCAACGTGTTGATGGCGCTGAATATCGTCTTGTTCGCCTCTTTGTAGAAACAATTCTCTTTCAGAACGTCGCAAACCACGCTGAACGCATCCTTTTCTATCATAAGGGAACCCAATACCGCCTCTTCCAGTTCAATCGCTTGGGGAGGCAGTTTGGCGAATTCGGAAGGCTTTTTGATGACGCCTTCGTTTGATTTGTATCTTCTTTTTCCGCTGTCTGTTGTTTCTGCCATTACTTTAATCCGTTAGTGACCGCAAAAGTAATATTTTATGGGGTGAGGTCCCTCTTTGCTCGACTGTTGTTTTTCATTGAGTTATCCACCGAATATTAACAAAATCGGGTGGGTTTCCCCCTTTCGAACCTAATTTGTTTGTAATATCAACTATTTTCCTCTCATTTATTATTTCGTCTTAGATTTTTGTAGTACTTTTACACCGTTGTTAGGTGACGATATTTTATGATTTAATGGCAAAAAAGGTTATTATTGTCGGCGGTGGTGTCGCTGGTCTGTCGGCTGGTATATATGCTAGGTTAAATGGATTTGACGCGGTTATCCTAGAAAAGCATTTGATGGCTGGTGGACTCTGTACGGCATGGCGCCGAAAGGATTATCGATTTGATTATAGTATCCAATGGTTGGTTGGAACCCGTGAGGGTGCGTTCAACGATACGTTTAAGGATACGAATGTGATTAATGAGGAGGTTACGATCCTCGATGCGGACTATCATACAAGAGTTGTGCTTCCTGATGGTAGGGATTTTGTCATTTATACGGATATTGATAAGTGGTGCGAATATATGATCAGTCGGGCGCCCGAAGATGAGCGCAGCATCAAAAAATTACGCAAACATATGCATTGGAGCAAGCAGTTGACTCCGTTCGACGCCGCTCCGCCGCTCCGCACGATTGGTATGTATCTGCGTGCGATTCCTCATGTATATAAGTTTTTGTGGGCGGTCTTGCGTTTTAGTGGCAAGACTTATCAGCAATATATTAAGAGTTTGAATTTTAAGAACGAATGGTTGCGTGATTCCCTCACAAGGAATTATTCCGACACGAAATTTTCGGCTCTGGCCTTCCTGTTTATCCTTAGCTGGTATACGCGGAAAAATGCGGGTTATCCGATTGGCGGCTCGTTGGGTGTGGCTGACCGTATGGCTCAGCGTTATCGTGAATTGGGGGGCGAAATCCGCTTTAAAAGCAATGTGAAGGAGGTTTTGATAGAGGATGACAAGGCGGTCGGTGTCAGATTGGATGATGATACCGAGTTGCGTGCTGATTATGTGATCAGCGCCGCGGATGGTCATACGACGATTTTTGATTTCCTGAAGGGAAAATATGTTTCCGACGAGGTGAAGAGCGCTTATGAAAATTGGGAACCTTACTCTTCCATCGTGCAGATTTCTTTGGGCGTCGCTTCCGAACTGCACACGGATTATCCGGTGCAGGTGGTTTTGGGCGACCGTAAGATTAGTGATTTGGTTTCCATCTCCCATAATTATCGTATTCTAAACTATAGTTTCGACCCGACGATGGCTCCGAAGGGAAAAACTTGCATCGTCATCCGTTTCGAAAGCCCTTATGAACTTTGGAACGGTATGGATAAGGAGACTTATGCCGCCCAAAAGGAGGCGATCAAGGATTTCGCTTTGAAACTTCTTGAGGAAAATTATCCGGGCGCTTCTTCTTCCGTGGAGGTTTGCGATGTGGCGACTCCGCTGACGACAGTCCGCTACACGGGCGCATGGCGTGGCGCTTACGAGGGATTCAAGGTGTCGAACCGTAATATTACGAAACAATTGAAACAGACTTTGCCTGGATTGGATAACTTCTATATGGTCGGCCATTGGCTCTTTCCGGGTGGTGGTGTTCCGCCTTCCGTACATTCGGGTAAGTGGGCTTTGCAGCTGATATGCAAGAAAGAGGAGATGCAGATGAAATATGGACATTGATTCTCCCTTGTTCTTCTCGTGAAATACGTTATCTTTGTTAACGTATTATGAATCTTTTATGAAGTCATTAGCCAAACCCGAAATAGAACAGGATATAGAGGTCGATAATAATTTCGATTTCCTCCGTCTCGTCTTGGCTATCTCCGTGTTTTGTTCGCATTACGATATCCTGATGGGAACTCCTTTGGTTAATTTCCCTTTCTCTCTTCCGCGGACGGTCAGCTCTTTTTTCGTGATTAGCGGGATACTGATTTTCAGGAGTTATTGCAGAAGTTCTTCTCTCAAAAGTTATGCGAGAAAACGTCTCTTCCGTATTTTCCCCGCTTATCTCTTGGTTGTCTTGCTCTCAGCCTTCTTGTTTTTGCCTTTTTCCGCATTGCAGACTTGCGATTATCTCTCCTCTTCTGACTTGTGGAAATATTTGGCGGCAAATGCGTTGACTCTGAATTTCCTGCATCCCGACTTGCCTGGCGTGTTGGATGGCGAGGCGGTAAACCCCTCTCTATGGACCATCAAAATAGAGTTGCTTCTCTATTGCCTTGTCCCTCTTTTGGCTTGCTTCTGTGTGGGGCGACGTAGAGGCGTTTCGATTGTGCTGACCGTCATTCTCTCCGCGATCTCTGTCTTTTTGCGGTGGAACGCAGATCGAACGGGTGTCGGCGCTTATGATTTGGTGGGGAAATGGACTTCCTTGTGCGCTTGTTTCATGGCGGGTGTCGCGGTGTTTCTCTATCACAAGGAGATGGCGAAGTATAAGTGGTATCTTTGTGTGCCGGCTGTCGTCGCGATAGTGGCGGATGGTTATGCGGCTGATTTCTTCCATCCCTTCTCTTTGGGCGTGCTGATATATGTTGTGGCGTTCTCTTTCCCCTTTTTGAATAAGTTCGGACGTTTGGGCGATTTTTCGTATGGTATTTACCTCTTCCATGCACCAATCATTCGTCTTACCCAATGTGCGGGTTGGAATGTCTCTTGGGGTAATTTTATCATTGTTTTGCTTGTTGTTTTGTCCTCCGCATTTTTGTCTTGGCGATTTTTTGAGAAAAGATTCCTCTCCCGCTGATGCTTTTGTGGAAAATATTCCTCTTTGAAATAAAATGACTTTTCTTTTCAAGAAATGATCATTTTTGTGCTAACCAGTTGTACATTAGTGCGCTTGAATGGAGAATTTTTGTTGCCGTGAATTATGCGAAAGTTTTCAGAAACGGGAAACTTTTTGAATTGTTAATAACTTTATATTGTTGATATATAATTATTTAAAAAGACAAAATGGGCAACTTCACCACTATGTTAATAACTATTTTTCCATCTTATTTGTGATTTACATAAAGTAGATTAATATTGCAATGCGTTTCATGCAGAATGTGAAATGGGTGCGAATTGCGTTATGTTATGATGATTATTTAATCGTTGGATTTGGGTAAATGGGGAAAACAGTCTATTCATATGATGAAGCTTATCAGTCATCTCTGGCTTATTTCGGAGGTGATGAGTTGGCTGCGCGTGTTTGGGTGAATAAGTATGCCTTAAAGGATTCTTTGGGGAATATTTACGAGAAGACTCCTGAGGATATGCATTGGAGATTGGCGAATGAAATCGCCAAGATAGAGTCCAAATATCCTAATCCGATGTCTGCGCAAGAGCTTTTCGACCTTTTCAACCATTTCAAATACATTGTTCCGCAGGGAAGTCCGATGTCAGGAATCGGTAATCCGTATCAGGTGGCTTCTTTGTCCAATTGTTTCGTTATCGGAATGGACGGTGCCGCGGATTCTTACGGTGCGATTATCAAGATCGATGAGGAACAGGTCCAGTTGATGAAACGTAGGGGCGGGGTAGGTCATGACTTGTCGCATATCCGTCCGAAAGGTTCTCCGGTGAAGAACTCGGCGCTCACCTCCACGGGATTGGTGCCTTTCATGGAACGATATTCCAACTCCACTAGAGAGGTGGCTCAGGATGGTCGCCGTGGTGCGCTGATGCTGAGCGTCTCTATCAAGCATCCTGATTCTGAATCGTTTATCGATGCGAAGATGACGGAGGGTAAGGTGACGGGTGCGAACGTCTCCGTGAAAATCGACGATGCTTTCATGCGCGCCGCTATTGAGGGCGCTTCTTATATTCAACAATATCCGATTGATTCGGAAAATCCTGTGGTGAAGAAAGAAATCTC
Organism: uncultured Bacteroidales bacterium; assembly: GCA_937907165.1. Lineage (GTDB taxonomy): Bacteria > Bacteroidota > Bacteroidia > Bacteroidales > Paludibacteraceae > UBA1181. The sequence goes on along the minus strand of CALCUH010000189.1, from coordinate 136 downwards.
TGCCAAGGATTTGTGGAATAAGATTGTTCATAATGCTTGGAAATCGGCAGAACCGGGTGTACTTTTCTGGGATACTATCCGGCGCGAGAGTGTGCCCGACTGCTATGCCCACCTTGGCTACCGCACCGTCAGCACC
>CALCUH010000188.1 GCA_937907165.1 uncultured Bacteroidales bacterium | reverse complement strand
AGAATTATGATAAGTTGATGGCTCGTATCGAGGAGTTGCATATCCCTATGAAGGATATGTGGTGGTACTTGGATACCAGAAAATACGGATCTTGTCCTCATGCCGGATTCGGTCTCGGATTCGAGCGTCTCATGTTGTTTGTTACGGGTATGCAGAACATTAGAGACGTCATTCCTTTCCCAAGAACACCTAAAACTGCTGATTTCTAATCTATTAGCGACAGATATTACATCCGAATTGTCTTGTTGGCAATTCGGATTTTTTTTGATTGGCTGAAATGGTTTGTCCCTTGGGGACTTATGTTATTTTTTTAGAAATCAAAATTCTATTCGTCAGTTCAATATTTCGTAACTAATTGGATATTAGTTTTTTTTCAAATCTTTTATTTGTCGTTTTATGATAGAATTCTCATTACTGATTTTAGCCGAAATTTGATTTGATTTGAAAAATATTAATTAACTTTGAAAGATTGTTTACAATTAAGACATCAATCGTATGAAAAAAATATCGAAGCTAATTTTAGGTTTAATAGGAATGTCAGTGTTTTCCTGTCAGTTTACATTTGGTGCGTTGACCAAGGATTCTGACGGGTATTATTTGATAAATTCTGCGTCTGATTTGGCAGAGTATCGAGATGGAGTTAATAAAGGCACTTCCATGAATGGTCGTCTGACGACCGATATTGATATGAGTTCTGTCTGCGGTGAGAAGAATGGGAAGTCGGCGAGTTGGGAACCCATCAATTCAAAGAAATTGTCGATTAAGTTCGATGGCGCAAATCATACGATTTCTAATCTATATATCAATACCAGTAATTCGAATCAAGGACTCTTTCTTGCGGTAGACGTCTTGGAGAACCTGATTGTGAAGGATGCCTATGTGAAAGGTGGTGATAATGTGGGTGGTATTGTGTCGAGCGGTTATGGTTCCGCAGGAAAGTGCTTTTTTAACAATTGTCACTTTAAAGGTAGTGTCATCGGTCTGAAAAATGTGGGCGGAATTCTTTCTGGAAAGGATATGGTGAAGGGCAATATCGCAAATTGCAGCAATAGCGGAACAATTGTCGGAGGTGATAATGTGGGTGGTATTTGCGGATACGCCCAAGATGCCCAAATCATTAATAGCTATAACCTCGGGCATGTGAAAGCTTGCAGCTTATTTGCGAATGAAAAGGATGGCTGGATCTACATGGGAATTGCGGGAGGTATCGTTGGTTCTTATGATGGCAAGGGTATTATCAATTGCTATAACGCGAACAAAATCAGCGGTTTGGCTACTGGTAGCATTACTGGACAATTCAGAAGTTCTTCGTCCGATTTGTTTTCCGCATGTTTCTCTTTGTCAGATTGCGCTCAGGTTAATTCTTCGTTGGAGGTGGCGATTACTTTGTATGATTTGTCCTCTTTCCAAAGTGGTAAGGTGTTGAAGTCGTTGAATGGTATTGTCGATCAAATGAAAGTGGTGACTGATTCTCTGTTCGGCTACAAGGTTACGCTTTTGGAGTGGTCGCAAACCACAGGAAAGGATGATACTCCTATATTCAAAAATGTGGCATTGAGTGCTGACGCTTCTTATGTTGTGACTTATCGCGGCGATTATTTTGATAATGAGATATTCTCTTCTGATTTGAAGTTGCCGGTTTGTCCGAGCGAGGTTTTCTCTTATGTTTTCGCTGACGGATTCGATGGCAAGAGCGTGAAGGGTGATACTGTTGTCATGGTTTCTAAGGTGTTGAAGGAAGGTTTTCTCACGCAAGACAAGGATGGTTATTATCTGATTTATAACGGAAAGGATTTGAGCCTTTTCCGTGACGCTGTCAATGGTGGCGCTAATCACATTTACGGACGTCTCATGGATGATATAGATATGTCTGGAGAATCTGCCAATGGCTGGATGCCTATCGGAGGTGATGAGGGATTGACTGACGGAAAGGCATTCTCCGGTGTGTTGGACGGAAATGGTTTCTCCATTTATGGCCTCAATGTGACTAATGTTGAATTCTCCGCTCTTATTTCGCATGCTAATGGTGCGCAAATCAAGGATTTGGTAGTCAAAAATTCCTCGTTCAGCGGATATTATGCGGGTGGTATTTGCGCGAGTGCTAAATCCACAACTATCGTGAATTGTGGAAATGAGGCATCCGTCGAGAGCACATATCGGGAAGGTGTGGCGGGTTTTTGCGCGGTGGCTGATCAGTGTTGGATCGCTAATTGCTATAATACGGGTGATATCACGGCTCAAGGAAAAGCTGCCGGCTTCATTGGTGTGGAACTGGGTAATTCATCGTTGGTTAATTGCTACGCTTCTTGTGTCGTGAACAAGTCCGATACAACAGGTCTGAGAAGTCCGTTCATCTTCGAGGATTTGGATCCTAATGTGGAGGAGTGTTATTATGATAGTGTATTGTTCGTATCAAACGCTTATTGTGAGAATTCGGTTCATGTGAACCATTTGGTGGTGGCATCTAATACGACAGAGATGAAATCAGCCGATTTCTTGAAAGCTTTGAATCTTGGTGTGGGTGAGTTAAACGCCCAACAGGATACTATCCTTTACAAAAAATGGTACAAAGGTGAAACTACTTCTTTCCCTAAGTTTAACAAGGACGAGAGCGCCCTTGTTGATGATATCTTGCTTGACAACGTCTTGAACCAGACTATTTGTGTGTACGCTGTTGGTCAGACATTGTTCCTGAAGGCTGGAAACGACGGTGTGGCCGTTGTCTATAGTCTGACAGGTAAGGTTGAACGCGTTGTAAATTACAGGGAAGGTGTTACTACTATAGAGGGATTGCCTGATGGCATCTATTTGGTGGAAGGCAAAAAAGTGCTTGTGAGGTGATTCCTTGTTATAAAGAATATGTGTTAATGAAATGACCGTGGTCGATATGGACATCGATCTTGTTGATAAAAAAATGCCGATGGAGCAATCCGTCGGCATTTCTTTTTTCGCCTTCAACTTAAAGCAAACCGTTTAGGGCGACGTCTGACGACAGCCAGACAACTTTTAGTTTAAGGGGATTTACATCCCTATCATAGGTAAAGGTAAAAATAAATATACATTTAATTGCGCAAATTTAATCTAATTGTATTAATTTCGCAAGCGAAGTATAAAGGTATGTTTTTTGTTTTTAGTTAGACAATGTTCAATATCTTTTTAATGGTAATGGCGGCTATTGCCGTGATTGTGTTTATTTCGCTCTATTTTGTGGATGCGGGATACGGAATAATGATTAGCAAGAAATGGGGTGCGTCCGTTCCCAATAAATTGGGATGGATTTTGATGGAAGCTCCAGTTTTCTTGGTGATGACTATGTGTTGGCTGACATCTGATAGACAGTTCGATTGTGTGCCGTTGATTTTTTTCTTGCTTTTTCAATTGCATTATTTCCAAAGGTCCTTCATCTTCCCTTTCCTTATGAAGGGAAAGAGCCGTATGCCTATTGTCATCATGTTGATGGGGGTGATTTTCAATACTTTAAACGGATTGATGCAGGGCGGATGGATTTTTCACATTTCTCCGGATGGAATGTATACGGAAGAATGGTTGGCCAAACCTCAGTTTTGGATTGGTGTCGTACTTTTCTTTGCGGGAATGGCCATTAATTTGCACTCCGACCATATCGTCCGCCATCTTCGGAAACCGGGAGATACCAACCATTATTTGCCTAAAGGCGGATTTTTCAATTATGTCACTTCCGCCAACTATTTCGGCGAGTGGGTCGAATGGGTCGGCTTCGCTGTCTTGACTTGGTCTTGGGCTGGTGCTGTTTTCGCTTTGTGGACTTTCGCCAATTTGGCTCCTAGAGCGAACTCAATTCATAAGAAATACAAGGAGATGTTCCCTGAAATGGCGAATCTGCAGCTTAAACGCATGATTCCTTTTATTTATTAGGGGACTTTTATATAATATTAAAACGCAATTGGTATGGCTTCGTTGTTATTTACGCCCGCAAAAATTGGGCCTTTGACATTAAGGAATAGAACGATACGTTCTGCTGCCTTTGAAGGTATGTGTCCGGGGAACGCCCCTTCGCAAATGCTTTATGATTACCATAAGTCGGTCGCCGCGGGTGGAATCGGAATGACTACTCTCGCCTACTCTTCCGTGCAGCAAAGCGGACTTTCTTTCCCTCACCAGCTATGGTTGAAAAAGGAGAATGTTCCTGTTTTAAGGGAGATAACGGACGCTATCCATAAGGAAGGGGCTGCTGCCAGTATTCAAATCGGACATTGCGGTAACATGTCGCATCGTAGCATTTGCGGATGTACGCCAATCTCCGCTTCTACAGGATTCAACCTTTATTCTCCAACTTTTGTCCATGGTATGGATAAGAAAGAGATCGAAGAGAGCGCTAAGGCGTTCGGATTGGGTGTCGAATTGGCCAGAGAGGCTGGATTCGATGCTATAGAACTGCATGCAGGACACGGTTATCTGATCAGCCAATTCCTTTCGCCTTCCACCAATCATAGGAAGGATGAGTTCGGTGGCTCTTTGGAGAATCGTATGCGTTTTATGAAGATGTCCATGGACGAGGTGATGAAGGCCGCAAAAGATGATATGGCTGTCTTGGTGAAGATGAACATGCGCGATTATTGTCGTCATGGAATGGAAATCGATGAGAGCCTTGAAGTGGCTCCATTGCCTTGTTTTGAGCGGCGGTTTCGTCAGTAGCGCTCCGATGCATGTGATGCGCGGCGCTATGCCTTTCCGCACGATGTCTTATTACATGAAGCAATTGCTGATGAATATTTTAGTTCGTATCGGCGGTCCGTTCATGGTCCCTCCTGTTAAATTTAGTGAGGCTTATTTCCTTGAGGATGCTTTACGTTTCCGTGAAGCGGTGAAGATGCCACTCTGCTACATTGGTGGTCTGATTTCCAGAGATAAGATTGAGGAAGTTCTCGGTGACGGTTTCGAATTTGTCGCGATGGCTAGGGCTCTGCTCAATAATCCTAATTTTGTGAATGAGATGCGTGAGGACGAGCATGCGCGCGTCTCTTGCGACCACTCCAATTATTGCATCGGTCGTATGTATAATCAGGAGATGGCTTGCCATAAATGTATTTTGAAGGAAGGAAAGGAAAGAATTCCACAATCTTTGTTGGATGAACTTGAAAAAAATAAAAGGAAAGGATATTAATTAATATTTTATTATTTTTACATTCGATTTAGGAAAGGAATTTGACTTTTCTTTCCGGTTGTTATGTCGAATGATTAAATAGTAATGTAAATATGTTTGAGGGATTAAAAATCGGTTTGGCTCTAAGTGGTGGCGGCGCTAAAGGTATTGCTCATTTGGGGGTGTTGAAGGCGCTTGAGGAACGTGGTATAGAAATCGATTATATCTCAGGTGTGAGCGCTGGTGCGATTATGGGTGCTTTATATGCTGATGGTAATACTCCGGAGGATATTTGCCAATTCATTAAAAAGAGTGATTTGTATCACATGGTCTCACTGACGATGCCTCGCCATGGCGGGTTGACAAGAATGGACCAGTTCCGCAAATTCATTGATGACAAAATAAAGGCTGAAACTTTTGGAGATTTGCGTATCCCTCTAGTTGTCAATGCGACAGAACTGAATGAGGGCAAGAATGTCTATTTCGATGAAGGCCCTTTGATTGATTGTGTAATCGCATCTGCTTCCGTGCCGATTTTCTTCAAGCCGATGAAAATCGGTGATAAGTTATACGTGGATGGTGGTTTGTTCTGTAATTTACCTGCTAATATCCTTCGAAAGAAAGGGTGCGAACTCATTATAGGCGTGCATGTCAATCCTATTACACCTGAGGATGCGTTTGAGGGCATTTTCGACGTCTCTGAGCGCGTTTTCCACCTTGCGGTGAATGGTAATACCATCGAGCAGAAAAAAGAGTGCGATATCTTGATTGAGACTTTCCGTGCGAGGGAGTTCGGTATGTTCGACGCTTCTAAGGCGGAGGATATCCTGCAGATTGGTTATGAGGACGCTTCAATTGCGCTGAATGCTGTGGATTGGGATGAGTTGAAGACGCGTGTCAGGATTTCTTCCAAATATTCCAGATAGAATCATAATTCGCTTAAATATACTAGGAACCGTCTCCTTCGTGGGAGAATCGGTTCCTTTTTTGTTGATTTAGAATTCTTTAAGTGTTTGGTATAATCTTTGGATGGGCAATCCCATGATGTTGTAGAAACTGCCGTTGATGTGTTCCACGCCGATATAGCCTATCCATTCCTGCACGCCGTAGGATCCCGCTTTGTCGAATGGTTTGTATTTGTCTATGTAATAGATGATTTCTTCTTCGGATAATGGGGCGAATTTCACGTCGGACGAGGCTACGAACGAGACTTCCTTCTCTACTGTTTTCACGCATACGCCAGTGAATACTTGGTGTGTGTCTCCTGATAGTTTCTTTAGCATCTCTATGGCCTCTTCCCTACTCTTCGGTTTTCCCATCACTTCGTCATTGTGCCATACGATCGTGTCTGCCGTAATAATCATCACGTTGCCTTTGAGTTCGGAATCATAGGCTTGCGCCTTCTGTTTCGCTAGGAACAAAGGAATGTCGCCGCCTTGCAACGTTTCGGGATAACTCTCTTCCAATCCCTTGATGGTTTTTATTTCGAATGGAATGTCCAAGCCTGACAATAACTCTTTCCTCCTTGGTGAATTGGAGGCTAAAATCACATGATATTGTTCTAACATGATATATAAGTTGCTAATTTCTTACCGCAAAGTTACGAGAAAAAAGCGTATCTTCGTAGTCGAATTTAGAGTATAATCCTAATGGAAGAGATGTTAAGCCAATTAAATGATAGTCAGAGAAATGCGGTAATTTATAACGATGGACCTTCGTTGGTCGTGGCGGGTGCCGGATCGGGAAAGACGCGTGTGTTGACCTACAAAATCGCTTGTTTGCTGAAGAATGGTTATGATCCTGGTCGCATATTGGCGCTGACTTTTACGAATAAGGCTGCGGATGAGATGAAGTCCCGTATCGATGATCTTGTCTATGCGGGGGTGTCCAGACGCTTGTGGATGGGAACGTTCCATTCCATCTTCGCTAGGATTTTACGTCAGCAGGCCGAGAAGTTGGGCTATAAATCTAATTTTTCCATATATGACACGTCCGACTCTAAGAGTCTGATAAAGAACATCGTGAAGGAGATGGAGTTGGATGAGAAGAAATATACGCCTAAAGCGGTCTTGTCCCGTATTTCCCAATTAAAGAATAATCTTATTACGCCTGATGTCTATGCCAATCGGCAGGATCTTAGGGCGAATGACGGCTATGCGAAGATTCCTCGCCTATCCGAAATCTATTCCGCTTATTTTGCCCGATGTTACAAGGCTTCGGCTATGGATTTTGATGATATATTATTGTATATCAATATATTATTCCGTGATTTTCCGGAGGTGCTTGCCTTCTATCAGGAGCAGTTCGATTTTATCTTGGTGGATGAGTACCAGGACACGAATTTCGCTCAGCATCTGGTTGTGAAAAAGTTGGCGGATAAGCATCATCATGTCTGTGTGGTCGGTGACGACGCGCAGAGCATCTACTCTTTCCGTGGGGCGAATATCGAAAATATTTTGAAGTTCCGTGAGGTTTATCCGGAATGTAAGGTTTTCAAGCTGGAAAGGAATTATCGTTCGACGCCTAATATTGTCAATGTTGCGAATAGTTTGATTGAAAAGAATAAAAGACAACTTCAGAAGAATGTCTATTCGGAACGTGAGAATGGTAGTAAGGTAAAGGTAATAAGCTCATATTCAGATATTGACGAGGCGAATTTGATTGTCGCGGAGATGAGCCGTATGTTGTCTTCTGGAAAATACGCTAACAAGGATATGGCGGTTTTATATCGTACTAATTCACAGTCCCGTGTTTTTGAGGAGTCGTTGCGTAAGCGTGCCATTCCTTACAAAATCCATGGCGGACACTCTTTTTATCAACGTAAGGAGATTAAGGACGTGCTTGCCTATTTCCGTCTGATTCTGAACCATGACGATGAGGAGGCTTTCCGCCGTGTCATCAATTATCCCGCAAGGGGTATCGGAGATACTTCCGTGGCGAAAATATCCGATACGGCTTTGCGCCAAGGGGTTTCTTATTGGGATGTTATCTCTGACCCTCTTCAATTTAACTTGCCCGTCAATGCCGGAACGGCTAATAAATTGGCGAAATTCCGTGGCATGATTGAGTCTCTGAATGAGATGGTGGAGTCTAGCGATGCTTATGAGTTTGCGAAAAAAATGGTGCTCGATACGGGCATCCGTATGGATTTGGAAAGCGACAAAAGCGCCGAAGGCATGAGTAAGTTGGAGAATATTGATGAGTTATTGAGTAGTATCCATGAGTTCTGCGAATCAAGGAAAGAGGAGACGGGTGAGGAACTGACGACTATTTCAGATTTCTTGCAGAAGGTTTCTCTTGTCTCTGATTTGGACGATGATGGCGGTGATGATAATGATAAGGTGACGTTGATGACCGTTCATTCCGCTAAGGGCTTGGAATTCAAAAACGTATTCGTGGTGGGTGTTGAGGAGGAGTTGTTCCCTTCGGATATGTCCTTGAGAAGCGAAGACGGTATTGAGGAGGAACGAAGATTGTTTTACGTTGCGATTACTCGGGCGGAGGAGAATTGTTGCATCAGTTACGCTATGTCTCGTTTCCGTAATGGTATGACCAAGAATACTTTACCTAGTAGATTTATTAAGGATATTGATGCATCTCTTCTTGATCTTCCTGCGAATTTCTCTTCAAGACCGAAGAGTAATCGAATGGATTGGGACGAAGAGGATGACTTCCCCACCTCTTTTGGTGGCGGAAGAAGTCCGTTCTCGAAGCCTTGGAAGAGTAAATCGTATGAGGAGGAACATGAGGAGCCTATCGCTCGTCCGGTAACATATTCTGCCCCTCGTAAGTTAAAACCGTTGGCGAAGAGTGTTCCTACATCCGCTCCTGCGGCGGAGGTTACAAGCGTCAATGGCATAGAGGTAGGATGTTGGGTGGAACACGAGAAGTTCGGGCGAGGAACGGTGCTTGCTATCGAGCGGGTCAATGAGGATACGAAGTTGACCATTAATTTCCAAAATGAGGGAGAACGGAAAATTTTGATGAAATATGCTCGCCTGAAGAATTTGGGAAAGTGATAAAATGTCAGAATTTATCGGATTTTTAACCGACATTTTGTCCGTCATAGTGCCAGAATGACCATTTTTGTCAGACATGGATTGGATGGCAAAATTTTTGATAGATAAAATATTGAGATAGTATATACAGTAGATTAATTAAGAAATAGATTATATAATGGAAGAAAATTCAACGATGGAAAATCAATCACAACCGATTGAAAATGAGGAAGTGACACAAGATCAGACAATGAACGGAGCGGAAACGGCAGCAGAGAATGCGGAGGAACAGGAAACTGGATCTGAGACGAATGCGGCTGAGGAGGTTTCGGATGCCGACAAGGTGAAGGAACTTGAGGAGAAATGTGCTAAGCTGCATGATGATTACATTCGTCTGTACGCAGATTTCGAGAACTACAAGAAGCAGTCCTTGAAGGCGCGTGCGGAGTTGATCAAGTCTGCCGGTGAAGGAATATTCGCAAACATGCTTCCTATGATTGACGATTTGGAAAGAGCAATGAGCGCTTTGGAGTCGGCAACGGAAGTAGCCTCTCTGAAGGAGGGTGTGGATTTGATTTACGGCAAGTTCAATTCGTTCCTCGCTCAGAATGGTGTGACGCCTATTGAGACTGAGGGCGCTGATTTTAATGTTGATTTCCATGAAGCAATAACAATGATTCCTGCACCTTCGGATGATATGAAGGGTAAGGTGATCGATTGTACTCAAAAGGGGTATATGTTGAAAGACAAGGTGCTCCGTTTCGCTAAGGTTGTTGTAGGTCAGTAATATATATAGCTATGGCAAAGAGAGATTATTATGAAGTGTTGGGGATTTCCAAAGACGCTTCTGCTGATGAAATAAAGAAGGCTTACCGTAAGTTGGCCATCCAATACCACCCTGATAAGAATCCGGGCGATAAGAACGCTGAGGAGAAGTTCAAGGAGGCGGCGGAGGCTTACGACGTGTTGAGTAACGCCGACAAACGTGCCCGTTATGATCGCTATGGTCATGCCGGATTGGACGGTTTTGGTGCGGGTGGCGGCTTTGGCGGCGCAGGTATGTCTATGGATGATATCTTCTCGCAGTTTGGAAATATTTTTGGCGGCCATTTCGGTGGCTTTAGTGGATTTAGCGGATTCGGCGGAGGCGGCGGACAAAGAGTCCGCAAAGGTTCCGATTTACGCGTGCGAGTGAAGGTCACTCTTAAGGAGGTCGCTTCAGGTGTAGAGAAGAAACTGAAGGTGAAACGTTATGTCAAATGCGCCTCTTGCAACGGTTCAGGTGCGGAGGATAGCAATTCTGTCACGAAATGTACGACTTGCGGTGGCGCAGGCGTTGTGAATCGTGTCACCAATTCTCTTTTCGGCGCTATGCAGGTTCAGTCTGAATGTCCGACCTGTAATGGTATGGGTACGACGATTACGAAGAAATGTAAGCATTGCGGTGGCTCTGGTATTGTACAGGAGGAGGAAGTCATTCCAGTAAAGATTCCTGCAGGTGTTGCCGACGGTATGTCCTTCAGCGTGAAGGGTAAGGGCAATGCGGCTCGAAATGGGGGCATTGATGGTGATTTGCAGGTGTTGATAGAGGAAGAGCCGGATAAGGAGCTTATACGCGACGAAAATGATCTTATTTACAACGCATTGTTCTCTATACCGATGTTGGTGAACGGTGGTACGGCTGAGATTCCTTCTGTGGATTCTATCGTGAAGGTGAAGATCGATGCTGGTACCCAACCGGGTAAGGTGTTGCGCTTGAAAGGTAAAGGTTTACCATCGGTAAATGGTTATGGAAACGGAGATTTGTTGGTGAATATAGGCGTTTATATCCCTGAGCATCTTTCCAAGGACGAAAAGAAGATTTTTGAGGATCTTGAGAAATCCGATAATATGGTGCCTACGGAAAGCGCTAAGAAGAGCTTCCTTTCGAGGTTTAAGAGTATGTTCAACTAATTGTTGAGTTGGGCGCCGTATTCTTCGTAGGTATTGTCTGAATAGAATACGATAATTTTTTTTACGATACGAGGAGGAACAGGAGTTGATTCTTGTTTCTCCTTTTTTTCTGGAACAGTTTCGACTGGTTTTACCTGTTGTTTGATAGGTTGCGGATTTTGTACAATTTGTTCTTGTTGTTGCGGATAAGGGGTGGAATAATTTTGGCTCATATTTGTTTCTGCCGTCGTTGGAGCCGAAATTTCGCTTGCCGTATTTTCTTTGTTACTTAACTCGTTTTCCTTGCCATATTCTGATGTGGGTATCGGAACATCGGGAAATAACGATTGCTGATAAGGTTGAGTTTGCGGCTTTTGTTTTGTAATCTCTTTGTTTTCAGTGCTTTCAGGCGCTTTTCTATACATGTCGCCGATTCCGAGAATAAGCCAATCTGAGTTAATTCCACGAAATGTGTCAAGAATCTTCCTCGTAACCTGTAAACTTGGCTCATTTCTGCCGTTTAATAGGTGAGTGACGGCAGAAGCTTGTATGCCGACCAGCTGAGCGAATTGCGAATTCGTTAGATTCTCCTTTTTTATGATTTCAGCGATACGTGTATTCATTTATTCTTGTAAAATATGTACTTTACAAAAGTAATAATAATTTATTTTACACATGTGAATAATGTAAAATTTTTGTTGTTTTACTTCTGTAAATAATGAATTGTAAGTTTACAAAAACATAACATTGACGTTTGTAAAATTGTAAAATAAGTTAAAGTGCATCTCATTTATATGATAAAAACTTAGGAAATAAGGTTCGTCTATGATCATATCACATGAATTTTTTTATATTTAGAGATGATTTCCAGTACGTTGGTCATGTTTACGTATGTATTAAGTGTTTTTGGGAAACTTAAAGACCATTGTTTATTAAAAAAACATGGTGGAATATGCTTCCTGAATATAAAATCATAATAATAGTCTGTCTATAAGCGCATTCTTATATTTGGAGACGCCATTGTTTCTATTTAGTTCTTTCTGGAACAAAAACATTGTTATATGCTTCCGTGGGGTTGCTTTGCCCCTATATTTCTCGTCTATTCTTTTGTCTTTCCCCCATATAACCATTGTATAATCATCTCCTAATAATCTTCTTTAATCGTCTTTTTTATACTATTAAATCGCAACTTTAACTTTAATGTATTAAATATTTGATAATAAATACTTTATAAAAGTATACGTCATTGTTATTGATTGTTTTTTTTGTATTTTACATAATAGTGTGATATAATGCCACTTTCTTATGAAGTATTTGTTTAATATTGTTTAGTTATTGTATTGAATATTAGTCTATTATCATACATGTATTAGTTTAGTTAATGCAACGTATATTGTCAGTTTTTACATTTGTATTTGCTTTACAAAATAATAAATTAATGTGTAAAATTCAGTACTTTTTGGCGGTTTAAAGTTGTAAAGCGATGTTTATATTATATTATTTTACATTTGTAATATTTATTAATTAATAAATTGTGTATTTACAAATGTGCATTTACGATTGTGAATAATTCATAACCATTTTTCCATAAATCCTCCTATTCCTTAAATTTTAAAATTTCGTGCCCAGATATAAGATCGGGTTCAAATATTCGATTCTCGTGAGGTTAATTATTTTTCTATAATTACCTTTTTTAGTACATTTGTTTTATGTTATTTAGAGAAAATTTGTGATGGATAACCAATGTTCTTCCGTTTTATTAGATAATGCGGTAAAAGAATTTTCCAAATTGCCGGGAATTGGAAAGAAGACAGCTTTGAGGTTGGTCCTTTATCTTTTGCGTCAGAGTCGTGAGGATGTGGAACAATTTGGCAATTCTTTTATTACCCTACGGAATGATATCAAATATTGTAAAGTGTGCCATAATATTTCCGATACTGAAATATGCGGCATTTGTGCGGACGAGCGTCGAGATCCCTCTTCCGTGTGTGTCGTAGAGAATATAAACGACGTGATATCCATCGAAAACACGCAGCAATTTCATGGTTTATACCATGTCTTAGGTGGTGTCATTTCGCCTATGGATGGTGTTGGACCATCGGATTTGGCCATTGATGAATTGCTGTCCAGAATGGACGCAGGAGGAATTAAGGAGGTGATTTTGGCGCTTAGTCCGACTATGGAGGGCGATACGACCAACTTTTACCTCTATAAAAAGCTTTCCAAGTATGACGTGGAGGTTACCACGCTTGCGAGAGGTGTTTCTATTGGTGATGAATTGGAGTATGCGGATGAAGTGACGCTCGGTCGCTCTATTGTGAACAGGACGCCTTATAAAATCATGTAATTATTGAACGCTTATGGATTGGATAAAGAAACTTTTAGTTGTTTTTTGGGTGGTGGCGGTTGTGTTGTTGGCTGTCATGGCGTTGACATTCATCTTTTATAAGACATCTACGATGGTATATGACGAATCCGACCGTATCACAGGGGAATCGATCGCCATTATGACGATGTTGTTGGGTATTCCTATTTCGATGAAGTGTTACTATTCGTATACGCATGTGAAGATGCCCCAAACTGACGATAGAAAAACGTTAGAAAAACATATATCGAAGTGGTTTTTCGTGAGGTTGACCATCATATGGGTGGCTTTAGCGTTAAATTACTTCGCCTATTTAGTCTATGGTTCCAAGTCGGCGCTATTATGCGTCGGTGTGTGTCTTGTTTTTCTGCTTTTTTTCTGCAGACCGAATAGAAATGATTTGGAAGATTTATTGAATTCTTCCATTAAGAAATTTGAAGAGAAACAATGCGAATAGCGGTAGATTTCGACGGAACGATTGTGGAGAACTGCTTCCCTGAAATAGGTGAAGAGCGACCTTTTGCGGTGGATGTGCTGAAAAAGTTACAGAAAGAGGAACATCATGCACTGATTTTATGGACGGTTCGTACAGGCGATTATTTGGACCAGGCGCTTGAATGGTGCCAAAAACGAGGTCTCGTTTTTGATTCTGTTAATGCACCTTATTTTGAAGAGGGGGAAGCGTTGACCGAAGGTATGATTTCTAATAAAGTAAATGCGCATTTGTTTATCGATGATCATAATTTAGGCGGTGTTCCTGATTGGACTACCATTTATCGGATGATTACTTCCGGAAATGCTTTTGAACCTGCTCCTATATTAGACGAAATGTCTCGTTCGTCAAATCCTAAGAATATTTTTATTCGTTTCGGCGAATGGTTAGATGAGGTAAAGAAAGAGGTCGAGGCAAGAAAAAGGTAGACTCAATTATTCTATGGAAAAAATGATTGTTTGTTGAGTGGTATCGTCGATTCTGAACCTATTGTCCGCCCGTTTCCCGACCAACCAGATTATTTCCCCTTTTGATGTGGTTAAAACCCAAGAATTTTCCTTCTGAGATTGCGAATAGTGGTTGTCGATAAAGAAGTCACTGGTCTTCTTACGACCTTTCATGCCGAATGGAACGAAGTAATCTCCTATTTTACAATGTCTTAGCGTTAATGGAAAAGATATTTTGTTTTTATCGACGTAACAAAGGTTAGGATTGGGTTTTATGGTCGCTTGGGGGCTTAAAAAAGCTTTAATTGATAGGTGAATGGGTAAATTTTGAACGTCGTGAATATCTTGGATAATGAATTCCTTCTCAACGTTTGGTCGGATTGGAAGAATTTCCCAAGTTTCACGTTCGCAACGCAACTCATATTGGGGACTGAAAAAATGTTTTCCGGAGTTGTCTGTTCCCAATTTCAGCATTTTATCGACCACGTCAGAAGAGAAACCGAAATCTGAGATGGTTTCGTATAGGATGAAACGTGCGTTTGGATTGGAAAGTGTCTCTTGGATGGAAATTTTGTAACCTCCATTATATGGTTGTAAAATCCTTTCCTTTATTGGGGTTAATTGATGCGTGACGAATTGTTCCGTCTCACGAAGGTGTTCCATCGTGGTTATCAAGTTCTTACGTATTGATGGATTGATTTGTTCTAATAATGGAATGATCTGATTTCTGAACTTATTTCTTGTGTAGACAGATTCGAAATTGGTGGAGTCGTCAACATATTCCAGGTTGTTGTCAGACACATATTGGAGAATTTCCTCTTTCGTAAATTTCAGCAATGGTCTGACGATATTCCCTTGCTTTGCTTTTATACCCGCCAATCCTTTCAATCCAGTTCCTCTTGAAAGATTGATCAGCATCGTCTCTATGCAATCGTCGGCATGGTGTGCGACAGCGATCACGTCCGCTTTTAATCTCTCTTTCAGTTCTTCGAACCATTGGTAGCGAAGTTCACGAGCGGCCATCTCCGTGGAGATTTTACGGATTGAAGCATATTCATTTGTGTGAAAATCCATGCGGAAAAAGGGAATATTTCTGAGTTTTGCTTGCGAATGGGCAAACATATCATCTCGATTAGACTCTTCGCTACGTAAATGGAAGTTACAATGTGCCGCAATGCACATATAACCTCGTTTGTGCAACGAGTCTAACAATACCATTGAGTCGGCTCCTCCGCTCAATCCGACGATGATTTTAGATCCTTGGGGGATCAAATCATAGAAGGAACACTCTGTTATTTTGCCCATACTATCTTTGTCAGATTCTTTCCAAAACTGTTTTCACCAATTCCTCCATGCTACCTTTGTAGGCGGTGTTCATCTCTTTGTTCACTCGACCTGCGATGATGCAGCAGACGGTCATGGCTTTGTGACCTAATAATTTTGCCATGCCAGCTACGGCCGAACTCTCCATCTCGAAATTGGTGATCATTTCGCCGTTATATTCGAAGGACATTATTTTCTCGTTCAATTTCGGTTGGGCCAGTGGAACACGCACATATCTACCCTGCGGTCCGTAGAATCCTGGAGCTGAAATTGTCACACCCATCACCATGTCTTTGCCTATTTTGGAAACTAGTTCCTCGTCTGCCGAAACAACATATGGAGTGGCCATTTTAGCGTTCCATTCTGTATGTTCACAGAATTTCCGCTCGAAATCCTCGTCTAATACCCCTTGGGGGATCTCATAGTATCGAAGCATACCGTCGAATCCTATCGAGCGCTTAGAAACGACGTATGAGCCTACTGGGCAGAAATCTTGTAAGCCTCCAGACGTTCCGATTCTTACCATGGTAAGCGTGGTATGTTCCGGTTTGATTGTCCTAGACGTTAAATCGATGTTTTTAAGCGCATCTAGTTCGGTCACGACAATATCGATATTATCTGTTCCGATTCCATGTGATATGCAAGAAATCCTACGCCCTTTGTAAAGACCTGTAATGGTATGGAATTCCCTGCTTTGCACGTCACATTCGATTTTGTCGAAATAAGAGGCTACCATATCCACTCTGTTGGGGTCTCCAACAAGGATAATCGTATCTGCCAGTTGTTCCGGTTTGAGGTGAAGATGGAAAATGGATCCGTCTTCATTTACTATGAGTTCCGATGGCGGTATTATTCTGTTTTGCATAATTGTCTAATATTATATTGCGACGCAAGTATATCCTGCATCTAACCAAAGATAATAAAGAATATTTAGGAACGGATACAAAATGGGTTTAAGTTATCCACAAAATAAAAGGACACCGCTTCTCACGAAGCAGTGTCACAACAAAATAATAAAACTATGAATATATGGAAAATATTACAAATTTATTTTTAGACAAAGCTCTTTTAACTGAGCTTCATCTATGGCTGAAGGTGAATCAATCATCACATCCCTACCAGCATTGTTTTTAGGGAAGGCGATACAATCGCGGATTGAATCCAAACCAGCCAACATGGAAACGACACGGTCCAAACCGAATGCCAAACCTCCATGAGGTGGCGCACCAAACTTGAACGCATTGATAAGGCAGCCAAACTGATCCATGGCTTTTTCCAGTGTGAATCCAAGTAATTGGAACATCTTGTTCTGAAGTTCAGAATCGTGGATACGAATTGAGCCTCCTCCAAGTTCCACGCCATTCATTGCCAAATCATAAGCATTTGCCCTAACACGACCCGGATCGCTATCCAAGTACTGAACATCCTCTAATTTCGGACTTGTGAATGGATGGTGCATTGCGTAGAACCTTTGATCCTCTTCACTCCATTCGAATAGAGGAAAGTCGATTACCCATAAAGGAGCGAATTTGTTTTTGTCCCTAAGTCCGAGACGATCGCCCATTTCGAGTCTCAACTCATTCATTTGCTTACGTGTCTTGTCCGCATCTTCTCCGCAGAGAATCAACATCAAGTCACCCGGCTTTGCGTTGAATCGTTCTGCCCAAACTTTCAAATCGTCCTGTGAATAGAACTTATCCACACTAGATTTCAATGAGCCGTCCTTTTCAAACTTCACATATACTAAACCTTTTGCACCGACTTGTGGTTTCTTCACAAACTCAGTCAATTGGTCCAATTGTTTTCTTGTATATTCCGCACAACCTTCAGCACAAATACCTACTACAAACTTCGCGTTATCGAATACGCTGAAACCATGTCCTTCTGTCAAATCCTTCAATTCCACGAAAGTCATGCCAAAACGCATATCCGGTTTGTCCGAACCATATAGGCGCATGCACTCGTGCCAAGTCATTCTCGGGAAAGGATCTTTGAAATCAATACCTTTCACATACTTGAAAATATGTTTTATCATACCTTCGAAGATGTTGAGAATATCTTCTTGTTCAACAAAGGACATCTCGCAATCTATCTGGGTGAATTCCGGTTGACGATCGGCGCGAAGGTCTTCGTCTCGGAAACACTTCACAATTTGGAAATATCTATCAATTCCCGCAACCATCAACAATTGTTTGAATTGTTGCGGTGATTGAGGCAATGCGTAAAATTGTCCCGGATTCATTCTTGATGGAACAACGAAGTCTCTAGCACCTTCTGGACTTGATGCTGTCAAGATAGGTGTTTGATATTCTACGAATCCTTGTTCGATCATTCTG